>NZ_SMOA01000023.1 GCF_004353985.1 Paracraurococcus ruber | reverse complement strand
CGCCGCCCGCGGCGTCGCCCCCACCGGCTGCACCCGCCACCCCGCCGCGCCGCGCGACCCGGCACCTGCCCGGCGGCATGCCCCTATCCCTGCGGCGTCAGGATGAGGGCGGCGAGCGGCGGCAGGAACAGGCTCAGGCTCTCGGAGCAGCCATGGGCCGGCACCGCCTCCGCCTGGATCCAGCCGCCATTGCCGCTGTTGCTGCCGCCATAGGCGGCGCCGTCGGTGTTCAGCATCTCCTGCCAGGTGCCGCCGCGCGGCACGCCGATGCGGTAGCCATGCCGCGGCACCGGCGTCATGTTCAGCACCACCAGCGCCGGCGGGTCGCCCTCCGCCCCCAGCCGCAGCCAGGCGAAGACGCTCTGCGCCCGGTCGTCGCCGATGACCCAGTGCCAGCCCTCCGGCTCGGCATCCCGCCGGTGCAGCGCGGGAAGGCCGCGATAGGCGGCGTTCAGGTCGTGCAGCAGGCGCTGGATGCCGCGGTGCCGCGCATCGTCCAGCAACGGCCAGTCGATGCTGGCATCGTGGTTCCACTCGGCGGGCTGGGCGATCTCGCCGCCCATGAAGATCAGCTTCTTGCCGGGATGGGTCCACATGAAGGCGAGATAGGCGCGCAGGTTGGCGAATTTCTGCCAGGCATCGCCGGGCATCTTCCCGTAGAGCGAGCCCTTGCCGTAGACCACCTCGTCATGGCTGAGGGGCAGGACGAACCTCTCGCTCCAGGCATAGACCAGGCCGAAGGTCATCTGGTCGTGGTGGAACTGCCGGTGGACCGGGTCCTCCTCGATGTAGTGCAACGTGTCGTGCATCCAGCCCATGTTCCACTTGTAGTGGAAGCCCAGGCCGCCCTGGCTGGTGGGGCGCGTCACGCCGGGCCAGGCGGTGCTTTCCTCGGCGATCATCACCGCGCCGGGGCAGCGTTCGGCGACCACCGCGTTCAGTTCCTGGATGAAGGCCACCGCCTCCAGGTTCTCCCGCCCGCCGAAGCGGTTGGGGATCCATTCGCCGGCCGGGCGGGAATAGTCGCGGTAGAGCATGGACGCCACCGCATCCACCCGCAGCCCGTCCACATGGTAGTGCTCCAGCCAGTGGATGGCGCTGGCGAGGAGGAAGCCGCGCACCTCGTTGCGGCCGAAATTGTAGATGGCGGTGTTCCAGTCGCGGTGGAACCCTTCCCGCGGGTCGGCATGCTCGTAGAGCGCGGTGCCGTCGAAGCGGTAGAGCCCATGCGCATCGGTCGGGAAATGCGCCGGCACCCAGTCCAGGATCACGCCGATGCCGGCGGCATGCGCACGGTCGACGAAATGCGCGAAGCCGCTGGGCGAGCCGAAGCGGGCGCTGGGCGCGAACATCGACAGCGGCTGGTAGCCCCAGGACCCGCCGAAGGGGTGCTCCATCACCGGCATGAACTCCACATGCGTGAAGCCCATGCCCTGCACATAGGGGATCAGCCGGTCGGCCAGGCGGTGCCAGTCGGGCGATTTGCCCTCGGCGTCGCGCCACCAGCTGCCGGCATGCACCTCGTAGACCGAGATCGGCGCATCCGGCGCCTGCGCCGCGCCGCGCCGCGCCATCCAGGCCGCGTCGGACCAGGCGAAGGGCGCCGGGTCCATGACGCGCGACGCGGTGGCCGGCGGCACCTCGGTCATCTGCGCGAGGGGGTCGGCCTTCAGCGGCAGCACGCCGCCATCGGCGCCGATCAGCTCGTACTTGTAGGTGGCGCCGGGCTGCAGGCGGGGGATGAACAGCTCCCACACCCCGGCTTCGCGCCGCAGCCGCATGGGATGGCGGCGGCCGTCCCAGCCGTTGAAGTCGCCGACGACGGAGGCGCGCTGCGCATTCGGCGCCCAGAGGGCGAAGCGCACGCCGGGAACGCCGTCGATCGTCATCGCCTGCGCGCCGAAGACCCGGGCCAGCTCGAAATGCCGTCCCTCTGCGAAGAGGTGCATGTCGAGCGGCCCGAGCAGCAGGCCGAAGCTGTAGGGATCCTCCGTCTCCTGCGGCAGGCCGGGCCAGTCCACCCGCAGCCGGTAGGGCACCTGCCGCGCGACGCGGCCGGCGAAGATGCCGGCGGGATGCACGCGCTCGAGCCGGCCCAGCTCCTCCCCGCCGTCGCGGGCCAGCACGGTGACGCCGCGGGCGCCGGGCTGGAAGGTGCAGACCTCCTCGCCATGCGGGCCGAGCAGGGAGAACGGGTCGCCGTGGCGACCCGCCGCCAGCGCGTCGAAAGCCTGGTTCATGCCGTGATCCGCTCCGCCAGCGCCGCCAGGCCCCGGAGCGGCACGCCGATCCAGGCCGGGCGGTTCGCCGCCTCGTAGCGGATTTCATAGGCCGCCTTCTCGACCAGGAACAGGTCGAGCAAGGCGGGGGTGGCCTCGGCCGGGACCCAGGGGTTCTCGGCCGCCTCCTCGACCTTCCGGTAGGCCTCGAGGAAGGCGCGTTCGCTCTCCTGCTGCCAGCGGGCGATCAGCGCGGCGCGGCGCTCGGTCGGCGCGGCGGCGGAGGCGCCCGAGGCCTCGGTGGAGGCGGCGACATGCGCGGCATAGTCGAAGCTGCGCAGCAGGCCGGCGACGTCGCGCAGCGGGCTGCCCTTGGCCCGGCGCTCCTCCAGGCTGCGGGCCGGCTCACCCTCGAAATCGACGATCACCGCATCGCCCTGCGCCACCAGCACCTGGCCCAGGTGGAAATCGCCGTGCACGCGGGTCTTCAGCGCGCCCTCGGCCGATTGCGCCAGGCGATGGACGGCCTCGCGCAGCGCCTCCGCGCGGCCGAGCAGGCGCTGCGCGCTCTCGGCCGCATCGGCCGGCAGGTCGCGGCCCTGCAGCAGGGCGAGGGCGGGCTCCAGCTGCTCCAGCGCGCCGCGCGCCCAGCCGGCGCGGTCCGGCTCCGTCGCCCGTTCCGGCGCGAAGTCCCGGTTGCCGGTCGGCCGCGCCAGCACGGCATGGAGCTCGGCCAGCCGCTGGCCGAGCGCCGCGGCGAAGGCCAGGTACCCGGCGAAGGGGTCCTCGGGCGGCGTGTCGGTCAGGGCCGCCTCGTCCACCGCGCGGTGCAGCCAGTCCTGCGTCCAGCCCCAGCCATCGCCCTGGTTTCGGACGAAACCCTGCGCCAGCATCAGCGTGTGCGGCGTGCCGTCGGCGGCGATGCGCACCACCTCGCCCAGCAGCGGCGCGGTATTGCCGAAGCCGGCCTCGGTCAGGTAGCGCGTCACCTCGGCTTCCGGGTGGATGCCGGGGTTGATGCGGCGGATGATCTTCAGGACCACCTGCTCCCCGTAGATGAGGGAGGAGTTGGACTGCTCGGCCGAGAGCCGGCGGATCTCCGGCTTGTCCGGCAGCGCGACCTCGCCGAGGCGGGAGGTGGCGAGGAAGCGGATCTCGCCCTCCTCGCTCGCCAGCGCCGTGCCCTCGCGCAGCGCCCGCAGCACCGCGGGCGGCATGCGGTCATCGGCGAAGGCGTCGGTCAGGTAGCCGACGCGCCGGCCCTGCCGCAGGCGGGACAAGGCGAGCTGCGAAGCCAGCGGGCCGACGCCCTCCGTCTCCTCCACGCCGGCCAGCGGCAGGGCGTAGCGTTCGGTGCGGCCGGGCAGCCGCGCCTCCACCTCCGCCATCACCACCGCGCCCTGGGCATCCGGCAGGGCGGCGATGGCGCCGATGCGCACGCCCTCCAGCCGGTCCCCCTTCGCCGCGAACCAGCGGCGCTTCGGCAGGTATTCCGGCAGGACGTTCTGTTCGAGATCGCCGCGGACGGCGGCGCCGAGGAGTTCTTTCACGTCGGCCTTCAGGACAAGGGTGCGCAGGTCCGGCAGCGGCTCCGGGCTCGGCGAATGCCAGGGCGGCAGCGCCTTCTCGGTCGCCAGCACGAACCAGTAGAAGCCGTAGGGCGGCAGCGTCAGCAGGTAGGGCAGCTGGCCGATCGGCGGGAAGCTGGTGCCGCCCAGCATCTCCACCGGCACCTTGCCGGCGAATTGCGACAGGTCGAGTTCCACCGCCTGCGCCGAGCGGGAGAGGTTGAAGACGCAGAGGATGTCGTCGCCCTCATGCCCGCGGATATAGGCCAGCACCTTGCGGTTGGCCGGGTAGAGCAGGCGCATGGAGCCGCGGCCGAAGGCCTTGCTGCGCTTGCGCACCGCCAGCATGCGGCGCATCCAATTCAGCAGCGAATGCGGGTCGCGCGACTGCGTCTCCACGTTCACGGCCTGGTAGCCGTACATCGCATCCTGCAGCGGCGGCAGCACCAGCGCGGCGGGATCGGCCTTGGAAAAGCCGCCATTGCGGTCCGGCGACCACTGCATGGGCGTGCGCACGCCGTCGCGGTCGCGCAGGAAGATGTTGTCGCCCATGCCGATCTCGTCGCCGTAGTAGATCACCGGCGTGCCGGGCATGGACAGCAGCAGGCCGTTCATCAGCTCGATGCGGCGGCGGTCGCGTTCCAGCAGCGGCGCCAGGCGGCGGCGGATGCCGAGGTTGATCCGCGCCCGCTTGTCGGCGGCATAGGTGTTCCAGAGATAGTCGCGCTCCCGGTCGGTCACCATCTCGAGCGTCAGCTCGTCGTGGTTGCGCAGGAAGATCGCCCATTGGCAGCCTTCCGGGATGTCCGGCGTCTGCCGCAGGATGTCGGTGATCGGGAAGCGGTCCTCCTGCGCGATGCCCATGTACATGCGGGGCATCAGCGGGAAGTGGAAGGCCATGTGGCATTCGTCGCCGCCGCCGAAATACTGCTGCGTGTCCTCCGGCCACTGATTGGCCTCGGCCAGCAGCATGCGGCCCTGGTAGCCCTGGTCCAGCTTGCCGCGGATCAGCTTCAAGACCTCATGCGTCTCCGGCAGGTTCTCGTTGTTCGTCCCCTCCCGCTCCCGCAGGTAGGGCACGGCGTCGAGGCGCAGGCCGTCGATCCCGATGTCGAGCCAGAAGCGCATGACGTTCAGCACTTCCGTCAGCACCCGGGGGTTCTCGAAATTCAGGTCCGGCTGGTGGCTGTAGAAGCGATGCCAGAAATACGCCTTGGCCTGCTCGTCCCAGGTCCAATTCGACTTCTCGGTGTCGAGGAAGATGATGCGGGTGCCCTGGTAGGTCTGGTCGGTGTGCGACCAGACATAGTAGTCGCGGGCGGCCGAGCCGGGCGGGGCGCTGCGCGCCTTCTGGAACCAGGGGTGCTGGTCGCTGGTGTGGTTGATGACGAGTTCCGTGATCACCTTCAGGCCGCGCGCATGCGCTTCCCGCACGAAGCGGCGGGCATCCTGCAGCGACCCGTAGCTGGGATTGACCCCGCGGTAGTCGGCGATGTCGTAGCCGTCGTCGCGCAGCGGGCTGGGATAGAAGGGTAGCAGCCACAGCGTGTCGACGCCCAGGTCGGCGATGTAGTCCAGCTTCTGCAGCAGCCCGGCGAAGTCGCCGATGCCGTCGTCATTGGCATCGAAGAAGGACTTCACGTGCAGCTGGTAGATCACGGCGTCGCGGTACCACAGCGGGTCGCGCGGCGGCACGCCGTGCTTCTGCGCCGCCCGGCGGGAGGGATGCGGCAACGCCGTGGCATCGGGGTCGCGCAGCATGCCGGCCTCGCCATCCTTGCGCATGTCGTCGTCGCGGGCCATCACGCGCCCTCCGGCCGCACGCGCCACAGGCCGAAGGGCAGCCCGCCCGGATCCAGCCGCAGCCGCTGGATCTTGCCGCGCCAGGTGAATCGCCGCCCCGTCATCAGGTCCTCCGCCTCCAGCGCCGCCGAGTCCGGCAGGCCCCATTCCCACAGCGGCAACTCGACCGTTGCCTCCTGCGGGGTATGCGGGTCCAGCGACACGGCGCACAACACGACATTCCCGCGATCCGGCGTCGCCTTGCGGTACCACAGCACCTGGTCGTTGAAGGCGTTGTGGAAGGCGATGCCGAGATGCGTCTGCAGCGCCGGATTGGCGCGGCGGATCAGGTTCAGCCGGGTGATCTCGTCGACGATGTCGCCCGGCCGCCGGTCCGGCCAGACGCGGATCTCGTACTTCTCCGAGTCGAGGTATTCCTCGCGGCCGGGCAGCGGCGTCGCCTCGCACAGCTCGAAGCCCTGGTACATGCCCCAGAGGCCGGACAGCGTCGTCGCCAGCGCGGCGCGGATCAGGTGCCCCGCGCGCCCGCCGGTCTGCAGGAAGGGCGGGTTGATGTCCGGCGTGTTGACGAAGAAATGCGGGCGGAAGAAGTCGCGCGGCGCGGTCGTCGCCAGCTCCTCCAGATAGGCCTGGATCTCCGGCTTGCGGTTCCGCCAGGTGAAGTAGGTGTAGGACTGGCCGAAGCCGATCTTCGCCAGCCGGTACATCACCTTCGGGCGGGTGAAGGCTTCCGCGAGGAAGACGGCGTCGGGCGTGCGGCCCCGGATATCGGCGATCAGCCATTCCCAGAAGGGGAAGGGCTTGGTGTGCGGGTTGTCCACCCGGAACAGCCGCACGCCCTGGTCCACCCAGAACCGCACCACGTCGCGCAGCGCGACCCAGAGCGAGGGCACCGCCTCTTCCTTGTAGAAGTCGACGTTGACGATGTCCTGGTACTTCTTCGGCGGGTTCTCGGCGTATTTGATGCTGCCGTCGGGCCGCCAGTCGAACCAGCCCGGGTGCTGCTTCAGCCAGGGATGGTCCGGGCTGCACTGCACCGCGAAGTCCAGCGCCAGCTCCAGCCCATGCTCCCGCGCCGCCGCAACCAGGCGCCGGAAATCCTCCAGCGTGCCGAGCTGCGGATGGATGGCGTCATGCCCGCCATCCTCCGACCCGATGGCATAGGGGCTGCCCGGATCGTCCGGCCCCGGCGTCAGCGTGTTGTTGCGGCCCTTGCGGAAGGCCCGGCCGATCGGATGGATCGGCGGGAAATACAGCACGTCGAAGCCCATCGCCCGGATATGCGGCAGGCGGCGGATGACGTCGTCGAAGGTCCCGTGCCGCGTGGCGTCGCCGCTCTGGCTGCGCGGGAACAGCTCGTACCAGCTGGCGAAGCCGGCGCCGGTGCGCTCCGCCTCCAGCGGGATCTCCGGGCTGCGGATGCGGAAGGGGCGGTCATCGGCGCGCGCCATCAGCGTCGCCGTCTCCGGCGCCAGCAGGATGGTCAGCCTCTCCTCGTCACGCGCGCCCTGCAGCCGCTCCGCGAGCGACGAGAGGGCGCCGCCGGCCCGCTCGCCGGCCTTCGTCACCAGGATGCGGCCTTCCTCCAGCTCCAGGCCGATCGGAACATTGGCCGCGTGCTTCTTCTCCAGCTCGTCGCGATAGGTGGCGAAGGCGTCGCGCCAGGCCTCCACGGCATAGACATGCCGCCCCATGCGCTCCAGCGGGAAGCGCGCCATCCAGCGGTCATTGCCCAGCGGCGTCATGCGGACCTCGGTCCAGTCGGCCGCATCCGCCGCGCGCCAGAGCAGGGCGGCGCCCAGCTTCTCGTGGCCGTCGCAGATCAGGTCGCAGGTGACCTCGACCACCTCGCCGACCACGCGCTTCACCGGGAAGCGGCCCTCGTCCACCGCGGGCGCCAGCGCCTCGATGCCGATGCGCGGCTCCGCCGCCGCGGCCAGGGCGCCGGCCAGCGGCGGCGCGGCGCCGTCGCCGGGCACCGCGACCTCCACCAGCACCGGCCGGGCCATGTCGGCCTCGAACAGCCGCACCTCGCCGGGCGCGAGCTGGATGGCGGAGCCGGGCTGCAGCGCGTCCCCGGTCTCGGGGGAGAGCGGGCGGAAGCGGGTGAAGACGCCGCCGGTGCCCGGCAGCAGGGTCGCCAGGGCCACGCCGGCGCCGCTGCGCAGGTCGGGGTTGGCCAGCACCAGGGTCGCCGCCTTCGCCTGCCGGGCATCGGCCGCGTCGGCGCGAAGCAGCGCGGTGACGGGCGCGCCGAAGCCGGACAGCGGGCGCAACTCGCCCGCGCCCAGCCGCCGCCCCGCCAGCGCGTCATTGGCCGCCTTCAGCCCGCCGGTCAGGTCGAAGCCGCCATGGGCGCGGATCCAGTCCCAGTCGCCCGGCCGGTCGCGCGCCGGGTCCAGCGGCCGCCGGGCGCCGTATTCGAAGCCCATGGGCACCAGGATGCCGGCGCCGATGCCGGCGGCCAGCCGCAACTGCCGCTGCGCCGCGCGCTCGGCGGTCCAGGGCTCGGCATCCCGGGCGGCCAGGCGCGGGCCGAAGGGCGGCTCCACCGTGGAGATCACCGGGGCGATGGCGGCAAGGCGCGCCGCCTCCTCGGCCAGCCAGGACCCTTCCAGGTCCCACCAGCCCAGGCTGTCGAACACCGCGGCGAAGCCGCAGCCGGCAAGCTGCGGGATCTCCGGCGCCGGCACGCCGGCGGTCCAGGCGAGGAACCGGGCCTCCGGCACCGCCGCGGTCAGCCGGCGCCACACCGCGGGCGGCACCCGGGTCGGCGCGTCGCAGCGGAAGCCCGTCACGCCGGCCGCGGCGAAGCGGCGCAGCCGGTCCTCCCACCAGGCGGCCAGCGCCGCGGCGACCTGCGGGTCATCCCAGCGGGCGCGGGCGGTGCCGCGCTCGGCCGGGCCCAGGCGGGGATCGGTCAGCGGGTCGCCGCCCGGCGCCTCGAACCAGCCGGGATGGGTGGCGCGCAGCGCGCCATCCGCCGCGACGCGGTCGAGGACGATGTCGAGATGCAGCGCGAGGCCGGCGGCGCGCGCCTTCCCGGCCAGGTCGGCCAGGGCGGCGGTGGCATCGCCCGGCGCATCCAGGATCGGGTGCGGCGCGTCCGGATCGGCCAGGTGGTAGAGGTTGCCGCTCGGCCCCGGCGCGAAGACCGGCGCCAGCAGGGCGGTGTCGAAGCCGAGGCCGGCGATGCGGGCGAAGGCGGCATCCCAGGCGGGCAGCGGCCCCACCAGCAGCGGGTGCAGCAGGTAGATGCGCGGCGCCGGCGGCCGCGGATCGGCGGCCGGGGCGGGCGGCGCCGCAGCGTCGGCCGGTGCCGCCAGCCCTGCTGCGCGGATTGCCTGCGGCGGCGCCTCGGCAACGACCGGTTGTGCCTCGGCCCGCGCCGTGGCCTTCGGCTTGCTGCCGCGACGAGACGCCATGAAATCCCCCGTATCCATGCCCGCCGCGAAACGCCGGCGGGCGGGATCGGCGGCATCACCGCTGCGCGAGCGGTTGCGCGGCCGCTTCGACCTGCCCGTGCCGGTGGTTCGGATCCGCCGGTGAGCGTCGTAAAGGCGACCCAGCTTCGGGCGCCGCACCACGTCCCCGGGCGCCGGCCCGGCGGCGCGGACCGGCAGGGGGCGGCAGGGTCGCGCGGCCATCACCCCGGACCGCCCGCCGCGCATCCCGGCTCGCGTGCCCTGGTATGATTCCGGCATGGGGCAGCGGCCGCCGCAGGAGAGCGCCCATGCTGGACCCCGACCGCCTCGACCCCGCCGCCTATGTCGCCGCCATGGCCCCGGCGGTGGGGCTGCACCTCGATGCCGAACGGCAGGCGCGGGTGGCGGCGGCGCTGGCGCTGGTCGCGCGCATCGCCGCGCCGGCGCTGGCGGTGCCGCTGGACGAAACGGCCGAGCCGGCGCCGGTGTACCGGCCATGAGCGGCCCCGCGCTGGCCATCGCCGCCCGCATCCGCGCCGGCGAGACCACCGCCCGGGCGGTGACCGAAGCGGCGCTGGCGCGCATCGCCGCCCGCAATGCGGCGGTGAATGCCTTCACCGCCGTGCTTGCGGACCGGGCACTGGCCGCCGCGGATGCCCTGGATGCGCGCATCGCCCGCGGCGCGGCGGTCGGGCCGCTGGCCGGGGTGCCCTTCGCCGCCAAGAACCTGTTCGACCTGGCCGGCATCCCGACCACCGCCGGCAGCAGGATCCGGAAAGCCGCGCCGCCTGCCACGCGCGACGCCTTCCTGGTCCGGCAGCTGGAGGCGGCGGGGGCGATCTGCCTCGGCGCGCTGAACATGGACGAGTTCGCCTACGGCTTCACCACGGAGAACAGCCATGACGGCCCGGCGCGCAACCCGCATGACGGGACGCGGATCGCCGGTGGCTCCTCGGGCGGCTCGGCGGCGGCGGTCGCGGCCGGGCTGGTCCCGCTCAGCCTCGGCACCGACACCAACGGGTCCATCCGGGTGCCCGCCTCGCTCTGCGGCCTGTGGGGGCTCAAGCCCAGCTATGGGCGGCTGTCGCGCCATGGCTCCTTCCCCTTCGTCTACGCCCTCGACCATGTCGGGCCCTTCGCCCGGTCCGTGGCGGACCTGGCGGCGGCCTATGACGCGCTGCAGGGCCTGGACGCGGCGGACCCGGCCCAGGCGGCGCAGCCGCCCGAGGCGGTGACGCCGGGCCTCGGCGCCGGGACGGCCGGGCTGCGCGTGGCGGTCCTGGGCGGCTGGTTCGGCCGGCAGCAATCGGCGGCGGCGCGGCAGGCCGTGGCCGCCGTGGCGCAGGCGCTGGGCGCGACGGAGACGGTGACCTGGGACATGGCGGAGGCCAGCCGCGCCGCCGCCTTCCTGATCACCAGCGCGGAGGGCGGCGCGCTGCACCTGCCCACCCTGCGCACGCAGCTTGAGGACTACGAGCCGCTGATCCAGGACCGGCTGCTGGCCGGCGCCCTGCTGCCGGCCGCCTGGATCAACCAGGCGCAGCGGGTGCGTGGCCTCGCCCGGCAGTCCATGGCGGCGCTGCTGCGGGACTGGGACGTGCTGCTGGCGCCGGCCACGCCGGTGCCGGCGACGCCGATCGGGCAGGAGATGCTGGCGCTGGGCGGCGTGCAGGTGCCGCTGCGCCCTTCCATGGGCCTTTTCACCCAGCCGATCTCCGGCATCGGCCTGCCGGTGGTGACGGCGCCGGTGCCGAAGGCGGAGGGGGCGCTGCCCATCGGCGTGCAGCTGATCGGCCGGCCCTGGGCGGAAGCCACGCTGTTCCGCGCCGCGGCGGCGCTGGAGGCGGCCGGCATCTGCGCGGCGCCGGTGGCGGCGGGGTTCGCGGAGGGCGCGGTCTAGCGTCCCGAAGCCGAAATTCGCCGCCACCGGCGGCGCCCTTCGGTCCGGGCCACGCGCCTTCGCTTGCGGTGGCCTGCTGATCCGCTGCCCGCGCAGCCGGTGGCTGCGAGCTGCGCGGGCAGGACGCTGGTGTCCCGAAGCCGAAGTGCGCCGCCACCGGCGGCGCCCTTCGGTCCGGGCCACGCGCCTTCGCTTGCAGTGGCCTGCTGATCCGCTGCCTCCGCAGCCGGTGGCTGCGAAGGCAGCGGGCAGGACACTGGGGCGGTTTCCCTTCGCCACGGCTCCCGGCAACCGCCCCAGTCATTCGGATCGACGGGCACCGTTACCCGCTCGGGTGATTCCACCTGAGAGGGATCCGCTCCAGCGGCCCGGCGCCAGGATGGGACCCGCGGCAGGCCCGGTTCCCCCGAGGCACCGGCGGCCGCGGCGCCCATCCAGGACCGGCAGCCGCCCGGGCGACCGGCCGCGGGGGAGGGGCCGCCGCCCGGCCGGTCCCGGCGCCACCGCCGCCCGGCTTGATCCCGCGCAAGGACCGCGGCCGCCGGGCATGGCCAGCATGGCGCATGAGCAGGTCCATCCCCGTCGGCTACGCGCTGGCCAACCTCCCCCGCTACACCTCCTATCCCACGGCGCCGCATTTCGGCCCGCTGGAGGAAGCGACCTACCGCGCCTGGCTCGGCGGCATCCGGCCGGTGGACCCGCTCTCGCTCTATCTCCACATCCCCTTCTGCGCCTCGCTCTGCTGGTATTGCGGCTGCACCACCGCCGTCACCCGCAACCCGGACCGCATCGCCCGCTACGGCGCCGCCCTGGCGCAGGAGGCCGCGCTGCTCGCCGCCGCGCTGCCGGCGCATGCCGGGGTCGCCGCCATCCATCTGGGCGGCGGCACGCCCAGCACCCTCGGCGCGGACGGGCTGCGCGCGCTGTTCGCCGCGCTGCGGACGGAATTCGGCCTCCGCCCCGGTGCGGAACTCGCCATCGAACTCGACCCGCGCGTGCTGACCGAGGAGGTCGTCGCGGCGCTGGCCGAGGCCGGCGTCACCCGCGCCAGCCTCGGCGTGCAGGACATCGACCCCGCGGTGCAGCGCCGCATCGGCCGCACCCAGCCCGAGGCGATGGTGGCGCGCGGCATCGGCTGGCTGCGCGCCGCCGGCATCCGGGCGATCAACCTCGACCTGATGTACGGCCTGCCCGGCCAGACCACGGCGCAGGTCGCCGCCACCGCCCGCTTCGCCGCGCAGGTCGGCGCCGACCGCGTCGCGGTCTTCGGCTACGCGCATGTGCCCTGGATGAAGCCGCACCAGAACGCCATCCACATGGAACAGCTTCCCGGCGCGCTCGAGCGGCTGCAGCAGGCCGAGGCGGCGGAGCAGGTGCTGGCCGCTGAGGGCTTCGAGGCGATCGGGCTCGACCACTTCGCCCGGCCGGCGGATGCGATGGCGGTGGCGGCGCGCGAAGGCACGCTGCGGCGCAATTTCCAGGGCTACACCACGGATGCGGCGCCGGTGCTGCTCGGCCTCGGCGCCTCCGCCATCGGCGGGATCGAGGTCGCTGGCTATGCGCAGAACGAGCCGAACGAGCGCCGCTGGGTCGCGGCGGTGCAGGCCGGCACGCTGCCGGTCCGCCGCGGCCGCGCGGTGACGGCGGAGGACCGGCTGCGCCGCCACTGCATCGAGCGGGTGATGTGCGACTTCGCCCTCGACCTCGCGGCGCTGCCGCCCGCCCTGGTCGCGGATGTGCGGCCGGCGCTGGCGCCGCTGGCGAGCGATGGCCTGATCGACCTGGCGCCCGAGACGCTGCGGGTGACGGCGGCGGGGCGGCGGCATGTGCGGCACGTGGCCGCCGCCTTCGACGCCTACCTGGCCAGCGGCGCCGCCCGGCACAGCGCCGCGGTGTAGCAGGGTGGTATCGCGTGGCGGCGCCCCGCGATACCAGATCAACCCTATGTAACACAATGCGACCGGCCGGGCTTCGAGGGCGTCGGGCGCTGACGGCCATGTGATCACGTAACGAACGCGGCCCCGGTACAAGCTCCGCACCCTCGCACCGCCCATGGCGTCCGCCCCTCCGCCCCTCCGGGTCATCCTGGCCGCCGCCTTCGGCGGCATCGCGTTGCTCGCCGCGCTCGGCACCAGCCTGCTGGCCGGCGCGGAGGCGTCGCGGCGCGTCGCCGCTTCCCAGGTCGATTCCCTGCACGGCACGGCCGGGCGCTTCGCGGAGCGGCTGGACCGCGACCTGGCGGCGCGCTGGCGCGACCTGCAGGTAGCCGCCGGCCTGCCGCTGATGCGCGACCCGGCGACCCCCGCCGACCTCCGCCGCGTCATCCTGCAGCGGCTGCACGACACCTTCGCCGACTACGCCCTGATCGCCTTCGTCGCGCCGGGCGGCCGGGTGGTGGCCGACAGCCGCCGCCTGCTGGAAGGGGAGGACGCGTCCGGCCGGCCCTTCGTCCGCGACGCCATGCAGGGCCCGGTGATCGAGGACGTGCACGACGCGCAGATGCTGGCCGGCCGGCTCGGCAGCGGCGGACGGCTGCGGCTGCTCGACCTCGCCGCGCCGGTGCGGGCGGCGGATGGGGCGCTGGTCGGCGTCGTCGCGGCGCATCTCGACTGGCGCTGGGCGGCCGGGGTGGTCGGCACGCCGCGGCCGGGCGAGCCGGAGATCCTGATCCTCTCCCGCAGCCGGGAAGTGCTGCTGGGCCCGCCCGCGCTGCTCGGCACCACCCTGCCGGAGGCGGCGCTGGCGGGCGGCCCCACCGCCTTCCCCGACGGGGAAGGGTTCCTCGCCGCCGCCGCGGCCACCCGCGGCTGGGCGGCGCATCCCGGCCTGGGCTGGCAGGTGCTGGCGCGGCGCCCGGCGGCGGAGGCGCTGGCGCCGGCCCAGGCGCTGCGGCGGGACATCCTGCTCTTCGGCCTCGGCGCCTCCGCCCTGGCGGCGCTGCTGGGCTGGCTGGCCGCCGCCTGGCTGGCGCGGCCGCTGCAGTGCCTGGCGGCGGCGGCGGAACGGCAGCAGCGCGCGGGCGGCCGCGACCCGCTGCCCCCCGGCAGCGGCTACGCCGAGGCGGCGACGCTGGCCGCCGCCTTCGATGGGCTGCTGGGCGATTGCCGGCGGTCCGAGGCGGCCTTGAAGGAGAGCGAGCACCGGCTGCGCCTGGCGCAGCGGGCCGGGCAGATCGGCGCCTATGACTGGGACATCGCCAGCGACAGCACCCGGGTCACCCGCGAATACGCCGTGCTGCACGGCCAGCCGCCGTCGCCCGGCGACGCGGTCTGGACCACCGCCTGGCAGGGAAGGCTGGAGCAGGTGCATCCGGAGGACCGGACGGTGCTGGCGGAGCGCCTGGCGCGCGCCCTGGCGACGCCCGGCCCCTATGCCTTCGAATACCGCATCCGGCTGCCGGATGGCCGCACCCGCTGGGTCGCCGACCGCGGCGAGGCGCTGGCCGGGCCCGACGGCCGCGTGGCGCGCGCCATCGGCGCCATCCGCGACATCACCGGCCGCCGCGCCGCCGAGGCGGCGCTGCGGGAGGGCGAGGCGAGGCTGCGCCTGGCGCAGGAGGCCGGCGGGATCGGCGCCTGGGATGTCGACCTGCTGACCGGGCGGCAGGTCTGGTCCGACCGGCAATATGCGCTGTTCGGCCTGGACCCGGCCCTGCCGGCGCCGGACATGGCCGCCTGGTTCGACCTGGTGCATGCCGCCGACCGGGATGCCCTGCGGGCCGAATGCGATGCCGCCCTGGCCCGCGACGATGGCGGCTTCGGCGCCGAGTTCCGCATCCGCCGCGCCCCGGACGGCGCCGAGCGCTGGCTGGCGGCGAGCGGCCGGGTGGTCCGCGATGCGGCGGGGCGCCCGGCGCGCATGCTGGGCGTGAACCGCGATGTCACCGAGGCGCGCGAGCGCGAGGCGGCGCTGCGGTCGCGCGAGGCCGAGTTGCGCGCCATGGTCGAGGCCAACCCGATCGGCGTGCTGCGCGGCGACGTGCATGGCCGGATCCTGGAGGCGAACGACGCGCTGCTGCGCATCGCCGGCCATAGCCGCGCCGAGCTGGAGGCCGGCACGCTGCGCTGGGATGCGCTGACCCCGCCGGAATGGCTGCCGGCCGATGCGGCGGGCATCGCCGAGGCGCAGCGGAACGGCGCCTGCACCCCGTATGAGAAGGAATACTTGCGCCCGGACGGATCGCGCATCCCCGTGCTGGTCGGCTTCACCCTGGTGGGCGAGCGGCGCGAGCAGACCATCGCCTTCATCCTGGACCTGACCGACCGCAAGCGGGCCGAGGCGGCGCTGCTGGCCGACAAGGCGGCGCTGGAACGGGCGGTGGCCGAGCGGACCGCCGAGCTGGCATCGCAGGAGCGGGCGCTGCGCCGCATCTACGACCGCACGCCGGCCGCCTTCCATTCGGTGGATGCGGAGGGGCGGCTGATCCGCGTCAGCGACGAATGGCTGGCCTTCCTCGGCTACCGGCGGGAGGAGGTGCTGGGCCGCCGCACCGGCGAGTTCATGGACGCGGAGAGCATGCGGCGCTGGGAGGCGGCGCTGGCGGAGCTGCGCGCGACCGGCGAGGAGGTGCGGGAGGTGGAGTACCGCATGCGCCGGGCCGATGGCGTGCTGCTGGACGTGCTGCTGCGGGCGCGCGCCGAGCACGATGCCGCCGGCGGCTTCCTGCACAGCTATTCCATCCTGTTCGACCTGACCGAGCGGAACCGCGCCGAGGCCCGGCTGCGGGAGGCGCAGAAGCTGGAGGCGCTGGGCCGCATCGCCGGCGGCGTGGCGCATGACTTCAACAACCTGCTGCAGGTGCTGACCGCCGCGCTGCACATGATCGGCGGCGGCAAGGCCGATGCCGCGCGGGTGGAGCGCTATGCCGCCATCGCCCTGCAGGCGGCCGAGCGCGGCGCCGGGCTGACCCGCCGGATGCTGGCCTTCGCCCGGCAGGACCAGCTGCAGACCGGGCCGGTGGCCCTGCCGGACCTGCTGCAGGGGCTGGCGACCCTGCTGCACGGGCCGCTCGGCCCGGATATCCGGCTGGAGATCGCCGCGCCCGCCGGCCTGCCGCCGGTGCGGTCCGACCGCATGCAGCTCGAGCTCGTGCTGTTCAACCTGGCGCTGAACGCCCGCGACGCCATGCCGCAGGGCGGCCTGCTGCGGGTGGAGGCGGCGGTGGAGCGGGTGGGCGGGCCGGAGGCCCGGGGGGGAGCCATGCCGCATCCCCAGGGCCTGGTTCCGGCCGACTACCTGCGGATCCGCGTCGCCGATACGGGGCAGGGGATGGACGCCGCCACGCTGGCGCGGGCGACCGAGCCCTTCTTCACCACCAAGGAGGTCGGGCAGGGCACCGGCCTCGGCCTGGCCATGGCGCATGGCTTCGCGGCGCAGTCCGGCGGGGCGCTGCTGATCGAGAGCCGGCCCGGCCAGGGCACCGTGGTGACGCTGTGGCTGCCGCGGGCGGCGGCCGAGATGCCGACCGAGGCCGCGGCCGGCGGCTGATGCCGGCGGCGGGGGCGGCCCAGTCATGCCTGGCGCCTGGACGGGCGCCGCGACCCATGCCGCGTCGCCAAGGTTCGCGGCGCAGACCGCCCGGCGATGGCGGGGCCGTCGATCGGCCGGGATCAACGGCCGCCGGAGTCATGCGGACCGCCGGGGCGGGCCGCCGCGTCCCCTTGCCGGCGACGGCGCGGACCTGCCCGCGGACCCGCCTGGCAGGCAAATCGCCCGCGGCCGGGCCGCGCCCCGGCCTCATGCCGATCGCGAAAGCCTATCCCCGCTTCCGGCCGGCACCGGCCTAGGCAGCGCGGGGTGGCGGCCGGGGTCGCGGCCAGGCACGACCGCCGGATGGCCCGCGGCCGCCCCTGCGCCAAAGGCCCTGGTGACCCGGCCATCGGCGGCAGGCCGGCCGGTTGCCGGGCACTTATCCACAGGCGCCGATGAGCCGATGCGGGGTCATGACCAGGGACCACGCCCGAGGGCCATGCCGGGGGGCCGGCTGCCGCGCCGGGCGCCGGCCGCAGGTCGACCGGTCCGATCCGCGTCGCTTCGCCGGGGCGGGCGCGCAGCCCGGAGGGCTAGCCCGGGACGATGCCGGCGGGCCGATGCCCGCGGGCAGGCATCTTCCGTTCCCGCCGGGCATGCCGGGCGCCCGGACGGGCGGCGGGGCTTACGCCGCGTCGCTGAGGCATGCGGCGCGGGCCGCCCGGCGATGCAGGGGCCGTCGGCCGGTCACGGTCAACGGCCGCCCGTGATGCCAACCCGGCAGTAGGCCGGGATCAGACGCAGAGCCGGCCGAGCGCCGCGGTCAGGTCATCCGGGTCATAGGGCTTGGCCAGGACCGGCACATGCGCATGGCTGGCCGGCAACCCCTCCGCGCCATAGCCGGTGGCCACCACGAAGGGCACGCCGCGCAGCGCCAGCGCATCGGCGACGGGCGTGGAGGTCTCGCCGGCCAGGTTCAGGTCCAGCACCGCGACATCCGGCGTCTCCTTCGTGAGAAGGCTCAACGCCTCGGTCACCGTCGCTGCCGGCCCGACCACGGCCGCGCCGGCATCCAGCAGCGCGTCCTCTACCAGCATGGCAACCAGCGCCTCGTCCTCGACGACCAGGACGCGGCGCCCCGTGAGCCTTGTCATCCCCTCACTCCCACTTCCCTGCCGTACCGCGAGGCCCCCGGCATCCGGCGCCGCCACCCATGGACCGCGGCGCCCCGGCCCGGGCCGCGTCGCGGCGGCCGCGATCGCATCCCCAGGCAGTGTCCCTCGCCGCAAACGCGCTGTCCCGCAACCATTCTTAAGAACCAGAAACAAGTTGCACGCCAGAATGATGATATCGACTCACGCTTGTGCGAGACTTGAGCGACTCGCGGCGCCGTCGGGCAGGCAAGCCTCTCGATGCCCGGACTGCGTGGCGACAGCAAGCCTTGGAAAGAAGGCCGTCCGAAGGCAAGGCGGCCGGCCCGGTGGCGCCGGGCCGGCGCAGCCCGGCATCGGCCCGGGGCGTGGCGAGGCCCCGGCGACGGCCTCGGGGCAGGCGCCGGCCCCGGGCGACGCCGATCCCGGGGCAGGGCCCGGCGCGCCGTCAGGCGGCCGCCCTGGCGTCGGCGATGGCCCGCCAGACCCGCTCGGGCGTCGCGGGCATGTCGATATGGCTGATGCCGAAATCCGACAGCGCATCCACCACCGCATTCATCACCGCGGGCAGGGACCCGGCGCAGCCGGCCTCCCCGCAGCCCTTGGCGCCCAGCGGGTTGGTCTTGCAGGGCGCGGGGTGGCTGACGAAGCCGAATTCCGGCACGTCGCTGGCGCGCGGCAGGGCGTAGTCCTGGTAGGAGCCGGAGAGGAGCTGCCCTTCCTCGGAATAGGCCACGTGCTCCATCAGCGCCTGGCCGATGCCCTGGACGATGCCGCCATGCGCCTGGCCGGCGACCAGCAGCGGGTTCACGATGACGCCGAAGTCGTTCACCGACATGTAGCGGACGATGTCGGTATGGCCGGTATCGGGGTCGATCTCGACCTCGCAGACATGGCAGCCATTCGGGTAGGCCATCGGCGCCTCCCCGAAGACATGCTGCACGTCGAGGCTGGCCGGCATCTCCGGCGGCGGGTTGTTGGCGGTGCGGATGCGCTCGGCGAGTTCCATGATGCCGATCGCGCGGTCGGTGCCGGCGATGGCGAAGCGGCCGAGGCCCGCCGCATCCCGCTCGAACTCGATATCCGCGACCGCGGCTTCCAGCATATGCGCCGCGGCGACCTTCCCCTTCTCGATCACCAGCTGCGCCGCCTCCACGATGGCGGCGCCGGAGGCCATGAGCGACTTCGACCCGCCGGTGCCGCCGCCGGCCACCAGCAGGTCGGAATCGCCCTGCACCAGTCGGATCGCCTCGAAGGGCACGCCGAGATGGGTGTGCAGCACCTGGGCGAAGGCGCTCCAGTGGCCCTGGCCATAGTCCAGCGTGCCGGTGATGATGGTGACGGTGCCGTCCGGCTCGAACCGGATCTCGCCCTGTTCCTTCATCGGGGGCGCGGTGCATTCCAGGAAATTGCCGATGCCGCGCCCGCGCAGCCTGCCGCGCGCCTTGCTCTCGGCCTTGCGGGCGGCGAAGCCGTCCCAGTCGGCGGCCTCCAGCGCCTTCTCCAGCACCGCGGAGAAATCGCCGCTGTCATAGACGCTGCCGCTCGGCGCGCTGAAGGGGAAGGCATCGGGCCTGATATGGTTCAGCTTGCGGAGCGCGATCGGGTCCTTGCCCATCTCCTTCGCCGCCTGCTCCAGCAGCCGTTCGAAGAAGTAGTTGCCCTCCGGCCTTCCGGCGCCGCGATAGGCGGAGACGGGCGTGGTGTTGGTCACCAGGCATTTCGTCTTCACCTCGATCAGCGGCGTGGCGTAGTTGGACTGCACGTTCTTGACGAAATTGCCGGTGCCCATCAGCGGCGCCACCGTCGCCAGGTAGCCGCCCATGTTCGCATAGGCGGTCAGCCGCACCGCCAGCGCCCGCCCCTCGGCATCCAGGGCCAGTTCCGCATCCACCTCATGGTCGCGGCCATGGCTGTCCGAGAGGAAGGACCCGGTACGCTCGTCGGTCCACTTGACCGGCTTGCCCAGCAGCTTCGCGGCATGCAGCAGGCAGAGATATTCCGGGTAGGCGCTGGCCTTCATCCCGAAGCTGCCGCCGACATTGCCGGTCAGGATGCGGACCTTGTCGGCCGGCACCTTCAGGATGTCGTTCGCCATCTGCCCCTTCAGGCCGAAGACGCCCTGGCTGCCGACATGCAGGGTGTAGCGGCCGGTCGCGGCGTCGTATTCGCCGAGCGCGCTGCGCGGCTCCATCGCGCAGACCACCACGCGGTTGTTGCGGATGGACAGCTTCGTGACATGCGCGGCCTTGCCGAAGGCCTCCGCCACTTTGGCGCCGTCGCCGAAGGCGAAGTCCAGCACGCAATTGCCCGGCAGGTGGTCATAGAGCTGCGGCGCGCCCGGCGCGGCGGCGGCCGAGGCGTCGGTGACCGCCGGCAGCACGTCGATATCGACGAACACCGCCTCGGCGCCGTCCTTCGCGGCCGACCTGCTCTCGGCGACGACGAAGGCCACGGGGTCGCCGACGAATCGCACCTTGTCGGTCGCCAGGGCCGGGCGTTCGATGTTGCGGATCGGGCTGCCATCGGCGTTCTTCAGCGGCAGGACGCAGCGCATGAAGCCGTAGCCATGGCCTTCCAGGTCCTTCCCGGTGAAGACCGCGACGACGCCGGGCACCGCCTTCGCCGCGTCCGTGTCGATCCCGTTGATGACGCCATGGGCATAGGGGCTGCGCACCATGACGCAGTAGAGCTCCCCGGGCAGGCTGATGTCGTCGGTGTAGCGGCCGCGTCCCTGCAACAGGATCGGGTCTTCCTGCCGCGGCACCGGCTGGCCCACCCCGAATTTCAGGCGTGACAGGTCCGGCATGTTGCTGTCGGGCATGGGTCTCTCTCGCGGCTGGGTGTTGCTGCAGATGTCGAGGCTGCGGCGCGGTTTGTCCAGGGCAGGCCGTGCATCCCGCGTGCCAGGACGGATGGCGGCGGGGCGGGCCGGCGCGGCATGGGCCACCGGCGGGCGGATGCCGGGCGCGCCGGGGCCGGATTGACGCGGCCCGGCCCGTCCCGGAGGCTGCCGCGCAACAAGGGGGGAGGGGAGGCGGGGATGCGCTTCGGGCGACGTGGCGCCGTGCTGGGCGCGGCCGGGCTGCTGGCGGCGCGGCGGGCGCGGGCGGAGGAATGGCCGGCCCGGCCGATCCGGCTGGTGGTGCCCTTCGCGCCCGGCGGTGCCTCCGACCTGCTGGCGCGGCTGCTGGCGGAGCGGCTGGGGCCGCTGCTGGGCCAGGCGCTGGTGGTGGAGAACCGGCCCGGTGCCGGCGCGACGCTGGGCGCCGATGCCGTCGCCAAGGCGAGGCCCGATGGCTATGTCCTGCTCTACGGCACCCCCGGCCCGCAGATCGTCAATCCCAGCCTGATGCGCAGCCTGCCCTATGACCCGGACCGGGATTTCGTGCCCATCGTCAGCATCGTCCGCGCGCCGAACCTTCTGGTGGTGCATCCGTCGCTGCCGGTGCGGAGCGTCGGCGACCTGATCGCGCTGGCCAAGGCGCGGCCCGGGGAGCTTACCTTCTACAGCTCGGGCGTCGGCGCCTCCTCCCACCTGGCGGGGGAGATGCTGAAGCTGCGGGCCGGCATCGAGGTGACGCATGTGCCCTTCCGCGGCAGCGGCCCGGCCATGCAGGAGCTGATCGCCGGCCGCATCTCCTTCGCCATCGACACGCTGCTGCTCTTCGCCGAGCACCGGGCGAGCGGCGCGCTGCGGGCGGTGGCGGTGGCGAGTGCGGAGAAGTCCAGCCTGATGCCGGACCTGCCGACCATCGCCGAGACGCTGCCCGGCTTCGATTCCGCCGCCTTCACCTACCTGGCCGGTCCCGCCGGCCTGCCGGCCGGGGTGGTGGCACGGCTGAACCGGGAGACCAACCGGCTGCTGGCCGAGGAGGCTTTCCGCAGGCGCCTGGCGGAGCTGGGGCTGGAGCCGATCGGCGGCACGCCGGAGCAGACGGCGGCGACGATCCGGGCGGAGGCGGCGCGGGCGCGGGAGGTGATCCTGGCCGCCGGCATCCGGGCGGAGTAACCAGCCCGGATGCAGGTCTATTTCCTGGCGCTGGTCGCGCTGTCCATCGCCGGCGTCATCGAGGCGCGCAGCACCACGCCCGGCCTGCGGCCGGAGGCGGCGGCCGCCGACCGCGCCTTCCGCATCATGGGCCGGTCCGCCTTCGCCTTCTGGCTGGTGCTGCTGGCCTGGGGGGTGCTGGAGATGCACTGGACCCAACCTCTGGCCGGGCTGATCCTCTCCCTGGCGGCGAATGCGCTGGTGGTGCAGGCCGGCGCCCGCCCCTGGTGGCCGGGCATCTCCATGGGCCTGGCGCTGCTCGGCCTGTTCCTGACCGCGGTGGTCCTGACGCGCTGAACTCGAGGTTTCCAAAGGCCCTTCGGCCTTTGGTGGGGGGAGCGGGAGGGGGGCAATGCCCCTCTCGCAGCGCCGGTCATTGGAGGGGCGGCAGGTGCAGCGCGACCACGTCGTCGCCCTGTCCCGGCACCTTCGGGAACCGTGTCCGCACCGCCGGATCGTGCCCGGGGATCACCCGCGACTCATCCCCGCCCGCCAGCTTCTTCGCGATGCGCCAGCCCTGCGTCATGGCGCCGAGGTCGAAGATGATGGGGAAGGGATTCCCGGTATCGCTGTTGGCGTAGAAATGCATGGCGTCGCTGGCCAGCACGACCGGCCCGCGCGCCGTCTCCACCCGCACCACCTGCAGCCCGTCGGAATGGCCGCCGACGCGGTGGACGGTGACGCCGGGCGCGACCGTGCCTTCGCCGTCATGGAACTGCACCTTGTCGGCGAACAGGGCGCGGACCATGGAGACGACATGGTCCGCCTCGAAGGGCAGGCGGATGCAGGCGGTGCACATGTGCCGGCCGGTGGCGAAGGCCATCTCCCGGTCCTGGATGTGGATCCGGGCGCCGGTGAAGATGTCGATGCTGCCGGCATGGTCGTAGTGCAGGTGGGTGACGACCACGTCCCGCACCTTGGCCGGGTCGGCGCCCATGGCGCGCAGGCTGTCGCTGACGCTGCGGCTGATGCTGCGGCCGCGCTTCTCGGCGCAGGCATGGTCGAAGCCGGTATCGACCACGATGTCGTGGCCGGTGGCGGGGTCCCGCACCAGCCAGACGAAGTAGTCCAGCGGCATGGCCTCATGCGGGTCCTGCACCGGCAGGAGGAAGTTGGACTGCGCGGGCCGGTCGTGGCGGCCGTAGCGGATGGCGTAGACTTCCCAGGTCATGTCGTCTCCTTCGCCTCGGTCCTGTAGCCCGCCGGCGGGTCCGGCATGGGTTCGGTCATGGGAAAGTGCCGGATGCCCGGCGCCTGGCCGTACCAGGCGAAGGGCCGCGCGCCGATGGCGGCCAGGCGGTCCGCCTGCCAGGGCTCGGCGGGCCCGCGGCGCAGGACCAGCAGGTTGCGGCGGAACCAGGACAGGGTGGACAGCGCCCGCATGGCGCAGCTCAGCCCGTAATCCGGCGACCAGCCATGCGCGGCCCAGAGCGCGAGCCAGTCGGCGACCGGCTTGCAGGAGATGTGCCCGTGGCCGGGCTGCCCCAGATCCGCCGCGGAGAAGACGACCATGCCGGCGGCGTGGCGGGCGATGGTCTCGACCAGCGTCGCATGCGCCGCCGCGTCCAGGTGCTCGGCGACCTCCAGGCAGAGCACCAGGTCGAAGCGCCGGCCCAGATCCTGCGGCAGGGCAAGGTCGGCCACCCGGTATTCGTCATCCCGCAGCACCGATGCCGCGGCGCTCATGCCGTCCAGCCCCAGCACGGTCGTGGCGCCGCAGCGGCGGAACAGGTCGAGATAGGCGCCGACGCCGCAGCCGATATCCAGCACCGATGCGGGCTGCAGCAGTTCCGCGACGAACCGGAACGGCGCGACATCGACGAACAGGTTCTGCCAGTGCCAATCGCCGGTGAAGGCGGTGCCGCCGATGCCCTCCGCCGCCTTGCCGTCCCGGCGCGGCGCGAGGCCGTCCAGCAGCGCCACCGGCGCGGTCAGCGATGCCTCCCAGGACCGGGCGACGAGGGCCAGAGGATCGGCGAAGGCGCCGGTGGAATGGCGGCGCTGGTACTCGACGGGCGGCGGATCGTCGATCAGCTCGGCCGGCGCCTGGCCCGGCGGCACGGCGTAGCCGAGCGAGACGCGGGACAGGTCCGCCGCCGTTTCCATGCGGCCGTCGGCGACGTCATCGAAGGCGTCGCGCCACTGGAAGGCCTGGACATGCTGCCGCGCCCGCGGGTCCCGGGCGAGGTAGGCCGCCCAGCCGGCGATGCCCTTGGCCCGGATCTGCGCCAGGCTGCGGACCGGGAAATGCAGCAGGGGCAGGCCATCCAGGGTGACGGTCGGCACCGGCGTGCCGTCCGACCGGGTCGCCGAATGGCTGCCCTGGTGCACGGTGAGGTCGCCGGCCGGCCGGCCATCGAGCCGCAGCGCCAGCTTGTAGAACTGCGTCGGCTCCGCCTTCCGGCGCCACCGCATGTCGCGCGGCGGATCCGCCGCGGCGCCGTCCTCGGCGCGGACGACATGGGTGCGCCAGGGCAGGAGTCCCGCCCCGCCGGGCGGGATCGCGGCGAGGGCGGCATGCAGCGCGTCCCGGTCCGGAACGGCCAGGAACTCGTCGGCGTCGAGCAGCAGCACGAAATCGGCGAAATAGGCGTCCTGCGCATGGTGCAGCAGCGCCGTCATCCGCGCGGACTGCGTGTAGCCGAAATCCGGCGTGTCGGCGACGGCGACGTTGCCCAGTTCGCGGGCGCAGTCGAGGGCGATGCGCCGGGTGGCATCGACCGACCGGTTGTCGAGCAGCAGCAGGAAGTCGGCGAGCCCGGCGGCATGGCGGATGAAGGGCTCGATGATGTCCTGCTCGTTCTTCACCATGGACAGCGCCAGCACATAGGGCGCGCCCCGTGGCGGGCCGCCCGCCGCCAGCACGGGCGCCCGGATCGGCGATGGCAGGGGTTCGGCACCCCGCGGTGCCGGCCCTGGCGCCACGACCCGGCCAGGCGGGGCCGGCTGCGGCCCGCGCAGCCGGGCGATCCGGCGGCGGAGAGCCACCACCAGTCCGGTCCCGAACATGCCTAGGTCGCGCCGGTCCGCGAGGTGGCGGGCATGCTCACTTGTTCCCCCCGAGGATCTCGCCCGCCATCTTCTCCGACAGCTGCGCCGACGCGGTGTGGTTGTGCCCGGGGCCGAGGCTGGCCAGCGCCGCCGCCCACATCTCCTTGCACAGCGCGGAGAAGGGCGTCGGCGTCGCGGTGTCCCGCCCGACCTCCAGCGCGATGCCGAGATCCTTCACCATCAGCTCCAGCGCGAAGCCGTCGTCGAAGCGGCGGTTCAGGACATACTGCTTGAACTTCCGCTGGCTGGAATTGGACATGCCGGAGGAGGCGTTCAGCACATCGACCATCGTCACGGGGTCGAGCCCGAAGCGCTGGCCGATCAGCAGCACCTCGATTCCCATCAGGAAGGTGCCGGCCGAGGACAGGTTGTTCAGCGCCTTCATCGCCTGGCCGGCGCCGATGCCGCCGCAGCGGTAGAGGCTGCTGCCCATGGCCTTCAGCACGGGCTCGGCGCGGTCCAACTCGGCCGTCTCGCCGCCCAGCATGATGGCGAGGTCGCCGGTCTTCGCGCGCGGCACGCCGCCGGAGACCGGGGCGTCGATCATGCCGATGCCGCGCTCCGCCAGCGTCGCCGCGATCTCCCGCGTCCGCGCCGGCTGGCCGCTGGTCATGTCGATCAGCAGGGCGCCGCGCGGCAGCACCGGGGCGACCAGCGCCGCCACCTCCGCCACCTGCTTGCTGGTCGGCAGGATGGTGATCAGGGCATCGGCGTCGCGCGCCGCCGCGCCGGCATCGGCGGCGGCATCGCCGCCGACCTCGGCGGCGAATTGCGCGGCGCGGCCGGGCACCGCATCCGCCACCGTGACGTCGAACCCGGCCTTCACCAGGTTGGCCGCCATCGGCCAGCCCATGTTGCCTATGCCGGCGAAGCCGATCCGCTTGAGGGCCGCCACCTTACTTCTTGCCCGGCAGGGCACCCTCCGCCACCAGCACCTCATGCGCCGCCTTGAAGGCATCGAGGCCGGCGGGGATGCCGCAATAGGCGGTGGCGTGCAGCAGCACCGCCTTGATCTCCTCCACCGTCAGGCCGTTGTTCAGCGCGCCCTTCACATGCAGCTTGATCTCGGGCGTCTTGCCCAGCGCGGTCAGCATGGCGAGGTTGAGCATGGACCGCGTCTTCCGCTCCAGCGTCGGGTCGCCCCAGGCCCAGCCCCAGGCCCAGGCGGTGGTGGCGCGCTGGAAGGACATCATGAACTCGTCGGCCTTGGCCATGGACCCGTCGACATACTCGGCGCCCAGCACCTCCCGCCGGATCGGCAGGCCCTTGTCGAACAGCGCGCTATCCTCGGACATGGCGTCGTCTCCCCGCATGCGATGGGCCGGGAGGCTCGCGCGGGCCAGGGCGGCGGTCAACCGGGCGGCGTGACGATTCGCGGACGCCAGGCCCTGGCGGCGAACCGATCCGCCCGGCAACTGTTGAGGCGCGAGCACAGCCCGGACCCCGCATGCGCCGCGTCGCCGTCGTGATCAATGCCCGCTCCGGCGGCCTGCTGGGCCGCGGGGATCCCGCCGGGGAGGTGGCCGGCCATCTCCGGGCCGCCGGCCTGGAGGCGGTGATCGTCCCCGGGGACGCGCCGGATCTCGGCGCCCGGCTGGACCGCGCGGTGGCGCTGGGCGCCGATGCGGTCATCGTCGGCGGCGGCGACGGCAGCATCGCCGCCGCGGCGCAGCGCCTCGCGGGCACCGGCATCGCCCTCGGCATCCTGCCGCTCGGCACCATGAACATGCTGGCCAGGGACCTTGGCCTGCCGCTGGCGCTGGCGGATGCCGCCGCGGTGCTGGCCCGCGGCGAGGTCCGCGCGATCGACGTCGCCGAGGTGAATGGCCACGCCTTCCTCTGCATGTCCGTGCTCGGCCTGCCCGCCGCCATCGGCCGCCACCGCGAACGCCAGCGCGGCGCCGGCGGCCTTGGCGGACGGCTGCGCCTGGCGCTGGGTGCGCTGCGGGCGCTGTGGCGCCACCCGCCCCTGCGGCTGGACGTGGCGCTGGATGGCGCGCCGCCCCGCCGCCTGCGGACCCGCGCCCTGGCGGTCGCCAGCAACGCCTATGCCGAGGGCTTCGGCAGCTTCTTCGCGCGGGAGAGGCTGGACCGCGGCGAGCTGGTGCTCTACCGCGCCCGCCGCTTCGGCGCCTGGTGGATCGCCAGGATGCTGGCCGCCATGGCGCTGGGCGCCTGGCGGCGGCAGCCGGGGATCGAGGAGCGGCCGGCCCGGTCCATCACCGTCGCCAGCCGCCGCCGCGCGCTGCGGGTGATGAACGACGGGGAGGCGCTGCTGCTGGCCCCGCCGCTGCGCTACGCCATCCGCCCGCGCGCGCTGCGCGTCATCGTCCCTGCCGCGGCCGCGGGCGTCCGCCTGCCGGACGCCGCCGCTTCCCTTGCCTGAAGGCCTGCATGTACCGCATCGCGCATCTGTCCGACCTGCATTTCGGCGCCGAGATCCCCGAGGTCGTCGCCGGCCTCGCCGCCGAGCTGAACCGCGACCCGCCGGACCTCATCGCCGTCAGCGGCGACCTGACCATGCGCGCCCGGCGGCGGGAGTTCGAGGCGGCGCGCGCCTTCCTGCAGGGGCTCCGGGCGCCGCTGCTGGCGGTGCCGGGCAACCACGACATCGTCGGCTACATGCTGCTGGAACGCTTCGTCGACCCCTATGCCCGCTGGCGATACTACATGGGGCCGGAGACGGAGCCGGTGTACCAGGACAGCCGCGTCGGCGTGGTCGGGCTCAACACCGCGCGCCGCGCCGGGCTCTACCTCGACTGGTCGCGCGGCCGGGTCGGCCATACGCGGCTGGCGCGCTGCGAGGCGCGGCTGGCGGCGCTGCCGCCCGGCCTCACCCGCATCGTCGTCGCGCATCACCCCTTCGTGGCGCCGCGGGCGGCGCCGGAGGCGCGGACGGTGGGCGGCGCCGCCCGGGCGCTGGAGGCCTTCGCGCGGCAGGGCGTGCGGCTGGTGCTGTCAGGCCACCTGCATGTCGGCGACATCGCCGAGCCGGCGCGGGAGGTGGGCGCCTCGGCGCATGGCACCGCCGAGACGACGACGCGGGCAGAGGGGCCGCTGACGGTGGTGCTGTCCTCCACCACCACCTCCCGCCGGCTGCGCGGCGAGCCGAACGCCTTCAACGAGATCCGCATCGCCGATGACGGGAAGGTGGAGGTCTTCGCCCGCGCCTGGGACGGCGCGCGCTGGGCCGCCGTGCCGCCGCAGGCGACCGACGCGACGCCCTCGGTCGCCGTCTTTCCCGGCGCCTCGCTGGCCTGAGCGCGGCGGCCGGGCCAGGATGCGGCGGCAGTGGGAGGCAGCGCCATGTTCTTCGAAGGCTTCACGCTCGAGACCCGGGAGGCGAATGGCCAGCGCATCCGGCTGCGCCGCGGCGGGTCCGGCCCGCCGCTGCTGCTGCTGCACGGCAACCCGCAGACCCATGCGATGTGGCACAAGGTGGCGCCGGTGCTGGCCCGCCGCTTCACCGTCGTCGCGCCCGATATCCGCGGCTACGGCTTCACCGCCAAGCCGCCGGTGACGCCGGACAGCCGGCACTATGCGAAGCGGGAGATGGCGAAGGACCTGGTCGCGCTGATGCGGGGACTGGGGCATGAGCGCTTCCGGCTGGTCGCGCATGACCGCGGCGCGCGGGTGGCGCATCGCCTGACGCTCGACCATCCGCAGGCGGTCGACCGGCTCTGCGTCATGGACATCATCCCGACGCTGGCGCATTTCGAGCGGACGACCATGGAATTCGCCATGGGCTACTACCACTGGTTCTTCCTGGCGCAGCCGCATGACCGGCCGGAGCGGATGATCCTGCGCGACACCGAGGACTGGTTCGACCTGCACACCGCGCGCGAGCCGAAGGACAAGGGCTTCTTCCACCCGGAGGCGCGGGCGGACTACCTGGCGGCGCTGCGGGAGCCGGGGACGGTGGCGGCGATCTGCGAGGATTACCGCGCCGCGACGGCGATCGACCTGGAGCATGACCGCGCCAGCCGCGCCGCCGGCGACAGGGTGGCCTGCCCGCTGCTGGCGCTGTGGGGCGCCAAGGGCGCCATCCCGCGCTGGTACGACGCGCCGGCGATCTGGCGGGAGTACAGCACCGGCGCGCTGACGACCGGCGAGGTGAACAGCGGGCACTACCTGGCGGAGGAAGCGCCCGACGAGGTGCTGCAGCACCTCGACCGCTTCCTGTGACAGCGCCGGAAGGGGCATTGCCCCCCGGACCTACTCCGCCAAAGGCCGAAAGGCCTCTGGAAACCGCGAGCCTGGACCGGCCTGCGCGTTCACTCGAACACGCAAGCCGCTCTAGCCCTTGTTCTCAGGGCGGATTCACGCGTCCGGGCGTTCACGCCCTCCTGCGATCCGCCCTAGGACAGGATGTCGGCGGGCGCCTCGCGGCGGAGCCGGTCGCCCAGCGCCATGCCCAGGCGCGCCGCATCCGCCGGCGCGCCCTCGATCTCCCGCTTCAGCAGGAAGCTGCCATCCGGCCGGGCGATGAGGCCGGTGAGGCGCAGCACGCCGTCGCGCCCGACCACCGCATGCCCGCCGATCGGCGTGCGGCAGGACCCGTCCAGCGCGCCGAGCATCGCCCGCTCCGCCGCCGAGACCGCCCGAGCATCCGGGCATTCGATGGCGGCGAGCAGGTCGCGCAATTCCTCGTCCGACTCGCGGACGGTGATGCCGACGATGCCCTGGCCGGCGGCCGGGACCATCACCCCGGGATCCAGCACGATGCCCGCCTCGATCTCCAGCCCCAGCCGCCGCAGCCCGGCCAGCGCCAGGAAGCTGGCGGCGAAGTCGCCGTTCCGCACGCGCGACAGCCGGGTCTGCACATTGCCGCGGATCACCTCGCAGCGCAGGTCGGGCCGCAGGTGCAGGATCTGGCTCTGCCGCCGGACGGAGGCGGTGCCGACCAGCGCCCCGCGCGGGATGCAGGCCAGCGGGTCCGCCCGGTCCGGCATGCCGCAGACGGGGCCGAGCACGATGGCGTCCCGCGCATCCTCCCGCTTCAGGGTGCAGGCCAGCACGATGCCGGGCGGCAACTCCGTCTCCAGGTCCTTCAGGCTGTGCACGGCGAAGTCGATCGCGCCATCCAGCAGCGCCTCATGGATCTCCTTGGCGAAGAGGCCCTTGCCGCCGATATCGGCCAGCGGCCGGTCCTGAATCCGGTCGCCGGCGGTGCTGATGACATGCTCGGCGAAGGCATCGGCGCCCTTCATCACCGGGCAGAAGCCGCCGATGATCGAGAGGAAATGCCGCGTCTGCCAGAGCGCGAGCGGCGAGCCGCGCGTGCCGACGCGCAGCGGCAGGGCATGGCCCCGGCCATGGCGCGCGGAGGCGGGAGCATCGAGGGTAGCGAGGCGGCTCATGCAGGCGACTCCACGGGGCTCAGGCGCGCGCCAGGCCGAACAGATGGGCGAGATCCTTGAAGAAGATGCGGACATGCGCCATCGGGTCGCGCCGCGTCAGCTTCTTGTTCATGTAGCTTTCCCAGGTCAGGCGCTGCACGTCCTTGTCCTGGCAGATGGAGACGAATTTCTCCCGCCGCTTCTCCGAGGAATACCAGAAATACTGCATGATCCCGAGGATCCAGAAGACCCGGCCATGCTCCTTCATGAAGCGCTTGCGGGCGAGGCCGAGGGCGCGCGCATCGCCGGTCGCGAGGCAGGCCTCCACCGCCTGCGCGGCGAATTGCCCGCCGACCATGGCGTAGTAGATCCCCTCGCCGGAGGCGGGCGCGACCACGCCGGCGGCATCGCCGGCCAGCACCACGTCCTTCCCATTGTCCCAGCGCTTCGCCGGCTTCATCGGGATCGGCGCGCCCTCATGCCGGATCAGCTTCTGGCCTTCCAGCCCCGTGCTCTTCCGCAACTCGGCGATGGAGCCGCGGAGCGAGAAGCCCTTCTGCGCCGAGCCGGTGCCGATGCTGGTCACCGCGCCATGCGGGAAGATCCAGGAATAGAAATCGGGCGAATGCTTGCCCTGGTAGAAGACGTCGCAGCGCTTGGCGTCGAAGCGGCCGGTCTGGTCGGGCGGCGATTCGATGATCTCGTGATAGGCGAAGACGCAGGGCACCTTGGCGGCGATGGGCACTTCCTGCTTCGCCACCTTGGATTTCGCGCCATCGGCGCCGATGACGATGCGGGCGCGCAGCCGCACCTCCTGCCCGGCCCTGGTCGCGTAGACGACGACGGCGGTGCCCTGCGAGTCGCGCTCGATCCGCTCATAGGTTCCGGTGTGCCGCACCGCCCCGGCCTCGGCGGCGCGGGTCCGCAGGAACTCGTCGAAATGCTCGCGGTCCACCATGCCGACATAGCCGCTGCCCTCGATCGGCATGTCCACCTCGCGCTCGGAGGGGGCGATCATGCGGGCCGAGTTGATGCGGGCGACGATCAGGTGCTCGGGGATGGCGAAGTCGCGGATCAGGCGCGGCGGGATGGCGCCGCCGCAGGGCTTGATGCGCCCGGCGCGGTCGAGCAGCGCGACATGCCGGCCGGCCCGCGCCAGTTCCTCGGCCGCGATGGCGCCGGAGGGACCGCCGCCCACCACGACCACGTCAAAGGTCTCGGTCATTCTCGGGGACTCCCTAGCTGCGGGACGGCGCGAGCGCGCCCAGCGCGGTCATGGCGGGCGCCGCGCGGGTGATGCGCGCGGCGAGCAGGGCGGAGATGAGGAACAGCAGCGCCTCCCCGGCGAAGACCGCGCCATAGGCGAGGCCGGGCGAGGCGATGAGGTTGCGGGCGAGGTCGCTGGCCGCCGCGCCGGCCAGCCCGCCCAGGCCGAAGGCGATGGCCTGCGCCGCGCCCCAGAGCCCGACGCGCATGCCTTCCCGCTGGTCGCGGCCCTTGCCGGCCAGCTGCATCATGGTGGCGATGGCGGCGGCGGCGAAGGCGCCGTTGGCGACGCCGAGCGCGACATAGGCCGCCTTTAGCGGGAAGCCCGGCCCGACCGTGCCGGCGAAGGCCAGCACCGCCAGCGCGACGGCGGAGGCGAGGCAGCCGCCGATGGTCCAGGCGCGGAGATTGCCGAAGCGCTCCCCGCCCAGGCCGCCGCCCAGCGCCGCCAGGATCATGCCGAGGAAGACGCCCATGTGCTGGGCGGAGGCGAGCTTCGTCGTCTCCCCCAGCGTCAGGCCGAAGACCTGGCCGCCGAAGGGCTCCAGGATCAGGTCCTGCGCCGAATAGGCCAGCATGGAGACGAAGACGAAGACGGTGAAGCGCCGCGCCTCCGGCTCCTCCCAGACCTGGGCCAGCGCCTCCCGGAAGCTGCCCTTGGGCGCGGGGCGCGACTCCGCCGGCGTGCGGGCAGGCTCCATCCCCCAGACCGCCAGCAGCGTGACGACCATGACGATGCCGCAGACCGTGCCGGTGACGGCCAGCAGCCGCTGCGGCGAATAGGGGTCGAGGAAGCGGCCGGCGACCGCGGTCGTCACGACGAAGCCGGCGATCATCATCAGCCAGACGATGGTGGCCGCCGGCGCCCGCCGCTGCGGCGCGACCCGCGTCGCCAGCAGCGCCAGCAGCGAAGTGCCGGCGGCGCCGACCCCGGCCCCGACCGCGAGGAAGGCGAGCACCGCCAGCGCGAGGCCCAGCGCCAGGTTCTCCGCCATCACCGCCGTCGCCGCGGCGGCGCCGAGTCCGCCCAGCGCCAGCACGGCGATGCCGCCGATGATCCAGGGCGTCCGCCGCCCGCCGCGGTCCGAGCCATGGCCCATGGCGGGGCGGGAGAGCTGCACCGCGTAGTGCAGCGCCACCAGCAGGCCGGGGATGGTCGCCGGCAGCGCCAGCTCCACCACCATGACGCGGTTGATGGCGGAGGTGGTCAGCACCACCACGGCGCCCAGCGCGGTCTGCACCAGGCCGAGCCGGAGGATGCCCAGCCAGCCGATGGGCGAGGCGACGGTCGGCAACGCGCTCATGGCAGCACCGCCGGGCGCAGCGCGAAGGCCGTCACCAGCATGCCCAGCACATAGAGCGTGGTGCCGGTGCCGTTGTACCAGGGCGCCTTGGCCTTCGGATCGGCCAGCAGCACCCGCATCAGCGCCACCTGGGCGAGCAGCGAGACGGCGATGGCGCCGGCATGCCAGGGCGCGCCCCAGGCCAGCAGCAGCCACACCACCGCCACCTGCGGCGCCGCCATCAGCGCGCAGGCCAGTTGCGCCGCCCGCTCCTCCCCCAGCCGCACGGGCAGGGAGTTGATGCCGGTGCGCCGGTCGCCCTCCACCGCCTTGAAGTCGTTCAACGTCATGATGCCGATGGCGCCGAGGCTGTAGAGCCCGGCCATCACCAGCACCTCCAGGCCCGGGGCGCCGCCGGCCATCACCGCCGCGCCGGTGATCCAGGGCAGGCCCTCGTAGCAGGCGGCGCAGGCGGTGCCGCCCAGCCAGCCATCGCGCTTGAGCCGCAGCGGCGGCGCCGAATAGGCCCAGGCCAAAGCGAGGCCGACCACCGTCGCGCCGAAGCCCCAGGGGCCCAGCACGGTGGCGACCATCAGCGACAGCGCGGTCCAGACGACGGCGATCCAGAAGCCCCAGTCGCCCGGGATGCGGCCGGAGGGGATGGGCCGGTGCGGCTCGTTGATCGCGTCCACGTGGCGGTCGTACCAGTCGTTGATCGCCTGGCTGGTGCCGCAGACCAGCGGCCCGGCGATCAGCAGCCCCGCCGCGATCACGTGCCAGCGCCCGGCGCCGCCCTGGCCGGAGGAGACGATGCCGCAGGAATAGGCCCAGATCGGCGCGAACCAGGTGACCGGCTTCAGCAGCTCGAGGCAGGCGGAGAGGGCAGGGCGGGCCACGGTCGCGGACATCGCTGGCGATCCTTACTCGGGTCCGTCCGCCGGCAGGTCGCCGAGGCCGTAGCGGCGCAGCTTGACGTACAGGCTCTGGCGGGAGAGGCCGAGCATCTCGGCGGCCGAGGCGCGGTTGTCGCCGGTGAGCTCCAGCGCCGCCTCGATGCAGAGCCGCTCGATGACGTCCGTCGCCTCCCGCACCAGGTCCTTCAGCGGCACCTGGCCGATCAGCTCGGTCAGCTGCTCGACCGAACGGGGGGCGCGGCCGGTGCCGGGGCGCATGGGCGGCGCGACGCGCGGGCCGACATCGCGGATGGCATAGCCGTAGCAGGGGCCGACGCCGTTCATGACCGAGACGGCGGAGATCTCCACCTCCGTCACCGCGCCGAATTCGCCGCGCACGCTGGTGGAGAACAGCCGCACCGGGCCGCGCTGGCGCAGGCTGGCGGTCAGCACCTCCAGCTCCACGCCGGGCTGGCCCAGCCAGCGCTCCAGCGGCTCGCCCAGCGCCTGCTCCTCATTCGCCAGCTGCGCCATGTCGAGGAAGGCGGCATTCGCGGTCATGATGCGGCCATCGGGGCCGGTGACGACGAAGGCGTCCGGCACGTTCTCGACCAGCTTCAGCAGCTTCGACTTCGCCTTCGGCAGGACGATGGCGTTGGCATCGGCGTTCGGGATGGCCAGCCGCACCAAGATGTAGGCGGCATTCTCCTGCCGGAAGGGGGAGGCATGGACGACGATGTCCTTGCCGTCCTCCAGCAGCACCCGCACCTCGTCCGCCCGGCCGGTGGCGCGCACGCCGGCCAGCAGCATCTCGACCGATTCGCGGCCCTTGGCGGCGAAGATGTCCAGCAGTTCCCGCCCCTGCGGCCGGCGCGGCGTGCGGCCCAGCAGCGCATCGGCGGCCTGGTTGGTCTCCGTCACCTTCTGCGCCGCGGCGTCGAGGATCAGCACCGGGTCGGACCACAACTGGAAGAGCAGGCGGTAGCGCGTCTCGGCGCTGCGCAGGCGGGAATAGTCGCGGTCAAGGCTCTGCTGCGCTTCCAGCAGGCGCTGCTGCAGGGCGGAGAGCTGCCGCAGGTCCCGCCCGAAGGCGACGGCGCGGCCACCCTTGCTCAGCCGCACGGCGGAGAACAGCACCGGGACCGAGGCGCCGCGGGCCGAGAGCAGGTTCACATGCCGCCAGGGGCGGGCGGCGGCCTCGCCCGGGTCGGCCAGCAGCGCTTCCACCTTCGGCCGGCTGTCCGGCGCCACCGTGTCGGTCCAGGGCCTGCCGAGCCAGCTGTCCTGCCCCGCCAGCTCCTGCGCCAGGCTCTCGCTGTTGAAGGCGACATCCCGGACCGCGCCGGCCGAGTCGATGATGATGGCGATGTCGGCGGCCGCCGTGATCAAGGTCGCTGCGGCTTCCGCATCCAGGTCGCCCAGCGACGATTTCGGGGCCTTGAATGCCTTCACAGGAGCAGACTTCCTTTTCGAAAGAGGGTTTTATCCTCCTCTTAACGGGCATCTAGCTCAGTCCCGGCGTGCCAAGAGCGAGAGCAGCCGTTCGGCCTGCAGCACGGCCTGCCGTCCATCGGTCGCCGTCGCGTCGGCGCCGACGAGGGAGACGTAGTCGGGCCGCGCCATGAAGAGCGGGCCGCCGACCATGACCCCGGCGCCGCAATTCAGGGCGCTGCGGCGGACGCTGCGGATGCAGTCGGCGATGCCGTCGAGCCGCGCGCTGCTGCCGGCGGAGAAGCCGACCACCTCGAAGGCCTCGCGCCGCAGCAGCAGGTCCAGCTCGCGGCGGCCGCGCGGCGCCGGGTCCCACACCGCCCAGCCGGCGCGGCGGAAGAACCCCGCCAGCATCTCGATGCCGAAGCTGTGCTGCTCCCCCGGCGGCAGGGCCAGCAGCACGCGCCGCGGGCCGGACAGCGGCCGCACCGGCGGCACGAAGTCGGGCGAGCGGGCGCGCACCATCTGCTGCAGGCGGAGCAGGCCGACGGTCACCGCGCCGAAGTCGCAGGCATCGTCTTCCCAGGCCTGGCCCAGCCGGCGCGCAACGGGGGCGAAGAGGTCGAGGAAGAGATGGTCCCGTGCCACGCCGCGGGCGCTGACCGCGTCCACCCGCGCGTCCGCCCCGGCGCGGTCATCGACCACCAGCAGCAGGTACAGCGCTTCGATGTCGGCGGTCGTCGGGGCCGCGTCGGGCAAGGACTGCATCTCCGCCACCGCGGTGCCGGCGCCATGCGCCATGGCCAGGCGGGGCAGCACCGCCGCCTCGATCGCCGCCGCCAGGGCGGCATGGCCGGAGTCGCGCCGGGGGAGGAGGGAGAAGTCGAGCATCGCCTGCGCCTCGGCGAAGCCGCCGGCGGACAGGGAGGAATCCTCCGCCCGGTCCCGGACTGCGGCGCTGTGTCCCAAGGCCACCATGGGCTTCTCCCCGTCGAGGATTTTATCGGCCCGCCGCCGAGCCGATGTCAATCCTTCCTTACGTCAATCGAGCTTGACACTGTGAAGGCGGCGGCCATAGCCTTTCCCTACGAAGGATGGTCGCCGCGGGAGGTGCACCGGGGTCTGGAGAGGTCCGCTGCAGGGTTTCGATCCCGGCCATCGGGAGCGCAATCGTGACAGGGCTCGCCGGGAACCGGTGTCTGAGCGGACCCCTGGGACAGAGGAATGTCAAGGGATGTTTACGTCAGGCGTGCTGTCACGACTCATCGCCCCCATTGACGCCTGCCCCTGGGGAACGGTCGCCGGGCGGCATGCGCGCCACGTCGCGCCGCGGCGGCCGCTCTACACGCCGGAAGAACGGGTGCGGCGCGATGCCACGCGCTGGACGCTGGTGCAGGGCGTGCTGGCGCCGCTGCAGTTCGCGGTCTTCCTCGTCAGCCTCGGCCTCGTGCTCAACTGCCTGGCGACCGGCGACGGCTATGCGGTCGCCACCGCCTCCGTCGTGCTGAAGACCGTCGTGCTCTACGTCATCATGGTCACCGGCGCGATCTGGGAGAAGGTGGTGTTCGGCCGCTACCTCTTCGCCCGCGCCTTCTTCTGGGAAGACGTGTTCAGCATGCTGGTGCTGGCGCTGCACACCGCCTATCTCGGCGCGGTGTTCGGCGGCGTCGGCGATGCCGAAGGCCAGATGCTGCTCGCGCTGGCCGCCTATGCCGCCTATGTCGTCAACGCCACGCAGTTCGTCCTGAAGCTGCGCGCCGCCCGGCTCGATGAGCGGGGCGTGCGCGAGGAGCGGGCGGCGGCGCTCGGCTTCTCGAAGTGAGCGCGACGGCGCTCACCCGCCCCGACTCCCGGCCGCTCGACAAGGCCGGCTGCGCCGAGGCGCCGGTCCTGCGGGAGAGGGGGCAGCGCGAGGTCTTCTGCGGCCTCACCGGCATCATCTGGCTGCACCGCAAGATCCAGGACGCCTTCTTCCTCGTGGTCGGCAGCCGCACCTGCGCCCACCTGATGCAGTCGGCCGCCGGCGTGATGATCTTCGCCGAGCCGCGCTTCGCCACCGCCATCATCGACGAGCGCGACCTCGCCGGCCTCGCCGACGCGAATGAGGAGCTGGACCGCGTGGTCGGCCAGCTGCTGGCGCGGCGGCCGGACATCAAGCTGCTCTTCCTCGTCGGCTCCTGCCCGTCGGAGGTCATCAAGCTCGACCTCTCCCGCGCGGCGCAGCGGCTGGACCGGACGCATGGCGGCGTGCGGGTGCTGAACTACTCCGGCAGCGGGATCGAGACGACCTTCACCCAGGGCGAGGATGCCTGCCTGGCCGCGCTGGTGCCGGAGATGCCGGCGAGCCGCGCGACGACGCCCGAGCTGCTGGTGGTGGGCGCGCTGGCCGAGGTGGTGGAGGACCAGCTCCGCCGGCTGTTCGACGCGCTGGGCATCGGCCCGGTCGGCTTCCTGCCGCCGCGCCGGGCGCATCTGCTGCCGGCGGTCGGGCCGAACACCCGCATGCTGTTGGCGCAGCCCTTCCTGGCCGACACCGCCCGGGCGCTGGAGAATCGCGGCGCCCGCCACCTGCCCGCGCCCTTCCCGCTGGGCGCCGAGGGCACCACCGGCTGGCTGCGCGCCGCGGCCGAGGCCTGGGACGTGCCGCCGGCGACCTTCCGCGCCGTCACCGCCATCGGCGAGCAGCGCGCCCGCACCGCCATCGCCCGCCACCGCGAGCGCCTGGCCGGCCGGCGCATCTTCTTCTTCCCCGACAGCCAGCTGGAGATCCCGCTGGCGCGCTTCCTGTCGCGCGAGCTGGACATGCGCCCGGTCGAGATCGGCACGCCCTACCTGCACCGCGCGCATCTGGCGGCGGAGCTGCCGTTGCTGCCCGAGGACGCCCTGCTGTCCGAAGGCCAGGACGTGGACCGGCAGCTCGACCGCTGCCGCGCGGCGCGGCCGGACCTCGTCGTCTGCGGCCTCGGCCTCGCCAACCCGCTGGAGGCCGAGGGCATCCCGACCAAGTGGTCCATCGAGCTCGTCTTCACCCCCATCCAGGGCTACGACCAGGCCGGCGACCTGGCCGAGCTCTTCGCCCGGCCGCTGCTGCGGCGCGCGGCGCTGGCGGTGTAGCGCCATGCAGCTCGCCGTCTGGACCTATGAGGGGCCGCCGCATGTGGGGGCGATGCGCGTCGCCACCGGGATGACGGGGCTGCACTACGTGCTGCATGCCCCGCAGGGCGACACCTATGCCGACCTGCTGTTCACCATGATCGAGCGGCGCCAGGCCCGCCCGCCGGTCACCTACACCACCTTCCAGGCCCGCGACCTGGGCGGCGACACGGCGGAGCTGTTCAAGACCGCCGTGCAGGATGCCTATGACCGCTTCCAGCCGCAGGCGATGATCGTCGGCGCGAGCTGCACGGCGGAGCTGATCCAGGACGATCCCGGCGGCCTGGCGAAGGCGCTGCGCCTGCCGGTGCCGGTGGTGCCGCTGGAACTGCCCAGCTACTCCAAGAAGGAGAACTGGGGCGCCAGCGAGACCTTCTACCAGCTGGTCCGGACGCTGGCCGGCCCGCAGGTGCCGCCGCCCGGCACGCCGCGCCCGGCGCGCGGCCCGGGCGTGGCGCCGAGCTGCAACATCCTCGGCCCCACCGGGCTCGGCTTCCGGCACCGCGACGACGTGCGGGAGATCGCCGGCCTGCTCGCCCGCCTCGGCGTCGAGGTGCGGGTGGTGGCGCCGATGGGCGCCGCGCCGGCCGACCTGGCGCGGCTGGGCGAGGCGGATTTCAACGTGGTGCTCTACCCGGAGATCGCCGGGCAGGCGGCCGGCTGGCTGGCCCGCAGCTTCGGCCAGAAGGCGACCCGCACCATCCCGATCGGGACCAACGCCACCCGCGCCTTCGTCGAGGAGGTGGCGGCGCTGGCGGGACTCGACCCCGCGCCGCTGCTGGCGGCGGAGGGATCGCGGGCCGCCTGGTATGCCAGGTCCGTCGACAGCAACTACCTGACCGGCAAGCGGGTCTTCGTCTTCGGCGATGCCACCCATGCGGTCGCCGCGGCGCGCGTCGCGGCGGCGGAGATGGGCTTCAGGGTCGTCGGCCTCGGCACCTACAGCCGCGAATTCGCCCGCGACGTGCGGGAGGCGGCGAAGCTCTACGACGTCGAGCCGCTGGTCACCGAGGACTACCTGGCGGTGGAGGCGGCGATCCAGGCCGCCCAGCCGGAGCTGATCCTCGGCACCCAGATGGAACGGCACATCGCCAAGCGCCTGGGCATCCCCTGCGCGGTGATCTCGGCGCCGGTGCATGTGCAGGACTATCCGGCGCGCTACAGCCCGCAGATGGGGTTCGAGGGGGCGAATGTCCTCTTCGACGCCTGGGTGCACCCGCTGATGATGGGGCTCGAGGAACACCTGCTGGGCATGTTCCGGGAGGATTTCGAGTTCCACGCGGAAGCCGCCCCGTCCCATCTCGGCGGCGGCAGCCAGCCCGTCGCGGCGGCCGAGGCCGCGGTGGCGGAGGCGCCGTCCGGCCCCATCGCCTGGACGGCCGATGGCGAGGCCGAGCTGAAAAAGATTCCCTTCTTCGTCCGCGGCAAGGCGCGCCGGAACACCGAGCGCTTCGCCGAGGAACGCGGCATCCGGAGCATCACGGTCGAGACGCTCTACGACGCCAAAGCCCATTTCTCGCGCTGAGGACACCGCATGAGGATCGAGACGCCGCATGCCGCGCTGCACCGGGGCCGCACCCCGTCCCGCCTGGACGGGGACGGGAGCGTGCAGGTCCACCAGGACCCCAACCTGACGATCGGCAGCGCGAAGGTCTTCTCCGTCTACGGCAAGGGCGGGATCGGGAAGAGCACGACCAGCTCCAACCTCTCGGTCGCCTTCTCCAAGCTCGGCAAGCGGGTGCTGCAGATCGGCTGCGACCCGAAGCATGACAGCACCTTCACCCTGACCAAGTCGCTGATCCCGACCGTCATCGACGTGCTGGAATCCGTGCAGTTCCACGCCGAGGAGCTGCGCCCCGAGGATTTCGTCTTCGAGGGCTACAACGGCGTGATGTGCGTTGAGGCGGGCGGCCCGCCGGCCGGCACCGGCTGCGGCGGCTACGTGGTCGGCCAGACGGTCAAGCTGCTGAAGGAGCACCACCTGCTCGAGGAGACGGACGTCGTCATCTTCGATGTCCTGGGCGACGTGGTCTGCGGCGGCTTCGCCGCGCCGCTGCAGCATGCCGACCGCGGCATCATCGTCGCGGCCAACGACTTCGACAGCATCTTCGCGATGAACCGCATCATCGCCGCCATCAAGGCGAAGTCGAAGAACTACGACGTCCGCATGGGCGGGGTCATCGTCAACCGCAGCGAGGCGACCGACCAGATCGACAAGTTCAACGCCGCGACGGGCATGCAGACCCTGGCGCATTTCCCCAATCTCGACGTCATCCGCCGCTCCCGGCTCAAGAAGGCGACCCTGTTCGAGATGGAGCCGAGCCCGGAGCTGGAGGCTGTGCAGCAGGAATACATGCGGCTGGCCGCCAGCCTCTGGGCGGGGTCGGACCCGCTGGAGGCGGTGCCGATGAAGGACCGCGACATCTTCGACCTGCTCGGCTTCGACTGAGGCCCGCGCCATGAAGCTGTCCCGCGCCTGGATGAAGATCAGCCCGGACCTGCTGCCCTTCGCGGATGCGGCGTCGGAAACGCTGCCGCTCGGCCGCATGGCGCGGCTGTCGCTGTTCCAGGTCTCGGTCGGCATGGTGATGGTGCTGCTGATCGGCACGCTGAACCGGGTGATGATCGTCGAGCTGGGCGTGCCGACCTGGCTGGTGGCGGTGATGGTCGCGCTGCCGGTGGTCTTCGCGCCCTTCCGGGCGCTGATCGGCTTCCGGTCGGACCAGTACAAGTCGGTGCTGGGCTGGAAGCGGGTGCCCTATATCTGGTTCGGCTCGGTCTGGGTGTTCGGTGGGCTGGCGATGATGCCCTTCGCGCTGATCATCCTGTCGGGCGACACCTTCGCCCCGCCGATCGTCGGGCAGGTGGCCGCCGGCCTCGCCTTCCTCATCGTCGGCGCCGGGCTGCACACGGTGCAGACCGCGGGGCTGGCGCTGGCGACCGACCTCTCGCCGGTCGAGCAGCAGCCGCGCGTCGTCGCCTTCCTCTCGGTCGCCCTCCTCCTCGGCATGCTGTTCAGCGCCCTGATCTTCGGCGCGCTGCTGGCGGATTTCAGCCAGCTGCGGCTGATCCAGGTGATCCAGGGCGCAGCGGTCGTCAGCATCGTCCTCACCCTCGTCGCGGTCTGGAAGCAGGAGGTGCGGAACCCCGTCGCCACCGCCCCGGACCGCGCCCGGCCGGCCTTCCAGGATGCCTGGGACTCGCTGCGGCGGTCCGACCAGTGGGTCCGGCGGCTGACCGCGGTCGGCATCGGCAGCGTCGCCTTCTCCATGCAGGACGTGCTGCTGGAACCCTATGGCGGGCAGATCCTCGGCCTGTCCGTGTCGCAGACCACGCTGCTGACGGCGGGGTTCGCGGCCGGCGGCATCGCCGGCTTCGTCCGCGCCGCCAAGCGCATCTCGGCCGGCGGCGATGCGCACCGGGTCGCGGCGATGGGCGCGCTGATCGGCGCGGCGGCCTTCGCCGGCGTCATCGCCGCGGCGCCGGCCGGCAGCGGCCTGCTGTTCGCCGTCGGCGCCGCCTGCATCGGCTATGGCGGCGGCCTGTTCCTGCACGCGACGCTGACCGCCTGCATGCGGGCCGCGCCGCCGGCGCAGATCGGCCTCGCCCTCGGCACCTGGGGCGCGGTGCAGGCCACCTGCGCCGGCGGCGCCATCGCCATCGGCGGGGTGCTGCGCGACACCGTCTCGGGCCTCGCCCTGCGCGGCAGCCTGGGGGAGGCGCTGGCGACGCCCGTCACCGGCTATGTGCTGGTCTACCTGATCGAGATCGTCCTGCTGTTCGCCACCATGGCAGCCATCGGCCCGCTGGTCCGGCCGGTGGGCACGTCGCTGCACCCGGACCCCCTGCAACAGAACCACGTGCGGATCGGGCTGGCCGGCCCGCGCGAAGCTTCCTGAGCGCGAGGAGAACGCGTCATGACCTATGTCGCCTACAGCACCCAGTTCGACCTGGCCCTGCTGTCGCTCTACCTCTTCTACGGGTTCTTCATCGTCCTGATCATGTACCTGCGGAACGAGGACCGGCGGGAAGGCTTCCCGCTGGTGCATGAGGTGAACGGCCAGCTGCAGGTCATCAACCCGCGCAGCGCGCCGAAGCCCAAGGTGTGGAACCTGGCGCATGGCGGCCCGACCGTCGCGGGGCGGGAGGAGCGGATGCTGGACGGGCTGCTGACCCCGCCGGCCCGCACGCCCGGCTCGCCCGCCCTGCCGCTCGGCAACCCGCTGGCCGATGGCGTCGGCCCCGCCGCCTATGCGCTGCGCGCCGATGTGCCGGACCTCACCTACGACGCGGCCCTGCCGAAGATCGTGCCGCTGCGCGTCGCCACGGAATACTCGATCGCCGAGGAGGATTTCGACCCGCGCGGCTGGTACATGGTGACCGCCGATGGCCGCACGGTAGGCACCGTGCGCGATGTCTGGGTGGACCGGTCCGACGTGCTGCTGCGCTACATCGAGGTGGCGGTGCAGGGCGGCGACGAGCGGGCGGTGGTGCTGCCGATCGGCGTGGCGAATTTCGACACGAGGAAGAAGGAAGCGCAGACCAGCGCCCTGCTGGCCGACCAGTTCCTGGCGGCGCCGCGCCTGGCGAACCCCGACCAGATCACCCTGCTCGAGGAAGACAAGGTCAGCGCCTACTTCGCCGGCGGCTACATGTACGCCACGCCGAACCGGCAGGAGCCGGCGCTGTGATCAAGGAACACGAGTACGAGCCGGTCTGGGGCCTGCCCGAAAGGCTGCCGGAGGGGGAGCAGATCCTCTGGCAGGGGCGGCCGGACCGCCGGGCCTTCGCGCTGCGGGCGCTGCACCTGCCCGGCCTCTCGCTCTACTTCGCCGCACTGGTGATGGCGCGCATGGTCTCGGTGCTGCTCGCCGGGGCCAGCATCGGGGTCACGGCGCTGGATGCGCTGTGGTTCCTGCTGCCCTCGCTGCTGGTGCTGCTGCTCGGCCTCGCCCTCGCCTCGGGCGTGGCGCGGACCACCGCCTACACCATCACCAACAAGCGGGTGGTGATGCGCTTCGGCATGGCGCTGTCGGTCACCGCCAACCTGCCCTTCGCGCTGGTGCACAACGCGGCGGCCAAGGTGCATGCGGACGGGTCGGGCGACATCAGCCTTTCGATCCTGAAGCCGCACCGCGTCAGCTACCTGTTCTTCTGGCCGCATGCCCGGCCCTGGCACCTGCTGCGGCCGCAGCCGACGCTGCGCGCGGTGGCGGATGCCCCGGCCGTCGCGCAGATCCTGGCGCGGGCGCTGGCGGGCGCGGCCGCGGTGCCGGTGCAGGCGGTGGCGGTGCCGGGCAAGGCCCCGGGCACCGGCGACCTGCCGGCCCCGCAGGCCGCCTGAACGAGGGAGGGGAGGACCTCATGCAGGCGCGCGACGCGATCAGGACGATACCCCGGGGGCCCGCCTATGCCGGCCTTGGGCTGCTGCTCTTCACGCTGTTCGTCACCGACGGCTTCGGCCTGGCAGGCGGGGCGGATGCCTCCCCGCAGGGGGCGCCGCTGCGGGTGCGGGAATTCCGCTTCGAGGACCGGGCGGATGGTGCCATCCTGGCGCGCGACGCGGCCAGTGGCGCCGAGGTGCAGGTCTTCGACCCCGGCACCAACGGCTTCGTCCGCGGCGCGCTGCGCGCCATCTCCCGCCCCCGCCGGCAATCGGATGTCGGGCCGGAGGTGCCGTTCCGCCTGGCGGCCTGGCGCGATGGCCGCGTCACGCTGCAGGACCTGGCGACGGACCGCGTGATCGAGCTGAACGCCTTCGGGGAGACGAACAAGGACGTCTTCCTCAGGCTCCTGCTGACCGAGGGGTCCAAGTAAGATGGGAAGCGTCCTTTCCTGGCTGACCGGCGGCCGCACCCTGGAGGTGCCCTGCACGGTCGATATCGAGCAGACCTTCGACAGCCTGCACGCGCATGCCATCCCGGAAGGCGTCATGCTGCGCCCCGGCGACCGCGTGGTGGTGCATGGCGTGCCGCCCGGCGTCGATTACGGGCAGGCGATCAGCTTCACCTGCCGCGCCACGGTGTACCGCGCCGGCTGGCTTGAACGGGTCTGGACCGAGGCCTCGGCGATCCTCGAGCTGACCGAGCTCTATCACTGCGGCTTCGAGCCGAAGGAGGTAGCATGAACGCCGTCACCCCGGCCCGGAAGGCCGGCCTGAACGAGACGACGCGGCTCGCCACCAGCGAGACGGTGCTGAGCCCGCGCTTCTACACCACCGATTTCGATGCCATGGACCGCATCGACGTCAGCCATATCCGCGCCGAGTGGGATGCGCTGATGGCGGAGTTCAAGGCCGACCCGAACAAGGGGCATTTCGTCCGCAGCGAGGCCTTCGACGCCTTCCGCCTGGAAGACCTGCCGGAGCCGCTGCAGAAGGAGCTGGTGGAGTTCCTCGTCTCCTCCGTGACCGCCGAGTTCAGCGGCTGCGTGCTGTACGCGGAGATCCGCAAGCGGGTGAAAAACCCCGACATGAAGGACCTGTTCGGGGTGATGAGCCGCGACGAGGCCCGCCATGCCGGCTTCATCAACGACGCGCTCAAGGACATCGGGATCGGCGTCGACCTCGGCTTCCTGACCAAGGCCAAGAAGTACCACTACTTCTCGCCGAAGTTCATCTTCTACGCGACCTACCTGTCGGAGAAGATCGGCTACGCCCGCTACATCACCATCTTCCGCCAGTTCGAGCGGCATCCGGAACTGCGCTTCCACCCGATCTTCCAGTGGTTCGAGAAGTGGTGCAACGACGAGTTCCGGCATGGCGAGGCCTTCGCCCTGCTGATGCGCGCCAACCCGCACCTGCTGACCGGCACGAACAAGCTCTGGGTGAAGTTCTTTCAGCTCGCGGTCTATGCCACGATGTATGTGCGGGACCATGCGCGGCCGGAATTCCACAAGGCGCTCGGCATGACGCCGACCGACTACGACAACCAGGTCTTCCGCTGCTGCACCGCGATCTGCACGCAGGTCTTCCCGGTGACGCTCGACACCGACCGGCCGGAATTCCAGCGCGGCTTCGACCGGCTGTTCCGGATCTCGGAGAAGCTGGCGGCGGCGAAGGCGCAGAAGGGCCTGGGCGGCAAGCTGCGCCGCGCCGGGCTCAGCCTGGCGGCGGCGGCGACCTTCGCCCGGCTCTACCTGATCCCCGGCAAGCACGCGGCCCTGCCGGCGCAGGTCCGCATGGCGCCGGCCTGGTAGCCAGCGATGGCCGATTTCGCGCTGCCCGCCCTGTTCGCGCTGTTCATCTGGTGGTTCAGCACCGGCGCGATCCTGTGGCTGGACGGGCTGCCGATGCGCACCTACCCGCGCAGCATGGCGGGCGCCAGCGTGGTGCAGGCGGGGGCCTATTGGGGCCTGGCCGCCAGCAGCGCGGATGCCAGCGTGACCGGCGCCTACTGCGCCTTCTCCTGCGGCCTGCTCGCCTGGGCCTGGCAGGAGATGGCCTTCCTGATGGGCTTCGCCACCGGCCCGTCGCGCGCGCCCTGCCCGCCGGATGCCATGGGCTGGCGGCGCTTCACGCTCGCGCTGCGTGCCATCCTGTACCATGAACTGGCGATCATCGCCGGCGCGGTGGCGGTGGTGGCGGTCACCTGGGGCCAGCCGAACCAGATCGGCACCTGGACCTACCTGCTGATCTGGGGGATGCGGCAGAGCGCGAAGCTCAATGTCTTCCTCGGCGCGCGCAACCTGAACGAGCAGTTCCTGCCGCCGCATCTCCGCTACCTCGGCAGCTTCTTCCTGCGGCGGCCGATGAACCTGCTGTTTCCCTTCGCGGTGACCTTGGCGACGCTGCTGACCGCCTATCTCTTCCATGTCGCGCTGGCGCCCGGCGCCAGCGACTTCCAGGCGGCGGGCTTCACCTTCCTCGGCATGCTGGCGGCGCTGGCGACGCTGGAACACTGGTTCCTGGTGCTGCCGATCCCGGCGGAGGCGCTGTGGAACTGGGGCCTGCGGTCGCGTCGCGCGCCGCCCGCCGCGGCGCCGCCGATGGAGATGGTGGCCGAGGGCGCGCATGCGCTCCGCCGCCGCGCGGT
>NZ_SMOA01000239.1 GCF_004353985.1 Paracraurococcus ruber | reverse complement strand
CCCGGCCAGGGCCGCGGCATCGCCCGGCGGCGTCGCCACGCCGCAGGGGCCGGCCGCCAGCAGCCGCGCCGCCGCGCCGCCGAGATTGGCCACCACCGGCAAGCCCGCCGCCAGGTAGTCCATCAGCTTGTTCGGCGCGGTCCACTCGGCGAAATCCGCCACCGGCGCCAGGCATTGCAGGCCGATATCGCTGCCCGCCAGCAGCCCGGCCAGCCGGCGCTTCGGCATGGGGTCGAGGAAGCGCAGGGTCGCCAGGCCGGCCGCCGCGGCGCGCGCCATCAGGGTCGGCTTCTCCGCCCCTTCGCCCACCAGCAGCAACGTCACCGGCGCGCCCTGCGCCTGGAGGAGCGCGGCGGCGTCCAGCACCTGCCCGAGCCCGTTGGCGACGCCATGCGCCCCGGCATAGGTGACCAGCACGGTGCCCGGCGGCAGCCCCTCCGGCCGCCAGGGCGCCGCCTGCGGGCCGAACAGGTCCAGGTCGCAGCCATTCGGCAGCACCGCCACCCGCCCCGGCGCCGCGCCATGCGCCACCGCGGTCGCCGCCATCCCCTCGGACAGCGCGACCACCGCCGCGGCGCCGCGGCAGGCGGCATCGGCCAGCCGGTCCAGCGCCGCCCAGAGCGCCGGCGTCCCCACCCCCATGGCGCGCGGCAATTCCGGCCAGGGGTCGCGGATCTCGAAGACGAAGGGCGTGCCGCGCAGCCGCCGCGCGGCCAGCGCCGGCAGCGCCACGGTCAGCGGGGTGGAACTGGCGACCACCAGGTCCCAGCGTTCCGCCAGGGCCAGCGCCGTCGCGCGCCCGGCATAGCGCAGGAAGGCCGCGGCGCGGGCCGGCAGGCGCATGGCATTGCCGCAGGGGATGGCGAATTCCACCACCCGCAGGCCGGCCACCATCCCTTCCCGCCGGCCGCGCCGGAACGGGTCCCGCAGCCCGGTCGCCGCCCCGGCATAGGACCCGCAGGCGAGCGTGACCGCATGCCCGCGCGCCGCCAGGGCGCGCGCCAGGGCGAAGCTGCGCGTGCCCGTCGCGCCGTCCGGCGTCGAGAAATGCTGGTGCAGGTAGAGCAGCCGCATCAGCGGAAGCAGCCGCGCACCACATCCACCACCCGGTCCTGCTGCGCCGGCGTCAGGCCGCTGCCGGAGGGCAGGCAGAGCCCCGCCGGGAACAGCCCCGCCGCCACCTCGCCGCCCGCCGCCGCGGCATGCCGGAAGGCGGGCTGCAGGTGCAGCGGCTTCCAGACCGGCCGGCTCTCGATCCCGGCCGCCGCCAGGGCTTGGCGCACCGCTTCCCGGTCCGGGGCGCCGAGCCGGGTGCCGCCGGCGCCGCCGAACAGTGCCACGCTGAGCCAGCGGTTGGCGCGGCCCCAGGCGGGTTCCGGCATGAAGCCCACCCCCGGCAGGTCGCCCAGCCCGGCCTGGTAGCGGCCGAAGACCGCCCGCCGCGCCGCGACCCGCGCCGGCAGGGCGGGCAGCTGCGCCAGGCCGATGGCCGCGAGGACGGAGGAGAGGCCGTAGGTGTAGCCCGTCGTCTCGTGCTGGTAGTGCGGCGCCTTCTCCTTCGCCTGGGAGGCCAGGAAGCGCGCGCGGGCGATCAGCGCCGGATCGTCGGACGCGAGCGCCCCGCCATTGGTGGTGGTGACGATCTTGTTGCCGTTGAAGCTGAACACCGCCAGCCGGGCGCCCTGCCCGGCCGGGCGGCCGCGCTGCGTGGCGCCCAGGGCGGCGGCGCTGTCGCACAGCACCGGCACGCCCCAGCGGTCGCAGAGCGCGGCGATCGCGTCGAGGTCGCAGCACTGGCCGAACAGGTCCACCGGCACCACCACCCGCGGCAGCCGGCCGGCCCGGGCGGCGCGGGCCAGTTCCCTCTCCAGCAGGCCCGGGTCCATGGTCCAGCTTTCCGGCGCGACGTCGAGGAAGCGGGGCACCGCGCCCATCTCCACCGCCGGGCTGATGGTGGCGACGAAGGTCAGGGTGCTGGTCCAGACCTCGTCGCCCGGCCGCAGGCCGAGCACGCGGTAGCCCAGATGCAGCGCCGCTGTGCCGGTGGTGGTGGCGAGGACATGCGGGATGCCCGTCGCCCCGGCCAGCGCCGCCTCGAAGGCTTCGGGCACCGGGCCGGCGGGGGCCAGCCAGCCGCTGGCCAGCGTCCTGGCCACGGCCGGCAATTCGGCGCCGGTCAGCTCGGGCGGCGAGAGCAGGATGGGCGGCACCCCGGCCGGCCGGGCGCGGGCGGCCGGCGGGAAGGGCAGGACGGGGGCGGGTTTCGGCGCGGCCTGGCCGGGGCGCATGCGGGGCGAAGTCCAGCTTGTTCCTGGACAAGAATAGATAGCCGCAAATCCGTTTCAAGAGAGTGTTTATTTTGAATAGTCAAGTTGAAACATGAAGCGAGGCCGGCCCGCCCGCGCATCGGCGTGCGAAACCCGGCCCAGGCCCTTGACTCCCTTGCGTTGCCGCACGCTGCGGCGCTCGCGTCGCCCGGCGCCCCAGGCCGGCCCGGCCCGCCTGTAGCGGCGTGGCGCAAGCCGTGCCAGGCCCTTGATCCGGCGGTGAATTCGCGCCCCGCGGCCATCGCGCGGCGCAGCCATCCGCCCGCGGCCCGGCCGGCCCGATCCGGAAACCATGGTTTCGAAACGACACCAGCATCGGCGGCGGCCGGCGGTGCCAAGGGGCCGCGCATTGCTGGGATGCGACGGGACAATACCGGCGGATATGCCGCGGGAATACTCAGATCTGCGAAGAATGACAGGAGCAGGCGCGATGTCGACTTTCGCAGGCGAACCGCCATGCCGGCGCGCCGCAGCGGGCAGGGCCGCCCTGGCCCCGCCCGGCCGGGATCAGGCCGTGCCGACCGTATCCGCCTGGCCGCCGCGCCGCTGCTGCCAGAGCGCGACGAAGTCGATCGGCGTCAGCATCACCGGCGGGAAGCCGCCGTCGCGCGTCACGTCGGCCAGGATGTTGCGGGCGAAGGGGAAGAGCAGGCGCGGGCATTCCACCAGCAGCACGGGCTCCAGCACCTGCGGGTCCACGTTCACCGTGAAGATGCCGCAATAGACCAGTTCGGCGATGAAGCAGGCGCGGTCATCCGCCTTCGCCTCGGCGCGGATCTGCAGCGCCACCTCGTACACGTTGCCGCCTTCCTGGATCGGCCGCGCCTGCACGTCGAGCTGCAGGTCCACCCGGGGCTGTTCCCGCAGGGTGGTGAAGATCTCCGGCGCGCCCGGCACCTCGAAGGACAGGTCCTTCGTGTACTGGATGTTCAGCAGCAGCGGCCCCTGGGCCTGCTGGGCGGCGTTCACGTCCGACATGGCGGTTCCTTTGGCTAGAGCGCATCGCAGAGGGGGCTTGAACGCCCCGAGGCGTGAATCTGCTCTGAAGACAACGACCTGCGGCGGTGCAGCCGGCATTCGCTGACGCGAACCGCCCCAGGCTGGCGCGGCGGGTAGCACGCCGGCGTGAGGCGGAACAGCGCCGCGGCGCCGTCAGAACGGCGCGGGCGGGCCGCGCCGCAGCAGCGCCGCCAGCGCCAGGCAGGCCAGCGCCCCCAGCGCGGTCGCCGCGAAGCCATCGGCATAGGCAAGCACGCTGGCCTGGGCCGCGACCGCCTTCGCCAGCAGCTGCGCCGCCTGGGCCTGGGCCAGCGCCGGGTCGGCGACATGCGCGCCCAGCCGGGCGGCATACTGCCCCAGCCGCTCCGCCACCGCGGCGGTGCCGTCCGCCACGTGCAGGCCCACCAGGTTCGAATGCACCTGCTCCCGCACCCGCAGGAAGGTCTGCATGAAGGCAGTGCCCAGCTCCGCCCCGAACAGCCGGCTGATCTGCAGCAGGGCGCCGATGGTCAGCGCCTCCGCCGGGACGATGCTGCGGACCATCAGCATCACCAGCGCGGTCAGGGCGAAGGACTGGCCGAGCGCCTGCAGCAGCTGCGAGGGCAGGAAATCGCCGGTCGCCCATTGCGTCGTCAGCTCGCTGGCCATCAGGCAGGCGATCGCCACCAGCAGCGACCCCAGCGCCAGCACCGGCCGCCCGTCCACCCGCCGCAGCAGCGCCCCCAGCGGCAGGACGATCAGCAGCTGCGGCAGGGCGATCCAGAGCAGGACCTGGCCCACCTGCAGCTCCCGGAAGCTCTGCACCGCCTGCAGGTAGGTCGGGATGATGATGGCGGTGGACAGGATCATGAAGCGGAAGCCCGCCAGGATCAGCAGCAGGATCGCCAGGTTGCCGCGCAGCAGCAGGCGCAGGTTGAGGAAGGGCCGCGGCGTGGTGAGTTCCCGCACCAGGAAGGCCACCGCCAGCATGCCGCCGCCCAGCAGCAGGCCGACGACCAGGCCGCTGTTCCGCCAGTCCAGCCGGTTGCCCTGGTCAAGCCCGGCATAGAGCATGCCGAAGCCGAGTGAGGCATAGACCAGCCCCCACCAGTCCAGCCCGCGCAGCAGGCCGGTGTTCACCGGCTCCTTCGGCATGCCCCAGGCGACGGCGGCGAACATCACCGGCAGCACGCCGCAGTACTGCCAGTAGATCCAGCGCCAGGACCAGTGGTCGGCGTACCAGCCTTCCAGCGACGCGGCGATGTTCAGCGACAGCTCGATGTTCATGGCATAGAGCGCGATGCCGTAGGCGACGAGCTGCACCGGCAGGCTGCGCACGACATAGGCGATGGTCAGCGGGATGAAGGTGCCGGACCCGATGCCGGCCAGCAGCAGCAGCGCCAGGAAGGCGTGCAGGTCGCCCGCCAGCGGCAGCAGCAGGCAGCAGGCGAAGAACAGCGCGATCCCCAGCAGCAGGACGCGCCGCGCCCCGAAGATGGCGCCGAGATAGGGGGAGGCGACGCCGACGAGCATCTGGCCGACGCCGAAGCTGGTGGTGATCCAGGCGCCCTCGTCGAAGCCGGCATGCAGCGCGCCGCGCAGGTCGGCCAGGCCGAAGCTGGTCACCCGCGCCGCCAGCGTGCTCATCAGCGCGCCCAGCATGACGCCGAGCAGCCCGGCATAGGGCCGCCAGCTCTGCAGGCTCTGCCGCGGCGGCAGCCGCGTGGCGAGGCCCTGCAGCGCCGTGCCGGCGGCGCTGAAGGGGCGGAGCGCGGCGCTCACCGCGCCGCCGCCGCGCCCTGGGTGTCCACGCTGGCGATCACCGACATGCCCGGCCGGACCAGGCTGCCGAGGGCGGGGTTCGGGTCGAGCACGATCTTGACCGGCACCCGCTGCACCACCTTGGTGAAATTGCCGGTGGCGTTGTCCGGCGGCAGCAGGGCGAAGGTGCTGCCGGTGCCGGGCGACCAGCTCTCGACATGGCCGGTCAGCACTAGGTCCGGGAAGGCATCCACCGTGACGCGGGCGGGCTGGCCGGCGCGCAGGTTGGTCACCTGCGTCTCCTTCAGGTTGGCGATCACCCAGAGGTCGGGCAGCGGCATCACCGCGATCACCTGGGTGCCGACATTGACGAACTGGCCCGGGCGCACCTGGCGCTGCCCCACCATGCCGTCGGCCGGCGCGAGGATGCGGGTATAGCCGAGGTTGTTGCGCGCTAGCTCGCGCTGCGCCTCGGCCGCCTGGACCTGGGCGCGGAGCTGCTGCTCCTGCTGGTCGATCGCCGCCAGCAGCGCCCGCTGCTGGTCGAGCTGCGCCTGGTTCAGCGCCAGCTGCGCCTCGGTCCGCTTCTGGTTGGCCTCGGACTGCTCGACGAGCTGGGGCGTGCCGGCCAGCCGGTCGCGGATCAGCTCGCGCTGGCGCTGCGCCTCCAGCGTGTAGCGGGTCAGGTCCGCCGCGGTGGCCTGGATGGTCGCCTGGGCCTGCCGCACCAGGGATTGCTGCACGGCGCGCTGGTTGGCGATGTTGCCGAGGCTGGCCTGGGCCGCCAGCAGGTTCGCCTCCGCCTGGGCAAGCTGGGCGCGGTAGTCGGCCGGGTCGATCTCCAGCAGCACGTCGCCGCGGCGGACCGGCTGGTAGTCCCGCACCGCCACCGCCAGCACATGGCCGGGGACCTTGGCCGAGAGCGGGGTGAGGTCGCCGGCGATGAAGGCATCGTCGGTGCGCATGTACCGCGCGGCGCCGGTCCAGCGGTCCCACTGGCCGGCGACCTGCCAGGCGACCAGGGCGGCCGCGACGACGACGCCGAGCCGCAGCGCCGGCCAGAGCCAGCCGCCGAGGGTGCCGGGCGCGCGCGGCGCGGCTTCGGGGGGCTGGGTGGTCTCGCTCATGCCTCGTCGCGTGCTCCGCCGCCGGGATGGGCCGGAACGGCCCGGCAGGGGAGGTCCAAGGCGCCGGACCGGCGGGGGCGGCGCCGCGCCGGGCAGGGCCGTGGCACCGCCCGTGGCGGGTCCACGGGCCTGTCACGGGACGCCGCCAGGGCGACAAGGACCCGCCAAAGCCGACCCGACGGGCCTTCCCTGACAGGCCCAGAGCTAGCGCGGCGCGGCGCGGAGTCTTGCCGTTTCGTGCGGCGGGCGGGCCGGCGCGCGCGGGTGTGACGGCGGGGCCCGCCCGGGGCGGCACCCCAAGGCCCCGCTCCGGCAGGGCGGCGGGACGGGACCGGTGCCGCGCCGCCCGATCCCGCCGGCCCGGTCAACGGCCCCTTCCGCCCCCTTGGCCGCCGGTCCGCGCAGCCCCTGGCCGAGGCGGCGGCGGGGCTGCCGCCCGGGTCGCTCAGGGCTTGGGCGGCGCCTGGTACTGCCGCCAGACGATCTCCTTCGGCGGCGGCGCGGTGGGATCGCAGCGCAGCCATTCGCCGTTCATCAGGCGCTCACCGGTCATCGCCAGGATGAAGCCCCAATGGGAGACCACCAGCGTATCGCGCCAGTCGGGCAGGGCCGCCATTTCCGCCCGGAAGAGCGCGGCGCGCTCCTCCACCTGGAAATCCGGCTCCTCGAGGACCGGCCACCAGACCTCCTCCAGATGGGTCAGGTCCAGCGCCGGCCAGGCCAGCGCCAGTTGCGTGCGCGGCGACCCGATGTCGCACGAAAAGGCATAGCGTTCCCGCACCGTCGGCATCACATGCACAGGGATGCCGAGGCGGCGGGCGACCGGCGCCGCGGTCTGCAGCGCACGGGTGTAGGGGGATGCGATGATGCGCCGCAGCCCCTCGCCCGCCAGGGCCTCGGCGGCGGCTTCCGCCTGCCGGTGGCCGAGCGGGGTGAGGGCGGGGTCGGGAATGCCGGGGTCGCGCTTGGTTTCGGTGAAGCGCAGGTTGAACTCGCTCTGGCCGTGTCGCAGCAGGATCATGGCGGCGCGGGTTCCTCCGGGCGCCGGGTGGGCGGGGTCCGCGCCCGGCGCCGCTGCCGGCGCCGCGCCTACCCGGCCCCGCGGCAATGTTAGCGGCTGGCCTGCCGGCCCGGGCCCCCTCGCCGCTCTCGGCGGGCACGGGCACGGGCTGGCCATCAGCGCGATACAGGCAGCCTCACGGGGCGGCAAGCGGGGGGTGGAAATGCGCTGCCGGCGTTGCGGCAGCCCCCCCGCGGCATTAGATGGGTGAAAAGGAGTTCATGTAATGTCGGGTGGCTTTCCGATCGACCTGATCCTCTTCGCCATGGTCGCGGCCTTCCTCGTCCTGCGCCTGCGCAGCGTGCTGGGTCGCCGCACCGGGTTCGAGAGGCCGCCGGCCCCCGAGCCGCGGGCGGCGGGCTTCGACCCGCGCGGCCGCACCATGGACGGCGTGGCGGAGGAGGTGCGGCCGGCGCCGCCGAAGCCGGGCGGCGCCCGGCAGGTGCTTCCTGACCCGCGCACGCCGCCCGGCCAGGCGCTGGGCCGCATCGCCGCGGCCGACCGCAGCTTCGACCCCGCCGGCTTCCTGGCGGGTGCGGAAGGCGCCTTCCGCATGATCGTCGGCGCCTTCGCGGCGGGTGACCGGCAGACGCTGCGCGCCCTGCTGTCGGACGCGACCTATGCCGGGTTCGAGCAGGCGATCACCGCCCGCGAGCAGGCCGGCGAGAGCCAGCTGACCGAGATCCGGTCGGTGCAGGAACTGGCGATCGAGACCGCCGACCTGCGCGGCAACACCGCCGAGGTCGTGGTCCGCTTCGTCACCGACCAGGTGAACATGACCACGGCGCGCGACGGCAGCGTGGTGACCGGCAGCGACGCGGTGACCGAGCTGACCGATATCTGGACCTTCCAGCGGGACATCAGCACCAGCGACCCGACCTGGAAGCTGACCGGCACCGCCCACGCCTGACGCCGCGTGGCGACGGGCCCTGCGGCGCCGCCCGGGCGGCCGGCGCGGCTGCGCCGGGCCGCCCGCCGCAAGGCTG
>NZ_SMOA01000238.1 GCF_004353985.1 Paracraurococcus ruber | reverse complement strand
CCCCGCTGCCGCGCCTTCGCCGCGCGCTGGTGCCGGCGCCAGCCCTTCGACTTGCGCGGCGCGGCCGGCACCGCCGCCGCCTCGGGCGTCAGGCGTTCGAGCGCGCGGCGGGCGGCGCGGGCTGCCCGGGCCACGGGCTTCTGGATGGCGGCGCTCACCAGGTCGGAGATGGTCATGCTGCGGGTCCCTCGGCTTGCCGGGCGGCGCCTGCCGACCCGGTCGCCGGCAACGCGGCGCAAGCCGGCCCGTTCGCCACCCCGGCCCGGCGCGCCGTCCGGCGGCCCCGCCGCCCGCCATGCCACGCCATCCTTGTTCCGGCCCGACCTGCACCGCACAATACGCGGATGCCCGCGCCGCTTCCCCTGACCTCCGCCGACCCCGACCCGAGCTTCGCCGAGCTGATCGCCGCGCGGCCGCACCTCTCCGCCCATGCCATGGACGGGCTGCTGGTCGAGGAGGTGCCGCTCGCCCGCATCGCGCGGGAGGTGGGGACGCCCACCTGGGTCTATTCGGCCGGCGCGCTCCGCCGCCGCGCCCGCGCGCTGCAGGCGGCGCTGTCCGGCGCCGGGCTCCATGCCTCGATCCATTACGCGGTGAAGGCCAATACCAGCCTCGCCGTGCTGCGGGTGCTGGCGGAGGAAGGGCTCGGCGCCGACGTCGTCTCGGAAGGGGAGATGCTGGCCGCCCGCGCCGCCGGCATCGCCGCCGCGGACATCGTCTTCTCGGGCGTCGGCAAGACGGAGGCCGAACTGCGCCGGGCGCTGGCCGAGGGGATCGGCCAGATCAACCTGGAAAGCGCCGAGGAGGCCGCGACCCTCTCGGCCCTCGCGGCCGGCATGGGCCGCACCGCCCGCGTCGCCCTGCGGGTGAACCCGGACGTGGATGCCCGCACCCATGCCAAGATCACCACCGGCAAGTCGGAGAACAAGTTCGGCGTCGTCCTCGACGACGCCCCCGCCCTCTATCGCCGGCTGACAGAATTGCCGGGGCTGGAGCCGGTGGGCGTCGCCGTGCATATCGGCAGCCAGATCACGTCCGGCATGGCGGCCTATCGCGGCGCCTACGCCAAGCTGGCGGACCTGGTGCGGGCGCTGCTGGCGGATGGCCTGCCGGTGCGGCACATCGACTGCGGCGGCGGCCTCGGCATCCCCTACCGCGACGAGCCCGCCCCGCTGCCGGAGGCGCTGGCGGGCGCGATCGCGGCGACGCTCGGCCCGCTCGGCCTGCCGGTGATGCTGGAGCCCGGGCGCTGGATCGCCGGCCCGCCCGGGCTGCTGCTGGCCTCGGTGGTGCTGCAGAAGCAGGGGCGGGACCGCCGCTTCCTGGTGCTGGACGCCGCCATGAACGACCTGGTCAGGCCCGCCATGTACGATGCCTGGCACGGCATCCTGCCGGTGGGCGGCGCCGACCTGGTGGCGCCGGTCTCCCCGGCCGATGTCGTCGGGCCGGTTTGTGAGACCGGGGACACCTTCGCCCGCGGCCGGGCGTTGCCATCTCTACAGTCCGGGGCGCTGGTCGCCCTGCTGGATGCGGGAGCCTATGGCGCCGTGATGAGCAGCACCTACAACATGCGGCCGCTCGCGGCCGAGGTGATGGTGGAGGGCAACCGCTTCGCGGTGATCCGCGAACGGCAAGCCGCCGAGGCGCTGCTCGCCGGGCAGCGCCTGCCCGCTTGGCTCGGCGGGGGCGGGTCCTGAGCCCCGGCGGGCCCGGGGGCGCCACCCCCGAGCGGCTGCAGGCGGCGCTGCGCCGCCGGCGCCTGCTGGCGCGGCTGGCCCTGGGGTGGGAGGCCGTCTGGCCCCGCGCCTGGCCCGTCCTCGGCGCCATCGGCGCCTGCCTGGTGGTGGCGCTGCTCGACCTGCCGCAGCAACTGCCGCCGGTCCTGCATATCCTTCTCCTCCTCCTCGCCGCCGGGGCCGTCGGCTGGCTCGGCTGGCGCGGCTTCCGCGGCGTGCGCCTGCCGGGCCCGGCCGAGGCGGAGCGGCGGCTGGAACGGCAATCCGGCCTGCGCCACCGGCCGATCGCGGCGCTGACGGACCGGCCGACCGACGACGACCCGGCGGCGCTCGCCCTGTGGCAGGCGCACCGGCAGCGGGCCGCCGTGCAGATCCGCGGCCTGCGGGTGGGGGTGCCGCGCCCGGGCCTGCCGGCCCGCGACCCGCGCGCCGTCCGTGCCGCCATCGCCCTCTCGGTCCTCGCCGCCCTGGTGGTGGCCGGGGCGGAGGCGCCGGAGCGGCTGCTGCGCGCCGTGACGCCGGCCTTCGCCGGCCCGGCGCCGGTGCCCGCCCTGAAGCTGGAGGCCTGGGTGACCCCGCCCGGCTATACCGGGGCGGCGCCCATCTTCCTCGACCCCGCCGGCGGCGCCGCCACCGTGCCGGCCGGCAGCAAATTGCAGGTCTCGGTCTCCGGCGGGCATGGCGGCGCGCCGGAGCTGCTGATGGATGCCCAGGCCACCCCCTTCCGCGCGCTGGACGGCAGCAGCTTCGCCGCCGAGGCGGTGCTGGAGCATGGCGGGCGCCTCACCGTCCGCCGCGGCGGCGGGGAGCTGGCGCGCTGGGCGCTGGCGGTGCAGGCCGATGCGCCGCCGCGTGTCGCCTTCGCCGAGCCGCCGGGGCGGGCCGCGCGCGGCCTCGGCACAAGGCTGCCCTGGCGGGCGGAGGATGACTGGGGCCTTGCCGCGCTGCGGGCCGAATTGCGCCTGAAGGCTCGGCCGGACGCGCCGCCGCTGGTGGTGGAGCTGCCGCTGCCCGGCGCCAACCCGAAACAGGCCAAGGGCACCGCATCGCCCGACCTCTCGGCGCATCCCTGGGCGGGGCTGGAGGTGGTGGCGACCCTGCTCGCCAAGGACGGCGCCGGGCAGCAGGGCGCCTCCGAGGCCGCCGGCCTGACCCTGCCCGAACGCAGCTTCAACCACGCCGTCGCCAAGCGCCTGATCGCGGTCCGGAAGGAGCTGTCGCTGGAGCCGGAGCGCCGCGCCCCGGCCCGGCGCGAGCTGGAGGAGATCGCCCGCGCGCCGGAGGCCTTCGAGCACGACACCGCCACCTACCTGGCGCTGCGCTCGGCGCGCTCGCGCCTGATCCTCGACCGGCGGCCGGAAGCGGTGGAGGAGGTGCAGGCGATCCTCTGGGAGGTCGCGCTGGCGCTGGAGGAGGGCCGCGACGGCCGCACGCTGCGCGCCCTGCAGCAGGCGCGGGAAGCCCTGCGCCAGGCGATGGAGCAGGCCGAGCAGCAGCAGCAGCCGGCGCAGCAGGAAAGCGACCCGGAGAAGCGGGAGCAGCAGGACGCCCATCGGGCCGAGCTGGAGAAGCGCATCCAGGAGCTGCGCGACGCCATCCGCCAGCACCTGGAGGCGCTGGCGGAGAAGCTGCAGCGGGAGAATGCCGAGGCGATCCCCTTCGATCCCCAGTCCCGGCTGATGGACCAGCGGGAGATGGACCGGAAGACGCGCCGGATGCAGGAGGCGGCGCGCGAGGGCCGCATGGAGGATGCGAAGAAGGAGCTGGCCGAGCTGGAGGAGATGCTGAAGGCGCTGGAGGAAGGCCGCGCCCAGCGGGCCGAGAGCCCGGAGCGGCAGCAGCAGCGCCAGCGCGGCCAGCAGCAGATGGGCGTGGTGCAGGACATGGTGAAGCGCCAGTCCGAGATGCTGGACCGCAGCCACCAGCGCGCCGAGGGCAATGAGCGGGAGCGCGCGGCGCGCGAGCGGCAGCAGCGCCTGCAGCAGCAATTCCGCTGGCCGCCGGACTCGCAGCGCCAGCAACAGGGGCAGCAGGGGCAGCCGGGCCAGCAGGCGCAGGACCCGCAGGCCCAGGCGGACCGCGACCAGGATGGCCGCCGCCAGCGCGCCCTGCGGCGGGCGCTGGGCGAGCTGATGCAGCAATTCGGCGACCTGACCGGGGAGGTGCCGGACGGCCTCGGCAAGGCCGACCAGGCGATGCGCGACGCGCAGGAACAGCTGGGCCAGGGCGGCGATGCGCGGGATGCGCAGCAGCGCGCCCTGCGGGCCCTGCAGGAAGGCGGCCGGCAGATGGCGCAGTCCATGCAGCGCCAGTTCGGCATGAGCCAGGACGGCGACGAGGATGGCGACCCGCAGGACATGGCGGGCGAGAACCAGCCGGGCGGCAATGGCCAGGACCAGGCGCAGAATCAGGGCGAGGGGCGCGACCCGCTCGGCCGGCGGTCGCGCGACGTGAACGGCAATGCCGACAACGGGTCCGACACGCGGGTGCCCGAGGAGGCGGAGCTGCTGCGCACCCGCCGCCTGCAGGAGGAGCTGCGCCGCCGCGGCGGCGAGCGCGAGCGGCCGGCCGAGGAGCTGGACTATATCGACCGGCTGCTGAAGCGGTTCTGAGCGCCGCGAGGAGCCAGGCCGGTGCGCGCGCCCGTCTGAACGCGCACACCGCATCGAGGTATTGATCGCAGGGGGGCGCCCCACCCCTTGCGAGCCGCGCCGGGCGGCGGCCCGACGCTTCGCCGCCGCGCGACATCGCGCCGGTTTCACCCTTCCGCAAGCGCGCCTCGCTTAGCCCTGCGCCAGCCGCGCCATGGGGGCGCTGCGGGCGGAGGCGGATGGCGACCCTCATCGGCAGCGCGGGACCCGACAGCCTGCAGGGCGGGACGGGCGAGGACTCCCTGGCGGGGCTGGAGGGCGACGACACCCTGGCCGCCGGGGCCGGCGCGGCCACGCTGGATGGCGGGCCGGGCACCGACCGCGCCGTGCTCGACCTGTCCGGCACGGTCGCGCCGCTCACCGTCTTCCTGCTCGCGCCCGGCCTGGTCAGCGCGGCCGGCGCCGCGCGTCTGACCGGGATCGAGGAACTGAGCCTCCTCGCCGGCAGCGGCGACGACCGGCTGCTGGCGGGGACGGGCGCCGATACGCTCGATGGCGGCGGCGGCGACGACGCGCTCTCGGGCGGCGCCGGCGGCGATTCGCTGGCGGGCGGGGAGGGCGCGGATACCCTGCTCGGCGGCGCCGGGGCGGATAGCCTGGCGGGCGGGGCCGGCGCCGATGTCTTCGTGCTGCAGGGGGTCGAGGCGGTCGAGTCCACGCTCGACGCCATGGACCTTGTTCCGGATTTCGACCCCGGCCAGGGTGACCGGCTGGCGCTGCGCGGCCAGCCGGTCGGGGCCGGGCTTCTGCTGCTGGCGACCGGCACCTGGGGCCTGCCGGGCCAAGTGCCGCGCCCGGTCGGCTGGGGCGGCAGCCTGGCGCCGGCAGCCGCGCCCGTCGTCGGGATGTCCATGCCCGATCCGACCGGCGGCGCCGCCTTTCTCCTGCGCTGGCTGCCGGATGCCGCCGGCAGCGGCGGCTGGCTGCTGCTGGATGCCGACCGGGACGGGCTGCTCGGCGCCGCCGACCTGGTGCTGCGCTTCGCCCTGCCGCCCGGCGCCGCCATCGATGCCGAGGCCTTCCTGCCCGGCAGCCTGTCCCTCCTCGGCACGACGGGGGCCGACAGCCGCGCCGGGACCGCCGGGGACGACCGGATCTTCGGCTTCGGCGGCGCCGATTCCCTCGCCGGCCTGGACGGCAACGACACGATCGAGGGCGGCGAGGCCAACGATACCATCGCCGGCGGCGAGGGCTTCGACAGCCTGCTGGGCGGCGCCGGCAATGACTCGCTCGATGGCGGCGGCGGCGCCGATGTGCTGGTCGGCGGCGAGGGCAACGATACCCTGGCCGGCGGCAATGGCGACGACCTGCTGCAGGGCGGCGCCGGGAACGACAACCTCGCCGGCGGCGCCGGCGACGACAGCCTGGAGGGCGGGCCGGGCGCCGACACGCTGGAGGGCGGGCCGGGCGCCGACGGGTTCCTGCTGCAGGCCATGGGCCAGGCGGCCTGGTCCACCCAGGCCGCGATGGACCAGGTCCGCGTCTTCTCCCGCGCCGCGGGCGACCGGCTGCGGATCAGCGATGCCTGGACCGGGAATGGCGATGGCAGCGGCGCCAATATCGGCACCTGGGCGGGGCTGGACGGCGTGGCGCGCGCCCTGGTCTGGGCCGGGCCGACGCGCGCGGCGGGCGCCCTGCCGCTCAACTTCCTGCTGCCGCGGGTGCCGACCGACGCGACCGAGGCGATCCCGGTCTACTGGGTGCCGGCCACCATCGCCGGTGCGCCGGCCGGTGGCTGGCTGGTCATGGACCTCGACCGCGACACCCGCCTCGGCGCCGCCGATGCGGTGTTCCGCTTCGGCTCCGCCGCCGACCCGGTGACGATCGGGGCGGAGGATTTCGTCCCGGGCACCTTCCTGTCGGTCCTGCGGCCGGGCGTGCAGGTGGCGGGCACGGCGGGCAACGACACGCTAGCGGGCGCCAGCCTGACCGAGGTCTTCCTCGGCAGTGCCGGCAGCGACCGCATCGCCGGCGGCGCCGGGGCGGCGAATGCGCTGAGCTATGCCGGGCTCGGCGGCGCGGTCAGCCTCACGCTCACCGCCCATGGCAGCGGCACGGCGACCAAGCCCGGCGGCGGCCGCGACACGGTCGAGGGCGTGCAGGCCTTCATCGGCACCACCTTCAACGACCGGCTGGACGCCTTCCGGGGCGGCAGCGGCTTGTTCGTCACCAGCCTGGAGGGGCGGGCGGGCAACGACACCATGCTCGGCACCGGCACCTGGAGCGTGCAGGCCGCCTATGGCGCCAGCCCGGCGGCGGTGACGGTGGACCTGGCGGCGGCGACGGCGCAGGACGGCTGGGGCGGCACCGACCGGCTGCAGGGCATCCGCCGCATCGCCGCCACCTCGGCCTTCGACGACACCGTCCTGGGCTCGGCCACCGACGACCTGTTCCTGTCGGGCACGGCCGGCAGCAAGCGCTTCGACGGGCGGGCCGGCACGGATGAGTGGCGCTATGCCGGGACCGGCAGCGTCACGGCGGACCTCGCCGCCGGGCTGGCTGTGAAGCCGGGCGGGATCGACCACCTGCTGGCGATCGAGGCGCTGACCGGCGGCACCGGCGATGACAGCCTGCTGGGCGCCGCCGGCAATGACCGGCTGGCGGGCGCGGCGGGGAACGACACGTTGGATGGCGGCGACGGGCAGGACACGGCCAGCTACGACCCGGTGGCGCCGGGGTCGGACCTGCCGCTGCGCGGCGCCGTCATCAACCTGCAGGCCGGCACCGCCACCGATCCCTGGGGCGGGCAGGACGTGCTGCGCAACGTCGAGTATGCCTGGGGCACCCGCCTGGCGGATGACATCACCGGCGCGGCGCTGACGCTCTACAGCTACATCCGCGGCCTCGCCGGCGACGACGTGCTGCGCGCCCCGGCCGCCGGCACGCGCGTCGCGGCGGATTTCTTCGGCGATCCGCGGGCGGTGGTGGTGGACCTGTCGGTCGCCACCGCCTGGGATGGCTGGGGCGGGGTGGACCGCCTGGTGCTGATCGACCATGCCCGCGGCACCCGCTTCCCCGACCGGCTGCTGGGCAATGCCGCGGCGAACATGCTGATGGGCAATGCCGGGGACGACACCCTGACGGGCGGGGAGGGCAATGATTCGCTCTATCCCGGCACCGGCGCCGATTCCGTGCTCGGCGGCCCGGGCAACGACCTGATCGCGCCGGAGGCGGATGACCGCTTCACCGGCACCCTGGCGATCGATATCGGCACCGGCACGCCCTGGATCGCCAGCCTGACCGGCGCGGCGATGTTCAACGACCGCATCGATGGCGGGGACGGGGTGGATCGCTGGGTGTCCATCTCCGGCCCGGTGCTGCTGGACCTGCGGACGCGGCCGGGACTGCTGTCGAATGTCGAGATCATCGACGGCACCGGCCTGCCGGATGCGATCCTGCTGCCTGTCGACCACCCGGCCGCCGAGACCCTGCGCGGCCTGGCCGGCGACGACACGCTGTCGGGCGGCGCGGCCGCCGACCGGGTGGAAGGCGGCGATGGCCAGGACCTGCTGCTGGGCCGGGACGGCAATGACGTGATGCCGGGCGGCGCCGGCAACGACACGCTGGCGGGCGGGGCGGGCAACGACGTGCTGGATGGCGGGCCGGGCCAGGATGTCGCGCTGTTCGGCGTGACGGCCGACACGACGGTGCTGACCCGCGCGGCGGCCGATACCTGGTGGGCGGCGGGGCCGGAGGGGACCGACCGGCTGACCGGCATCGAGGTGGTGCGGTTCCTCGACCAGGACATCGTGCTGGCCTGATCGCGCGCATCGCCGCGCGGCGCGAAGCCCCTTTCCTCCGGCAGGGGCCCGCGGCGGCGCGCGGGCGGCGTCGCGCGCCATCCGCCGCGCTGCCCT
>NZ_SMOA01000237.1 GCF_004353985.1 Paracraurococcus ruber | reverse complement strand
TCCCGCGCGGCGCCGGGCTCGCGCCGCGCTGCGATCGGCGCCGGGCCCCGCCGGCGGCGCGGCGGTCAGGCCGCCAGGAAGGCGCGGATGCGGTCGGCGAGCGGCGCCATGGCGGCGACGCCGTTCAGGTGGCCGAGCGGTCCCGTGACCTCGGCGACATCCACCTGCTTGCCCGCCTTGCGCAGCACCTCGATGAACTCCCGCGCCCCGTCGAGCAGGAAGACCCGGTCGGTCGGGGACGGGATGATCAGCCAGCGCCGAGCGGCGCCCTGCATCGCCGCCTCCAGCCCCGGATAGTCGTTGAGGAAAAGCTGGTTGGCGCGGACCATGTAGAGGAAGGAATTGGCGTCCGAGGTGCGGGCCCGCGCCGCCGCCGCGTCGTCCAGCCATTTCTCGATGGCGAAGCGGTCGCCGATCCGGCGCGCCGGGTCCTGCCCCTCCGGCAGCTTCCGGTCGTATTGCCGCGCCCATTGGCGGTCGCGGGCATGCAGCGTGACGATCTTCCAGGCCTCGGCCAGGCCGCGCAGCGGCGGCTCCCGCCCCTGGCCATAGTAGTCGCCTTCCCGCCAGTTCGGGTCGAGCCGGATCGGCGCTTCCCAGATGTCGAGCCAGCCCTGCATCCAGGCATCGATCTCGGCGGCGATGACCGGCATGGCGCGGGCGACGAACTCCGGATAGGCGGCCGCCCATTCGATCGTCTGGAGCCCGCCATTGGAAGGGCCGGCAACCAGGGCCAGGCGCTTCACGCCGAGCGAATCGAGCAGCCGCTTCTGGATCTCGACGAAGTCGCGCATGGCGACGACCGGGAAGCCCATGCCCCAGGGCCGGCCGGTATCCGGGTTGATGCTGGCCGGGCCCGTGGTGACGGTGTTGGCATCCGGCACGTTGACGTTGACCAGCGTGTCGGCGGAGACGACGAAGTACCGGTCGGTATCGATCGCCTTGCCCGGGCCGATGATCGCATCCCAGTAGCCGGCCGGGCCGCCGGCCGACAGCCGGCCAAAGGCGTGGCTGTTGCCGCTGAAGAAATGGCAGATCAGCACGGCGTTGTCGCCGGCATCGTTCAGCCGGCCCATGGTCTGGTAGCCGATGCGGGCGTTCGGGATGGTGGCGCCGCCGCGGGTCGGGAAGGCCCCCGCTTCGAAGACGCGCTTCTCCACCACCTCCTGCGCCGCCGCCGGCCGCGCCGGCAGGGTTGCCGCCAGCGCCGCGGCGGCCAGCAGGTCTCGGCGTCCGATCATCGCTCTCGCTCTCTCCTCCCCAAAGGGCGCCAGCGGGTGCCGGCCGGGCGGCAGACTGGGCAATGACGCGGGCGCCGGCAAGCCGGCCGGAGGCGGCGACGCGCCGTGGGGAGGTCCGGTTCCGCGCTGCGGAATTCTGCTTTAGGCTCCCGAGGCTTGCGCCGCCAAAGGCGCGCCGACCGACCCGTCCCCGGGCCGGGCCAGCCGCCGCCGAGGCGCGCGGTCCGCCGGGGTGACTTGCGGGCCGGCCCCGGACGCGGCGGGGACACGGGCACGCATACGGATACAAAGGGGGGTAGCGACTTTGCTGACGTTCTCGTTGCTGCTGGTGATCGTGCTGGGGGCGGCCTCGATCGCCTACGGCGTGGTCACCGCCAAGCAGGTCATGGCGCTGGACGCGGGCAGCGCCCGCATGCAGGAAATCGCAAAGGCCGTGCAGGAAGGCGCCTCGGCCTACCTGAAGCGGCAGTACATCACCATCGGCGTCGTCGGCGCGGTGCTGTTCGTGCTCATCGTGCTCACGCTCGGCCTGCCGGTCGCGATCGGCTTCCTGATCGGCGCGGTGCTGTCGGGCGCGGCGGGCTTCATCGGCATGAACGTGTCGGTGCGCGCCAATGTGCGGACGGCGCAGGCCAGCACGCAGTCGCTGGCCGCCGGCCTCGACGTCGCCTTCAAGTCGGGCGCCATCACCGGCATGCTGGTCGCCGGCCTCGCCCTGCTGGGCGTCGCCATCTACACCTTCATCCTGGTGTCCATCGCCGGCCTGCCGCTGAACAGCCGCACGGTGATCGACGCGCTGGTCGCGCTCGGCTTCGGCGCCTCCCTCATCTCCATCTTCGCCCGCCTCGGCGGCGGCATCTTCACCAAGGGCGCCGATGTCGGCGGCGACATGGTCGGCAAGGTCGAGGCCGGCATTCCCGAGGACGACCCCCGCAACCCCGCCACCATCGCCGACAACGTGGGCGACAATGTCGGCGACTGCGCCGGCATGGCGGCCGACCTGTTCGAGACCTATGCGGTGACCATGGTCGCCACCATGGTGCTGGCGGCCATCGCCTTCCCTGCGGACTCGCTGCATCTCGGCATGCTCTACCCGCTGGCGATCGGCGCGGTCTGCGTCATCACCTCCATCGCCGGCACCTATTTCGTGAAGCTGCCGGCCAACAACTCCATCATGGGGGCGATGTACCGGGGCTTCATCGTCACCGGCCTGCTGTCCCTGGTGGCGCTGCTGCCGCTGACCTACCTGGTGTTCGGCACGGGCACGATCACCGCGGCCGGCGCGAGCTTCTCCGCCTTCAGCCTGTTCCTCTGCGGCGTGGTCGGCCTGGCGGTGACCGGCGCCATCATCGTGGTGACGGAATACTACACCGGCACCGACTACCGCCCGGTCAAGGCCATCGCCGAAAGCTCGGTGACGGGCCACGGCACCAACGTGATCCGCGGCCTGGCCGTGAGCATGGAGAGCACGGCGATCCCGGCGATCATCATCATCGCCGGCGTGCTCATCACCTACAACCTGGCGGGCCTCTACGGCATCGCCATCGCCGTCACCACCATGCTGGCGCTGGCCGGCGTCGTGGTGGCGCTGGATGCCTTCGGGCCGGTCACCGACAATGCCGGCGGCATCGCCGAGATGGCCGGGCTGCCGAAGGAGATCCGGGTGACGACGGACGCGCTGGACGCGGTCGGCAACACCACAAAGGCGGTGACCAAGGGCTATGCGATCGGCTCGGCCGGCCTCGGCGCCCTGGTGCTGTTCGCCGCCTACACCCAGGACCTGACCTACTTCGCCAAGAACGCCGCGACCTACCCGTACTTCCAGGGCATGGGCGAGCTGACCTTCAGCCTGTCCTCGCCCTATGTCGTCATGGGCCTGCTGTTCGGCGGGGCCCTGCCCTTCCTGTTCGGCGGCATGGCGATGACGGCGGTGGGCCGCGCCGCGATGGCGGTGGTCGAGGAGGTGCGCAAGCAGTTCCGCGAGAAGCCGGGCATCATGGAAGGCCGCGACCGGCCCGATTACGGCCGGGCGGTGGACATCCTGACCAAGGCGGCGATCCGGGAGATGATCATCCCGTCGCTGCTGCCGGTGCTGTCGCCGCTGGTGGTGTATTTCGGCGTGCAGGCCATCGCCGGGAAGGCCGCGGGCTTCGAGGCGCTGGGCGCCATGCTGATCGGCGTCATCGTCACCGGCTTCTTCGTCGCGGTCAGCATGACCACCGGCGGCGGCGCCTGGGACAACGCCAAGAAGTACATCGAGGAAGGCCATCATGGCGGCAAGGGGTCCGAGGCCCACAAGGCCGCGGTCACCGGCGACACGGTGGGCGACCCCTACAAGGACACCGCCGGCCCGGCGGTGAACCCGATGATCAAGATCACCAACATCGTGGCGCTGCTGCTGCTGGCGATGCTCGCGCATAGCGGCTGACCGCCACGGGCGGTGAGCCGAGGGAGGGCCGGCGGGGCAACCCACCGGCCCTTTCCATGTCCGGCGCTCGCGATCCCGGCAAGATTCTGGCGATGGCCGGGTGGAACAGTGCCGGGCATGACACCCTTCCTCCTCGCCAGCATCGGCGGCGGCATCGTCATGGGCTTCTGGCTGGACCGCCTGGTGGAGGCGGCGCAGAGCCGGGCGCTGATGCTGCTCGGCGCCGCCGCGCTCGGCGCCACCCTGGCAGCCGGCCAGGACTGGGCCGGCATCGCCCTCGGCTGCCTGCTCGGCGCCCGGGTCATGGCACCGGGGCGGCCGCAGGGCCGATAGGCCCGGATGCCGGCAGCGGCCGGGGCCAGGGCGCGCAGGGCTGCCCTGGCGGCTCCGCGCCCGGACTCGTCCCTGCGCTCAGCCCACGCGCCGACCGCCGGTGGATCGCCGCCGGCGGCGGTCAGCCGCGACGGAGATAGGCCCGCCCCGGATCGCCGAAGCGCATGCTGGGATGGCTGCGGGCATATTGCGGCGGGAAATCCGCGACGGCGCCCAGCGCCTCGGCGGCGTGCCAGGCCCAGCGCGGCTCCCACATCATCCCGCGGCCCAGCGCGATCAGTTCCGCCGCGCCATCCTGCAGCGCCTGTTCCGCCAAGTCGGGCTCGTGCAGCAGGCCGACCGCCATGGCGGGCATCCCGGCCTCCTGCTGGATGCGCCGGGCGAAGGGCAGCTGGTAGCCCGGCCGCACATCGATCCGCTGCGCCGCGCTGATCCCGCCGGAGGACGCGGTGACGTAGTCGCAGCCCTGCGTCCTGAGCGCGCGCGCGAGCGCCACGCTGTCATCGGCGTCCCAGCCGCCGTCGGCCCAGTCGGTCGCCGAGATCCGAACGCCGAGCGGCTTGTGCGCCGGCCAGGCGGCGCGGATGGCGGCGAAGACCTCCAGCACGTAGCGCATGCGCCCGGCAAGGTCGCCGCCATAGGCATCGTTGCGCCGGTTCGCCAGCGGCGAGAGGAAGCTGTTCAGCAGATAGCCATGCGCGGCATGCAGCTCGATCAGGTCGAAGCCCAGCGCATCGGCGCGCCGCGCCGCGGCGACGTAGGCATCGCGGAGAGCCGCCATCTCCTCGACGCTCAGCATGTGCGGCACCGGCCGGCCGGGATAGGCCAGGTCGCAGGAGGAGACGGGCTGCCATCCCCCCTGTCCCGGCGGCACGGTCTCCTGCCCCTCCCAGGGGCGGCCGACCGAGCCCTTGCGGCCGGCATGCGCCAGCTGCAGGCCGAGCGCGGCCTGGCCGTTCGACCGGCAGAATTCCACTACGGGCCGCAGCGCCTCGGCCTGCGCATCGGTCCAGAGGCCGAGGCAGCGCGGCGAGACGCGGCCGCGCGGCTCCACCGCCGTCGCCTCCATGATCACCAGCCCGGCGCCGGAGACGCAGAGATTGCCGACATGCATGAGGTGCCAGTCGGTCGCGTGCCCTGCCTCCGTCGCGGAATACTGCGCCATGGGCGAGACCACGATGCGGTTGGCGAGCCGGAGGTCGCGCATGCTGTAGGGGGCAAAGAGCAGCGCCGACATACCGCGGGGTCCTCCCTCTGGCCGCGGGGTCCGGCCGCCTTGCTGGCCTGCCGGTTCCCCGCCCCTCTCTGTACCGCGGGATTGTGACGCGGTTTGCGCCGCCGGCAAGCGGCCCCGGCCTGGCCGGACGGCAGGATCGGCAGCGGGCCGTTGCACTCGCTTGCCTTCCCCGCCGGCGATGGCGGCGGGGCGCCGGCGCGTCAGCCGAAGGCGCCGACCTCATGCGTGATGGCCGCGCCGCAGCCCCGCACCAGGTCGAACAGCCGGGCCATCGGCCGGAAGATGCCGGCATGCTCCCGCGCGTAGCTCAGCCCCTCGCGCTCCGGCGCCGGCTCGTGGAAATCCATCGCCACCACCGCGCCGGGCGCCGCCGGGAAGATCTCCTCGAGCAGCGCCACGGCCGGCGCGATGTCGAGCTGCAGGATGCGCAGCGCCAGGCTCTCCCGCGTCGCGCCATGGCGCGGGCTGAACTCCGGCAGGGTCGCCGCCAGCAGCCAGATGCGGTGGATGAGCGCGAGGCGGAGCGCATGCAGCAGCACCAGCCGGTCGGGCATCGCCGGCAGGTCCGGCCAGGCATGGCGCAGCGACAGGTGGTCGGCCTGCAGCCGGCGGAACAGCCGGCGCACCGGCGCATCCAGGTCCAGCCGCTCCACCGTCGCGGCGACGCCGAGCAGCTCCTCCCGCCGGCCCGGCCGGCGGGTGAAGCCGGCGCGGTCGAGCCAGGGGCCGGGATCGAGCGTGTCCACCACCGCCCGCAGCACGCCCAGGTCGGAGCAGGCCGCCGCCCGCGCCGCCAGGGCCAGCGCCCGCTTGAAGCGCGGCGAGCGGGCGCGGAGGTCGTTGAAGGCATCCGGGTTCGCGGTGGCGGCGGTGCCCAGGCCATGCAGCGAATTCGCCATCCAGCCCAGCTGCTGCAGGATGGCGTTGTTGGGGATGGCGCGCAGCTGGGACGGGTGGCTGATCCGCACCGGCCCCCCCATTCCGTCCGATTGGCGGACGGCCGGGCGGGAGCCGGTGCGATCGAGCAGGCCGGGCCCGAAGGCGCCCAGCAGCGCAGCATAGCCCGGGTCCTCAACCAGCGCCTGCATTTCCTTCCGCACGGTTGCGAAGAAATCGGCGACGTAGTCGGCCTCGGCATAGACCGGGTCGTCCACCGGCCCGGCCGGGGCGAAGGCATGCGCGGCGATGCCGGCGATGGTCGCCTCGGCCAGCCGGGGCGTGCCGAACAGCAGGTACCCGTCGCCACCTTGGAAGGCCGTCTCCTCCCGCAGCCGGAGGCCGGCGCGGTCCAGCGCCCCGCGCGCCTGCGGCGGCGACAGGTAGGCGAGCCGGTCGGCCAGGCTGTCGGGATGCCCGCCGCGCCCCACGCTCTCGCCATGGGTGTCGAACAGCACCACCTCGATGCCGTCCAGCTTGTGCCGCCGCAGCAGCTCGACCAGGCGAAGCTTCAGCCGTTCCGCCAGGTAGCTGCCGGCAAGCTGGCCGACATAGCGGCCGCTGTCGGAATAGCCGAATTGCAGGCAGAGCCTTCCGTGCCGCCGCACATAGTCGCGGTAATGCGGGCTGCGCAGCGCCTCCTCCAGCACCCGCTCGCCGCGGTCGAGCGCCTCGGCGGTCTCGAACAGCGGGGACAGCTCGACCGCCTGCTCCGCGCCGAAGCGCTTCGCCAGCCAGAGCGCGGCCAGCAGCGTGTAGCCGGTCTCGGTCTCGGCGATCAGGAAGCGGATCGGCGCGCTGCCATCGACATGCTTGGCGATCTGGGCGCAGACCAGCATCAGCCGCGCCGCCGAGGCCTGCTCGGCGATCAGCGCGCCGAAATCGACCGGCTGCGCCTGCACCTCCCCCAGCGCCGCGTTGATGGTCCCCAGCAGCCCGCGGCGCTGCGCCATGTCGTCGGCCGAGGCGGCGAGGCCGAGGCGCTGCCGCACCGCATTGTGCACCTGTGCCGCATTCAGCCGCACATGGGTATGCGCCAGCGCCAGGCCATGCGCCGCGAGGCCGGCCCGGGCGACCACCAGCGCCTGCCGCGCCGCGTCATCCGGCGCGGCGGCGATGGCCGCCGGGAAAAGGTCGAGCAGCGGCGCGGTGCCGGTCAGCGCCACGTCCCGCCGCCCCACCATCTCGGCCGCCAGGCGGGCCACCGCCTCGGCCTCCGGCTTCTCCGGCACGGCGGCGACCTGCGCCGCCACCGCGTCCCGCGCCGCGGCGATGCGGGCGGCGATGGGCGCGGCGCAGTCGCCCAGCGCGTCGAGCTGCGCCTGCAGCCGATCGAGCTGCAGGCGCTTCATCACCAGGCGCAGCCGCAGCGTGTCCCACCAGCCGATATCGGTGCGGCCATCGGTGTCGTAGCCCACCCAGGAGGCGAGCAGCACCGGCCGCGGCACCAGCGTCGTCCAGCGGTCGCCCCACACGCCGCGGGCAGCGTCCAGCAGCGCGGCCGCCAGCCCGTCCAGCGCATCCCGTCCCCGTTGGATGGCGGCGACGGCCTGCTCGAATTCGTCGGCGAGGGTGGGCGCCGGCGGCCGGTGCGGCAGGCCGGCGGGGAACTCGGCGCCGCTGGCGGCCTCGGCCAGCGCGGTGCCGGTCGCCTGCGGCAGGGAGAAGGTCGGGTGGGCGGTGAAGACCGCGGCGAAGCGCGGCGTCTCCACCAGGGCGCGGAAGCGCGCGAAGGGGATGGGGCTGTCCTCGGGGTCCGGGCGGACCAGCCGCTCGGCGAGGATCCGCAGGTCGGGCGGCCCGGCGTCCAGCCCGACATAGGCGGCGATGCGACGGGCGCGGTCGGCCGCGGCCTGGTCGGACAGGCGCTGCACCAGCGCCGTCAGCCCCTCGAGGTCCAGCAGGCCGTCATCCATCCGCCGGCTGATGGCCAGCGCGATCAGCAGGACGGGGTCGCCGAAGGGATCCTGCGCGGCGGCGTCCCGCGCCTCCCGCAGGCGGGCGAGGAGTTCGTGGAGAGGATCGGGCAGGCTGTCCGGCATCCGGGCATGTTGCACCTGCGAAGATCCGCCTGGCCAGCGCATTGTGCGGCGCGGCGGCGGCGCCGCGCGGCCGGCGCCCGGCTCAGCCCCGCGCCGGGCCGGCGGCG
>NZ_SMOA01000236.1 GCF_004353985.1 Paracraurococcus ruber | reverse complement strand
CGCCGCCGCCCGCCCCCGGCCCGCCCCCTGGCCCGCCCCTTGGCCCGCCCCCTGGCCCAACCCGCGAGCAGGTCGCATGACCGGCGAGTTCGACCTCCACGGCGTCTTCGTCCCTGCCCTGCTGGCCTGGGCGGCCATCGCGCTGCTGGCCAATGCGCTGCTGCGGCGGCTGCTTCAGCGGCTCGGCCTGTATCGCCTCGTCTGGCACCGGCCGCTCTTCGACCTCGCCCTCTTCGTCATCCTGCTCGGCCTCGTCGCCGCGCTCGGCAACCGGATCCTCGCATGAGCCTCGCGCAACTCGTCCGGGTGGGCACGACGCTGGTCGTCGTGCTGGCCGCGGCCCTCACCGGCTGGCAGCTCTGGCGCTACTACATGGAGGAGCCCTGGACCCGCGACGGCCGCATCCGCGCCGAGGTGGTGGGCATCGCCCCCGACGTCTCCGGCCTGGTCAGCGCGGTCTTGGTGCGGGACAACCAGAAGGTGGCGCGGGGCGAGGTGCTGTTCCGCATCGACCGCGACCGCTTCGCCCTGGCGCTGCAGCAGGCGGAAGCGGTGCTGTCGGCCCGGCACGTCACCCTGCTGCAGGCGCAGCGCGACCAGCAGCGCTACACCCGGCTGGACCAGAGCGCGGTGTCCATCCAGCGGCAGGAACAGGCGATCACCGATGCCCAGGTGGCGGAGGCGAACCACCAGCAGGCGCTGGTCGAGCGCGACATCGCCCGGCTGAACCTCCAACGGTCGGAGGTGCGGGCGCCGGTCAACGGCTACGTGACGAACCTGGAATTGCGGCCGGGCGACTACCTGGCGGCCGGGAAGGCGGCGCTGGCGCTGGTGGATTCCGACAGCTTCCACATCGCCGGCTATTTCGAGGAGACGAAGCTGCCGCGCATCCGCCCCGGCGATCGCGCGACGGCGCGGGTGATGGGCGAGCCGGGGCTGATCGAGGGCCATGTCGAGAGCATCGCCGCCGGCATCACCGACCGGGAGCGGGCCGAGAGCGCCAACCTGCTGGCCAATGTGAACCCCACCTTCTCCTGGGTGCGCCTCGCCCAGCGCGTGCCGGTGCGGATCGCCATCGACCGGGTGCCGGAAGGGCTGCGGCTGCTGTCGGGGCGGACGGCGACGGTGACGGTGCTGCCCGGCGAGGGACCTGCCATCGCCGCACGATGACCGTCTCGGGAGGGGCGCGCCGCCCCTTCCGGGCCCTGCCCGCCCAGGGCCGAAGGGCCCGTGGATCGTCCAGGGCCGAAGGGCCCTTGGGTTCGCCCCCCCCCCCGGGGCCGCAGGGCCCCTGGATCACCAGGGTCCTCAGCGGAACAGGTTGGTGCGGGCCAGTTCCACCACCTCGTCGCCGCGGCCGTTCAGGATCGCCTTCGCCAGATAGACGCCGAAGCCCTTGGCCTGCTCCAGCGTGGTCTTCGGCGGCAGGCTCAGCTCCATCCGGTTGGTCACCACATCCACCACCGTCGGCCCGTCATGCCGCAGCGCCCGCTGCAGGCCTTCGCGCAGGTCGGCGGGGTCCTCGATCCGCACCCCGAGAATGCCGGAGGCCTCGGCCACCCGGGCGAAGTCGGGATTGCGCAGCGCCGTCCCGACATCGAGGAAGCCGCCCGCCTTCATCTCCATCTCGACGAAGCCGAGCGTGCCGTTGTTCACCACCACCACCTTCACCGGCAGGTCCAGCTGGGGCAGCGTGGCGATCTCGCCCATCAGCATGGCCAGGCCACCATCGCCCGAGAGCGAGACCACCTGCCGCCCCGGGAAGGCCGCCTGCGCGCCGATCGCCTGCGGCAGCGCATTGGCCATGGAGCCATGCCAGAAGGACCCGACCAGCCGGCGCCGGCCGTTCATGCGCAGGTAGCGCGCCGCCCAGACGGTCGGCGTGCCGACATCGCAGGTGAAGACCGCATCCTCCGCCGCCACCTCGTCCAGCACCCGCGCCAGGTATTGCGGGTGGATCGGCCTGCGGCCGGGATGCCCGACCGCCAGCTCGTCCAGCCCCTGCCGCGCCTCGCGGTAATGCGCCAGGGCCTGGTCGAGGAAGCCGCTGCCCTCCCGCCGCTGCAGCAGCGGCAGCAGGCCCTCGATGGTCGGCCGCACCTCGCCGATCACGCCGAGATCCACCCGGCAGCGGCGGCCGATCTGCTCGCCGCGAAGGTCCACCTGCGCCACCTTCGCCCCGGCCGGGAAGAACTGCCGGTAGGGAAAGTCGGTCCCCAGCATCAGCAGCGTGTCGCAGTCCATCATCGCATGATAGCCGGAGGAGAAGCCGATCAGCCCGGTCATGCCCGCGTCGTAGGGGTTGTCGTATTCGACGAACTCCTTGCCGCGCAGCGCATGCACCACCGGCGCCCGCAGCGCCCCGGCCAGCGCCACCACCTCGTCATGCGCGCCGGCGCAGCCGCCGCCGCAGAGCATGGTGATGCGCGTCCCCGCGTTCAGCAGCCGTGCCAGGGCGGCGAGATCCGTGGGGTTCGGCTGCACCACCGGCGGCGCCGGGCAGACCATGCGCGTCGCAGCGGCCTCCTCCGCCGCCTCGAGCGCGACATCGCCCGGGATCACCACCACCGCGACGCCGCGCTTCGTCACCGCCTCCCGGATGGCGATGTCGAGGGTGCGGGCGATCTGCGAGGCGGTGGCGACCGGCCCGACATAATGCGCGCAGTCGCGGAACAGGTGGCGCGGGTCGGTTTCCTGGAAGTAGCCGCTGCCGATCTCGTCGGTCGGGATCTGCGCCGCGATCGCCAGCACCGGCACGCGGCTGCGATGGCAGTCATACAGCCCGTTGATCAGGTGCAGGTTGCCCGGCCCGCAGCTGCCGGCGCAGACCGCGAGCTGGCCAGTCAGGTGCGCCTCGGCGCCGGCGGCGAAGGCCGCCGTCTCCTCGTGCCGCACATGCACCCAGTCGATGGCGCCCTTGCGGCGGAGCGAATCGGTCAGCCCGTTCAGGCTGTCGCCGACGATGCCATAGATGCGCCGGACGCCCACCTGCTGCAGCGTGTCGGCGATCAGGTCCGCGACGGAGGGCCGGGCCATTCGGGGGGTCTCCTCGCCGGCCAGGGGCGGGATGCGGACCGCCCAGCCGCGCCGCGCGGGGGCCGGCGGGCAAGGCAGGGCGGCTGGCTGCGTCCCGCCGGGGCAGGCGAAGGGAAGGGGCGGCGGCGCGGGCGGTCCGGCGCCTCGACGCGCCGCCGCGGCCGCGGTTCCGCCCCGCCGTCATCCCGGCTTCGGGATGGTCCGGCCGATCAGGTGGCGCATCCGGGGGATCTCCTCCTCCAGCGCCTGGGCAAGCTGCAGCCCGTCGACCTGGTCCCAGAGGATGGTGCCGGTATTGTCGAACAGGGCCCGGACATCGGGCTCCTGCAGGGCGGCGGCGATCGCCTCGGCCAGCTTCACCACCGGGCCGGGCGGGGTGCGGACCGGGACATAGACGCCGGACCAGCCCAGCAACTCAGCGCCGGCCAGCCCGGCCTCGGCCAGGGTCGGCACCTCGGGCGCGATGGCCAGGCGGTCCGGCGCATTCACCGCCAGGGCGCGCAGCCGTCCGTCCCGGACATAGGGCAGGCTGCTCAGCGGGTAGTCGAAATACAGGTCCACCCGCCCGGCCGCGAGGTCGTTCAGCGCCTGACCGAAATTGTTGTAGGGGATGTGGGTCAGCTCGATCCCCGCCTTCTCCACGAACAGCGCGGCGGCGGCATGCTGGCCGGACCCGATGCTGGCGGCGAAGGTCATCTTCCCCGGATTCTCCCGGGCATAGGCGATGACCTCGGCGATGCTCCGCCAGGGCCGGTCCATCCCCGTGACGGCGATGTTGGCCGAGGCGCCGATGCCATGCACCGGCGCGAAGTCGCGCTGCGCGTCGTAGCGGATGTTCGGGATCAGCAGCGGCGCGATGGCGAAGGTGGCGAAATTGCCGAAGAACAGCGTGTGGCCATCGGGGGCCGAGCGCGCCACCAGTTCCGCCGCCGCGGTGCCGCCGGCGCCGAGCCGGTTGTCCACCACCACGCTCTGCCCCAGCCGGGGGGCGAGCTTGGTGGCGAGCAGCCGCGCCGCCACGTCCAGCACGCTGCCGGGCCCGCCCGGCACGACCCAGGTGATGGTCCGGGTCGGAAAATCCTGCGCCCTGGCGGTCCGCCCGGCGATCAGCGCCACGCCTGCGGCCAGCGCCGCGCGTCGTCCTGCAACCATCAGTCGTCCTCCCGGGCAAACCCTACCGGGATCGGGGAGGCGACCGGAAGCCCGGAGAGGCGCCCGCCGCGGCGCCACCGTTGCGCAAGCCCGCCGACCCGGCGCCGGCCGCCCCGGAAGCGCCCGCTGCGATAGCAAGGGACCGGGAAGGGTGCATCCGGGCGGATCCGGCGCCGGCCTTCACCGGGCCGCGCTCCGCGTCCGGCGCGGTGCCGCCGGAGCCGGGACGCTCCGGCATCGGCAGCCTCCCGCAGCGACAACTAGTGTCGTGCCCGCAAGGTTCGCAGCCACCGGCTGCGAGCGCAGCGGACCAGCAGGCCGCTGGAAACAAAGGCGGGTGGCCAGAACCGAAGGACGCCACCCGTGGTGACGGACTTCGGATTCGGGACACCAGGGCCGGTTTCCGTTCGCCATGGCGCACGGCAACCGCTCTGGTCATTTGAATCGACGAACCTCTTCACCCGCTCAGGTTGTTCCACCCGAGCGCGATCGGCTCTGGCGCCCTGGCCCGCTCCACGCCCGGCCGCCCGCGGCGTGGCGGGTGACCAGCCGCGCGGTGCCGGCGGCCTAGCCGCAGTCGGTCCGGGTCAGGCGGCCCGGCGCCGCGCCGCCACGAGCCCGCCAAACGCCAGCACGAAGAGCGCGAGGCCACCCGGCGCCGGCACCGGCACGGTGCCGCCGATGATCAGGCGAAGCTCCTGCGACCCGGCATCGGTCGGCGCGGAGAACAGCCATTGCCCGGTGAGCAGCCCGAGGCCGGCGAAATCCGTGTTCAGCCAAGTCGCCGAGCCCCGGAGCGCGGCGTCGGAGACATAGGTCTCCGGCACCAGGAAGGACGCGAAATTGTCGGTCCCGTTGGTGCCGAGGGCCAGCCCCACCAAGTCGCCCGCGGCGCTGTCGGCCACGCGCACGCCGCCCGCCCCGAAGGCCGCGATGGGCGCGCTGGAGGTGGCGAAATAGCGCAGGTGGCTGAGCGGCGCCGCCGGGGTGCCGCTGTCGCCGACCAGGATGAAGCCCTGGCCTGGCGCTACACGGGCGGTGGTGAAGACGGCGGGGCCCGGCACGCCGAAGGCATCCGTGGTCAGCGAGCCGCTGGCGGTGGCCCGGATGTTGGCGCCGGCCTGCTGCACCCGGATGACGATCTCGGCCTGCGCCGACGACCAGCCGAGCACCAGCCCGGCGCCAAGCATGGCAGCGCAGGCCAGGTTGCGAATGCCAACAAAACGCATGCGTCGTCGCCTCATGTCCGCCAATGCCGACACCCGATCGCGCGGCTAGACGAATTCCGCACAGATCCGGTTACAGGTCAATCCGACAGGGACATATTTGCGATTGGTAGGCGAAACCCGACGCAATGCTCGGCAATTGCACGATCGCGCCGCAGGGCGCGCGCGGGCGGCGCAGACGGCCACCCGCCCGGGACGCTCAGGCCTTTTCCACCTGCCCGTATTCCAGTTCCACCGGGGTGGAGCGGCCGAAGATGGAGACGCTGACCTTCACCCGGCCACGCTCCTCGTCCACCTCCTCCACCGTGCCCATGAAGCTGGTGAAGGGGCCGTCGGCGACGCGGATCTGCTCGCCCACCTCGTACACCACGGCGGGCTTGCGCGGCTTGTCCACGCCTTCCTTCACCTGGGCGACGATGCGCTGCGCCTCCGCCTCGGTGATCGGGCTGGGCTTGTTCTTGTTGCCGAGGAAGCCGGTGACCTTCGGCGTGTCCTTCACCAGGTGCCAGGCCTCGTCCGACATCTCCATCTTCACCAGCACGTAGCCGGGGAAGAATTTCCGCTCGGAATTCACCTTCTGGCCGCGGCGGACCTCGGTGACTTCCTCGGACGGCACCAGGATCTCGTCGATCTGGTCGCCCAGGCCCTTCTGCGCCGCCTGTTCCTTGATCTGCTGCGCGATCTTCTTCTCGAAGCCCGAATAGACGTGCACCACGTACCAGCGCTTGGCCATCGCTCCGTCCCCCTTCCGCTCAGCCCAGACCGAAGACGCCGCGCATGCCGAGCGCGATCAACTGGTCGACGACCAGGAAGAACACGGCGGCGAGCGCGGACATGGCCAGCACGAGGCCGGTGGTGATCAGGGTTTCCTTGCGGCTCGGCCAGGTGACCTTGGCCACCTCCGTCCGCACGTCCCGGACATACTGCGCGGGATCCAGCTTGGCCAAGGCGACGAACCTTCCGGCTTGCGGTGAACGCTGCGCGGGCGGCCGCCCGGCCCCGCCAAGGTGGGGAAGGACGCCACCCACGTAAAGACTGTGGGCGGTGCCCCGCCGGCCCCTTCCGCCCCGCGAAGGGCTCCAGGGGAGAAGGGCACCTGACGCCCCCGGCGCGCCGGGAGCCTGGCAGGGGCAGAGGGTCTCGAACCCCCAACCTCCGGTTTTGGAGACCGGCGCTCTAGCCAATTGAGCTATGCCCCTCCACGCCGGGCAGGACCGCGGCGCGAGGCGTCGCCTATAGGGCGCAGCCGCGTCGCTGTCGAGGGGCGGCAGGCGGGCCGACAGGCTGCGCGGCGGCGGGCGGTCAGCGGCGCAGCGCCGCCTCCGCCAGCGGCAGTGCCAGCGGCAGCACATGGCGCCAGTCCAGGCTGAAATTCTCCTGGCCCGGCCCCGGCCGGTCCGGTGCCGGGATGTCCCGCACCAGCGCCGGGTCGGGCATCACGGCCGGCCTGGCATCGTCCCGGCAGCCATCGAAGACCCGCAGCGCCCAGCCCCGCGGGTCCGCGCGGTCCAGCCCCAGCCGGTTGGAGAGGACGACGCCCGGCCGGTTCGCCAGCCACTGGTACTTGGCGAGGCCGGTGCCGAGCGGCGCGACGAAGAGATCGACGGCGGCGCTGGCCGCCAGGCTTTCCACCATGCCGCGGCCGACCGTGACATGGCAGGGGGAATGCGTGCCGATCCGCGCGGCAAGTCGCCCGGCCAGCGCCGCCTCCGCCTCCAGCGACATCAGGCCATGGGTCCAGCCCATGGCGGTGCCGCCGGTCAGCCCGTCCAGCACGAAGCCGATGCCGGGGAAGCGCGCCGCCAGCGCGGCGGCGAGGTCCGCCAGCCCCTCCTCCTGCTCGACCCAGGCGCGGTTGCCGAGGCGGAGGCCGAGCAGCACCAGCGGCCGCGCCTGCGCCCGCAGCGCCGCCAGCGCCGCGGCACGGTCCGGCGGCAAAGCGGCGCGGGCCCAGGCCAGCACGCGGCCGGCGAAGCCCGCGCCGATCCAGTCATCCTTGGCGACGAGGGCGAGCCCGCCCGTCCCCGCCACCAGGCCAACCAGGTCCGCCGGGCGCTGCAGCCGGTGCAGCGGCAGCCCGGCCAGGTCCGGCCAGAGCGCGGTCGGCGGCGGCAGGAAGTCGTTGCCCTCCCAGGTGACGATGCCGTCCGGCCGCGGCAGCCCCGGCTGCTCGAGCAGCCGCGGCCAGGCGCTGGCGGCATTCCAGATGCAGTGGCCGAGATGCGGCGCGATGGTTTCCACAAGCAGCATCTGCGGCGGGGGGCCAACCCGGCGCAGATGCGCCGCCACCAGTTCCGGCGCCCGCAGCAGGCCGAGCAGCGCCTCCCCCAGCATGTAGCGGAGATAGTCGGGCGACCCGAGCAGATGGCCGAGGAAGAGGACGACGCGCTCCGCCGGAAAGATCCAGGCGGTGTCCTGCGCCGCGAGCGGCGCCGCCGCCCATTGCGCGACGAGGCAGGCGCGGCCGCCGGCGGCGTGCCAGAAAACCTCATGCCCCAGCGCCTTCGCCGTCCCGGTCCAGTCGCCGGTGAAGGGGCAGAGCAGCAGTTTCCCCCGCCGCGCCAGCGCATGGGCAACATCGAGCCCGCGCGGCGAGATCGCCCGTGGCCGAAGTTGCGGCAGGCGCGCCAGGATCACCGCCTCCCGCATCGCCCGCACGACTTCATCGCCCGACCGCAGCGCGGCGAGGAATCGCGGGGAGAGGCCGAGCGCAGCCGGCGCCTCCGTCCCCGGCGCGTCGAGGTCGAGCAGGCGGAACCCATGCAGCAGCGGCGGCAGCGTTGATTCGGGGTCCGGCACGGCCACGTCCGGCGGGGCATGCGGCGGGCAGAGCACCGCCCGCAGCAGGGCCGCGGCGCCGGTCATGCCGGGGCCCGGAACGCAAAGGGGGCGGGCCGCCTGCGCAGCCCGCCCCCCGGCATCGGTCGCGCGACCGGTGCCTACTTCACGATCTCGGCGACGACGCCGGCGCCGACGGTGCGGCCGCCCTCGCGGATGGCGAAGCGGAGCCCCTGGTCCATGGCGATCGGCGCGATGAGTTCCACGTCCATCGTCACGTTGT
>NZ_SMOA01000235.1 GCF_004353985.1 Paracraurococcus ruber | reverse complement strand
GGTATCCGCCGCCGGTCGCGCGGGACCCGGCGGATCGCGCCGCCCCCGCCGGCCGCCATGGCGCCGCCCGGCGCGATGCCGGGGCACCGCCCCGGGCCCTGGAGCGCCGGATGCGGCAGGCGGCAGGCGGCAGGCGGCAGGCGGCAGGCGGCAGGCGATCAGATCGCCGGCGCGTCCAGCATCTCGAAGACCGAGCCGCCATAATCTGCCTCGGCCGGGATATGCAGGCGCCAGCCCTGCTCCGTCCGCAGCATCTCCGGCATCACCGTCACCACCCGGGCGGTGCGGGCGGTCGCCAGCGCCTGCGCCACCGTGGCGGCGCGGCCCAGCTTCTCCAGCACCTTGCGGGTGGCGAAGACCAGGCGGCGCTGGCCGGCATTCGCCTCCTCGATCGCCTGCAGCGGGCGGATCCAGACGCTGTCCTCGCTCTCGTGCCCGTCATGCACCGCCACCTGGTCGGGCGGCGCGGCGGCCAGGAAGAACTGGGTGTCGAAGCGCTTGCTGCGGCTGGCCGGCGTGATCCAGTGGGCGAAATGGACCATGGCATCGGCGGCCGGCTCCAGCCCCTCCTCCGCCAGCATGGCCGAGAGCGGCTGCTCGCCCTTCGCCACGCGGGTCCGGTGCAGCGCCTCGATCCCCAGCAGGCGGGTGGCATCGACCACCGGGCCGCCGCCCTTCGGGCGCGCGAGCAGCACGCCGCATTCCTCGAAGGTCTCGCGGATGCCGGCGATGCGGAAGGCGTCCAGCGGGTCCGGGCCGGCGAGGGTCTTGTCGTCCTCCTCCACCCGGCCGCCGGGGAAGACCAGGGCGCCGCCGGCGAACTCGATCTCCCGGTGGCGGACCACCATGAAGACCTCGAGGCCATGGTCGCCGTCGCGGACGAGGAGGACGGTCGCGGCAGGGCGGGCGGGGACCGGGGTCTTGGCGTCGCTCACCGGCGTCACTCCGCCCGCAGGCCGAGGCTGCGGATCAGCGGCGTCCAGCGCGCGATCTCGGCCTGGATGAAGCGGCCGAACTGGTCCGGCGTGCCGCCGACGATCTCGGCCGCCTGCCGGGTCACCGCCGCCTCCCGCACCGCGGGGTCGGCGAGGACGGCGTTGAAGGCGCGGTTCGCCGCCGCGGTGATCTCGGGCGGCAGCCCGGCCGGGCCGACGATGCCGTGCCAGACCAGCGCCTCGAACCCCGGCAGCACCGTCGCCATCGGCGGCACGTTCGGCAGTTGCGGCACCGGCGCCTTCGAGGACACCGCCAGCGCCTTCGCCTTCCCCTCCCGGATGAAGGGCAGCGAGGTGGAGACCGTCATGAAGGTGCTCTCGGTCTCGGCGGCGAGGATGCTGCGCGCCACCTCCGCGCCGCTGCGATAGGGCACCGGCGTCATCTTCAGGCCGAGCTCGCGGTTCATGAACTCCTGCGCCAGGTGCCCGGCATAGCCGATGCCCGGATGCGCATAGACCATGTCGCCGCGGCGGCGGGCGAGGGCGACGAAGCCCGCGATGTCGTCCACCGGGAGCGAGGCCGGGACGACGAAGGCGAGCGGCAGGTTCACCAGGTGGCAGACCGGCGTGAAGGCGGTGGCGGGGTCGTAGGGGACGGAGGGCTGCAATTCCTTGCCGATGCCGTTGGCGCCGAGATCGGCCAGCATCAGGGTGTAGCCGTCCGGCCGCGCCTGGGCGGTGGCGGCGCCGGCGATGGTGCCGCCGGCGCCGCCGCGATTCTCCACCACCAGCGACTGGCCGTTGGCATGTGGCGCGAAGGCATTGGCGACGGAGCGCGCCAGGGTGTCGGCGGCGCCACCGGCGCCGAAGGGAAGGATGAGGCGCACCGGCCGCTCCGGCCAGCTGCCCTGGGCGCGGCCGAGCCGTGGCGCGGCCAGCGCCGCCATCGCCAGCATCGCCGCCTGCCTGCGACCGATCGGCATCATCCGCGCCCCTCCCCCTGCCATGGGCCGGCACCCTGCCGCCGCCGGCGCCCCGGCGCAACGGGCACCGGACCGCCCCGGCCGGGGCCGCGCCCCCAGGCCGTCGGGCGGGGACCAGCCGCAGGCGACCAGCCGGTCCGGGCAGTGCCCGCCCAGCATGGCCGGCATGCCGCAACCCGCCCCCTCGGCCATCGCCCGCGCGGTCGGCAGGCGGTCGGAGGGATCGCGATGACGGGTGGGCAGGACAGCCGGCGCGACCGGGCGCGGCAGGCCGGTCTCCAGCACGCGGAGGCCATTGGCGGGGATTTCCTGCGCCGCCTCCCGGATCCCGGCCGCGAGCGTCCCCACACGCTGCCCCACCCGATCTCCCGAGGCGGGACGACGCTGGCCCGGGCCGCGTTCGCCTCGTCCCCGATGCGCGCCCGGGCGCCAGGGCACGGGTCGTCGGCGCGCCGCGAGAGCAGGGCCTGGGCGTCGAGGAGGCGCGTTACGCCTCCTCCTCGCCCTCCTTCGGTGCGCGGCGGTCGGGCGGCGGCGCGTCGAAATCGGGCGCGACGGCGATGCGGCCCTTCGGCCCGTCCGGGCGCGGGCGCGGCGCGCCCCCGGATGGTGGCGGCCGGAGCTCGGCCACCACCTGACCGCGGGAGGTGATGAGCAGGCTGCCCCCCTCCTGCACCTCCTGCAGGCAGGAGGCGAGGTTGCCGCGGAATTCCCGCACCGCCACCCGGCGCGGCGGCACGTCCTCGGGCGGGGCGGGCGGAGCCTGGGGGTCCATGTCGGCATTCCTTGCGAGCACATCATGTGGACGCCATCGAGGGCCCATGCGTCCAGGCTTTCCGGCATTCCGCGCCCACGTCTTTGCCCGCATGCTGCCGCGCCATCCGCAGGAACTCCGCGCATGACCTGGTCCATCACCGCCCATGACCCCGCGACCGGCGCCTTCGCCGTGGCGGTCGCCACCTGCAATTTCGCGGTGGGCGCCAGCTGCCCCTTCGTCCGGTCCGGCGTCGGCGCCGTCTCCACCCAGTCCTTCACCAACCGCTACCTGGCGCCGGCCATCCTGGACGGGCTGGCGCGCGGCCTGCACCCGGCGGAGGCGATCGAGGGCGCGCTGGCCGGCGACAAGGGGCGCGGCATCCGCCAGGTGCATGCCGTGGACCGGCACGGCCGCAGCGCCGCCTGGACCGGCGCGAATTGCGTGGACTGGGCGGGCGATTCGCCGCGCCAGGGCTTCTCCGTCGCCGGCAACATGCTGGCCGGGCCACAGGTGGTGGAAGCCACCGCCGCCGCCTTCGCGGCGCAGGCCCATCTGCCGCTGCCGGAGCGCCTGATGGCCGCCATGGAGGCCGGCGAGGCGGCCGGCGGCGACAAGCGCGGCCGGCAATCCGCCGCCATGCTGCTGACCACGACCGAGGATTTCCCCGACCTGAACCTGCGGGTGGACGACCACCGCGACCCATTGCCGGAACTGCGCCGCATGCTGGGCATCTGGCGGGAGATGCGGGCGCCCTTCCTGCAGGATGCGCCGCGGAAGGCCGATCCCTCCGGCGCCTGCGACATCGATGCGATCGAGGCCGGATGGATCGCGCGCGGCGTGACCCTGCGCTTCCGGCGTTAAGAGTCCCGCAAGATGCTCGCGCGGACGTGGCGTGCGGAGCGGTGGCGGATACTCCAGGTTGTGCAGGCAGAGTACTGCATACCATTTAGGAGCAACCCATGCCCCTCCTCCGCGGCACCAACGGCAGCGACACCCTTGACGGCGAGACCGGCTACGACCTGATCCTGGCCGGCGCGGGCGACGACCTGATCCGCGGCGACGGCCGGGCGGGGTGGCACCCCGGCATCCCGCCCGCCGGCCCGCTTCCGGCCCCGGCGGGCAATGTCATCGCCGCCGGCGACGGCAATGACACGGTCTATTCCGGCTACGGCGCCGACAGCGTGCATGGCGGCGCCGGCGACGACCTGATCCTCGGCTGGGGCGTGTTCGAGGCCGGCAGCGCCTATGCCCAGGCCTATGCGCGCGACGACGAGGGCGGCGACCGCCTGGCCGGCGATGCCGGCAACGACACGCTGCGCGGCGGCGGCGGCTACGACGTGCTGATGGGCGGCGATGGCGACGACCTGCTGGAGGGCGGCGTCGGCGCCGATACGCTGACCGGCGGTGGCGGCGCGGATGTCTTCGCCTTCGGCGCGCTGGATGCGCGGGCGCGGATGCCGGTCTACGACACCCAGGGCGATGTGGTGACGGATTTCCAGGACGGGCTCGACCGGCTGGATCTTTCGGCCTTCGCGCGCCGCCTGCCGGGCGTGGTGGCGGAGGTGCTGGGCGATGCGGAGTTCAGCGATGCCTCGCACCTGCAGGTGCGCACCGCCTTCGACGGGACGAACACGCAGGTGCAGATCCACCTGCCCGGCGGCGGCAGCCTGGGCGTGGATGCATCGGTCACGCTGCTGGGCGAGCACCACCTGGCCGCGGCGGATGTGATCTTCGCCTGAGCAGGCCCGAGGGATCCAAGGGCCTTCCGGCCCTTGCCGGGTCGGCGGCACGGCCGCCGACCCGGCAAGGGAGGCGGCGCCTCCCTCGCTGACGCCCGGCATGAGGATTGCGTATCATCGCCCCCGCAGGACGGGGAGCGGGCGATGGCGCAGGTCGAGCGGGGCTGGGTGGTCATCCGGGGCGGGCTGGTGGCCGATGCGGCGCAGCGCCGCGCCGAGCCGGCCGACATCCTGGTCGAGGATGGGGTGATCCGCACGGTCGGCCCGGCGCTGGACGCGCCGGAGGCGGCGCGGGTGGAGGATGCCAGCGGCCTGCTGCTGCATCCCGGCCTGGTGAATGCCCATACCCATGGCCATGGCGGCCTGGCGCGCGGCCTGGCCGATGCCTGGACCCTGGAATTGCTGCTGGCGGCGGGTCCGTGGATGGGCGGCGGGCGCAGCCTGCAGGACAAGAAGCTCTCGGCGCAGCTCTGCGCCGCGGAGATGGCGCTGAAGGGCGTGACCGCCGCCTACGATCTGTACGCCGAGGCACCGGTGCCGACGCGGGAGGGGATGGACGCCGCCGCCGAAGCCTATGCCGAGGTCGGGCTGCGCGCGGTGATCGCGCCCATGGTCGCCGACCGCACGGTGTGGGATGCGGTGCCCGGCCTGCGCGACGCCCTGCCCGACGCGCTGCGCGCCCAGGTGGATGCGCTGCGGCCGGCGCCGGGCGAGGCGACGCTGGCCGCCATGGGCGAGATCCTGTCGCACTGGCGCTGGGCCGGGCAGGACATCCGCGCCGCGCTGGCGCCGACCATCCCGCTGCATTGCGCGGATGATTTCCTCTGCGGCTGCCAGCGCCTGGCGGCCGAGCATGGCGCGCCGCTGCAGAGCCATGTGGCGGAGAGCAAGCTGCAGGCGCTGGCCGGCCTCGACCGCTACGGCAAGACGCTGGTGCAGCACCTGGATGCTCTGGGGCTGGTGGGCCCGGGCTTCTCGGCGGCGCATGGCATCTGGCTGACCGATGACGACCTGCGGCTGATGGCCGACAGGGGCGCGGCCATCGCGCACAACCCGGGCAGCAACATGCGGCTGGGCAACGGGATGTTCCGGCTGCGCCGGGCGCTCGACCTCGGCGTCACCGTCGGCATCGGGACGGATGGCGTCTCCTCCTCCGACACCTCCAACATGTATGAGGCGATGCGGGCGGCCTTCCAGCTGGCCGCGGTGCAGGGGCCGGACCCGGCGGAATGGGTGACGGCGCCGGAGGCCTGGCGGGCCGGCACGCTCGGCTCGGCCAGGGCGCTGGGCTTCGCCGATATCGGCGCCATCGCGCCGGGGATGAAGGCCGACATCGTCTTCCTCGACCTGCAGCATCCGAACTGGATGCCGCTGAACCACGCGGTGAACCAGATCATCCATACGGAGGACGGCAATGCGCTGCGCCATGTCATGGTCGGCGGCCGGGTGATCGTCCGCGACCGCAAGCTGCTGACGGTGGACCTGGCGAAGCTGGCGCGGGAGGCGGAGGCGGCGCGGGCCCGGCTGGAGGCGCTGAATGCCGAGAAGCGCGGGCTCTTCGCGCTGCTGGAGCCGGTGGTGCGCAGCTTCTGCCCGGCTTTCGCCAGGCGGCCCTATCCGGTGCGGCGCTACCTCTGCGATCCGGCTTGAAGGCAGGGCTTAGTTCTTGATATGTTCCCTCCGCGCCATGATGGGCGCGGAGGGACCCGAGGATGAGCAGCACGCTGGAGATCGCCCAGGAATTCGCCGCCCTCTGCAAGGCCGGGACCTTCGAGGAAGCGGGCGAGCGCTTCTGGTCGGAGGACATCGTGAGCATCGAGCCCATGGAGGGCGAGATGGCCGTCGCCAAGGGCCTGGCCGCGGTGAAGGGCAAGGGTGCCTGGTGGTATGCCAACCACGAGATCCACGGCGCCGAGACGCATGGCCCCTATGTCAACGGCGACCAGTTCGCGCTCCGCTTCCACCTCGACGTCACGCCCAAGGCCAGCGGCCAGCGCATGCAGATGGAGGAGGTCGGGCTCTACACGGTGCGCGACGGCAAGGTGGTGGAGGAGCGGTTCTTCTACCGCATGGGCTGAGCGCGGCGCGTCGAGCGCGGCTGGACGGGCCCCGCTTGCGCGGCGAACATCCGGCGGCACCGACCGAGGAGCGTGCCGCCATGCCGGAATTCATCGATCTCTCGCGCGAGATCTTCCACCGCACCCAGGCGCATCCCAGCCATCCGCCGGTGGTGATGACGGTCTGGAACGACCACGCCGAGAAGAAGCACGCCGGGAACACCACCTTCAGCAGCAAGGCGATGTTCCTCTCGCTCAGCGACCATGCCGGCACGCATGTGGACGCGCCGGTGCATTTCGACCCGCGGCCAGGGGCCGCCTCGATCGACCAGGTGCCGCTGGCGGATTTCTACACCTCCGCCATCTGCCTCGACCTGTCGCATGTGCCGCTGAAGCACGCCGTCACGGTGCCGGAGATGGAAGCGGCGCTGCAACGCTCCGGCCAGGAGATCCGGAAGAAGGACACGGTGCTGCTCTGGATGGGGGTGGAGCAGCGCCTGCTCGGCAAGCCCGGCTACCTGCACGACTTCCCCGGCCTGGCGCTGGACAGCGTGCACTGGCTGGCCGACCGCGGCATCGGCATGTTCGGGGTGGAGGCGATCAGCCCGGCACCGGAGGGCGAGCCCAACTTCCAGGCCCACATGGCCTGCGCCGAGCGCGGCATCACCCACATGGAATGCCTGGCGAACCTCGACAAGCTCGTCGGCCGCGGCCGCTTCACCTTCATCGGCTTCCCGCTGCGCATCCGCGGCGGCACGGCCAGCCCGATCCGGGCGGTGGCGATGTTTTCCTAGTCCCGGCGGCGATGGCGCCAGGCATGATGTTGGCGGGAATGCCCGGCTGGGACGCAGCGCGCGCGGTGATGGCGCGCCTGCGGCTTGCCCAGGGCCCATGGGTTCGCGCGGTACTGGCACATCGGCCATCGGCACGCGCGCGGGTGGCCTGCCTGCTGTCCGCAGGCGTGTCTTCCGCAGGCGTGTCTTCCGCAGGCCCGTCGCCGAAGCGCATGCGTCAGGTCGGCGCCGTGCCGGCACGGATGCCGATGGCACGCATGTTGCTGCCCCAGCACGCCATGCCCGCCCTGCCCCGCCGCGCCCTGCTTGCCGCCCCGCTCATCCTCCCCGCCCTCGGCCGCGCCCAGGGGAGCGGGCAGCTCGCCTGGCCGGAGCGGCCGATCCGCTGGATCGTGAACTTCCCGCCCGGCGGCGCCGCCGACACGCTCTCCCGCGCGCTGGCCGAGAGCATCGGCACCCGCCTCGGCCAGCCCATCGTCATCGAGAACCGGCCGGGCGCCGGCGGCCTGGTGGGCAGCGACCTGGTCGCCAAGGCGCGCGGCGATGCCCATATCGTCATCATGTCGAATGCCGCCTCGCACGGCATCGGCCCGGTGCTGTACCCGAGCGTTCCCTACGACCCGCTGACGGACTTCACCCATGTCGCCCTGGTCGGCACCTTCGCCAGCGTGCTGGTGGTGAACCCGGGCGTGCCCGCCCGGGACCTGGCGGAATTCCTGGCCCTCGCCCGCGGCCGGCCGGGCGGCCTGGCCTATGGCAGCGGCGGCAACGGCACCATGAACCACCTGGTCGGGCAATTGCTGGCGCGCGCCGCCGGCGTCGAGCTGACGCATGTGCCCTATCGCGGCTCCGCCCCCGCGCTGGCGGATGCCATCGGCGGGCAGATCCCGGCGGTGATGGAAAGCCTGCCCATCGCCCTGCCGCATCTCCGCGCCGGGCGGCTGCGGGCCCTCGGCACCTCGGAAGCCGGGCGCGACGCCGCCCTGCCGGACACGCCGAGCTTCGCCGAGGCCGGCTTCCCCGCCGCGCGCAGCACCAACTGGTTCGGCTTCTCCGCCGCCGCCGGCATCCCGCCGGAGATCGCCGCGCGCTGGGGCACCACCATCGCCGAGGCGCTGGCCGACCCGAAGCTGCGCGAGCGCTTCGCCGGCATCGGCGTGGTCCCGGGCCGCCTGGGTGCCGCCGACTACACCGCCTTCATCGGCGCGGAGCTGGAGCGCTGGCGGGGCGTGATCCAGGCCGCCGGGGTGAAGCCGGACTGAGGGCCGAGCCGATCGCCCCGGCCGCTCGGTGCCGCCCCGTGGGCCGCCCCGTGGGCCGCCCCGTGGGCCGCCGGGGCCAGGTCGCCCGGCGCGTCGCGGCGTCCAGGCG
>NZ_SMOA01000234.1 GCF_004353985.1 Paracraurococcus ruber | reverse complement strand
GCCGCGTCCCCTGCGCCGCCGCGCCCGAGCAGCCGGAGACCGGGCGCGGCGCTGCCGTGAACCGCCGCAGGCGACAGCCCGGCATCGGGTCGAGGCCAGGGCGCCCTTGCCGCACCTGCCGCGGCAGCATGCCGTCGAGGCTGCCGCCGCGGGCGAGGCCGCGCAGGCAGGCGGCCTGGACGGCGATGGGCGCGCGGGCAGCGGGGTGCGACAGGCCGGGCGGGCCTTCCGGGATGCCCGTCCCACGCCAAGGCCGCGCCCGCCTGCGGTCGCCGCCCGGGGCAAGGGGCGATCGGGATATCGCCGGCCTTGCCTCGGCAGATGGGGTTGGCTATAGGAAAAAGGTCACGGTCTGTGCGCTGCCTGGCGGCCCGCGACGTCCCCGATAAATCCGCTCAATCCCTCAATTCCAAAATCCGGATCGTCAGAAACCCGGTCCGGATCAGCCGTTTGCCCAAAATATGTCGCAAACGACACTACATGGAATTGAGCGCCGCTCAGCCCGGCCCTTCGGCCGCCCGCCGCATCGCGTCCCACAGCGCCGCGACATGCGCATGCTCGGTCGTCTCCGCCCCGACCGAGACGCGCACCATCCAGCGCCCGTCCAGCACCGCCGGCGTCAGATAGGCCGCGCCGGAGCGGTTGATGCGCTCCGCCCATCCCGTGGTGTGCGCATCCAGCGCCGCGCCTTCCAGCCCCGGCGGTTCGTGCCGCAGGCAGACGGTCTGCAGCGCCACCGGCGCCAGCACGCGCCAGCCCGGCGCGGCCGCCACCTGCTCCGCCAGCCAGCGCGCATTCGCCATGTCCCGCCGCAGCCGCGCCCGCAGCGCCTCCACCCCCTGCTCGCGGATGACGAACCACAGCTTGAGGGCGCGGAAGCGCCGGCCGAGCGGGATGCCCCAGTCGCGCAGGTTCTTCACCTGCCCGTCCACGCTGGATTGCAGGAAGGACGGGTTGGTGGACATCACGCGCATCAGGTGCTGCGGGTCGCGCACGAAATACAGCGAGCAGTCGAAGGGCACGCCCAGCCATTTGTGGGCGTTCAGCACCAGGCTGTCGGCGGCCTCGATCCCGTCCCACATCCAGCGGCATTCCGGCAGGATCATCGCGCTGCCGGCCATGGCGGCATCCACATGCAGCCACAGGCCATGCCGGCGCGCGACCGCGGCGATGGCGCCCACGGGGTCCACCGCCGTGGTCGCGGTGGTGCCGGTGGTGGCGACCACGGCGCAGGGCCTCCATCCCCGCGCCAGGTCCTCCTCCACCATCGCCGCCAGGGCATCGGCGCGCATGGCATAGGCGTCGTCGAAGGGTACCAGCCGCACCTGGTCCCGCCCGAAGCCGGCGAGCAGCGCCGCCTTGTCGACCGAGGAATGGCTCTGGGCGCAGACATAGACGACCAGCGGCGCCGCCTCGGCCTGCAGGCCGCCGCGCGCCATGGCATAGCCGGTGCTGCGTTCCCGGGCGCAGAGCAGCGCCACCAGCGTGCTGGTGGAGGCGGTGTCCTGGATCACCCCGCTCCAGGCCGGGCTCAGCCCGACCATCTGCCGGACCCAGTCGGTGACCACCTCCTCCAGCTCGGTCACCGCCGGGCCGGACTGCCAGGACAGGCCGATGACGCCGAGGCCGGTGCTGACCAGGTCGCCCAGCACGCCGGCCAGCGGCGCATTGGCCGGGAAATAGCCGAAGAAGCGCGGCGACTGCCAATGCGTGATGCCGGGCATCACGATCCGGTCGAGATCGGCCAGCACCGCCTGCATGTCCTCCGGCTGGTCCGGCGGGCTGGCGGGGAGCTGCGCGCGGATCTCCCCCGGCGCGACCGGCGCCTGGACGGGATGGGCTTCGAGGCCGGCGCGGTAGTCGGCGACCCAGTCCACCAGCTGGTGGCCGAAGCGGCGGAATTCCTCCGGTGTCATCGGCAGTCCCTCAAGCCGGGGCAGGCGCCGCAGGGCGGCCCCGGAATTCGATGGTGGCGCGGAGTCCCGCCGCCGGGCCGCGGCCAGGCGCCGCGCCCCCGGTGGCGATCCGCGCCGTCCGGCCGATTCTTGCCGCAGCCGGCGCGGCCCGGCGACCCCCCCTTTGCGCCACGTCCCCACCGGTGCCATGAGGCGCGCCCCACCAGGGCAAACCGACCGGGAGAGACACCGCATGACCACGCGCCGCAGCCTGCTGCTGGCTGCCCCCCTCGTTCCGCTCGCCGCGCCGGCCGTGTTCCAAGGGGCACTCGCCCAGTCCGCCGGCGACTGGCCGAACCGCCCCGTCCGCGTGGTGATCCCCTGGCCGCCCGGCGGCTCGACCGACGTGCTGGCGCGCATCGTCTCGGAACAGCTCTCGGCGAAGCTCGGCCAGCCCTTCGTGCTGGAGAACCGGCCGGGTGCCAGCGGCAATATCGGCATGGAGGCGATCGCGAAAGCGGCGCCGGACGGCTACACCCAGGGGCCGGCGACGGTCGCCAACCTGTCGATCTCGCAATTCCTCTACGCGAAGCTGCCCTTCGACCCGGAGAAGGACTTCTCCGTCATCTCCATGCACTGGGAGTTGCCGAACGTGGTGGTGGCGCCGGCGCAGTACACGCCGCCGAACACGCTGCGGGAGTTCATCGACTGGGCGAAGGCGCGGCGCAACGGCGTCTCCTTCGGCAGCCCCGGGGTCGGGACGACGGCGCATCTGTCCGGCGCCCTGTTCTGCGACCGGGAGAGGATCGACGGCCAGCACGTGCCCTTCCGCGGCGCGGCGCAGATCATCCCGGCGATGCTGTCGGGCGACCTGACCTTCGCCATCGACAACCTGGCCAGCTACATCCCGGTGATCGCGGAGGGGCGGCTGAAGGCCTATGCGGTGACCAGCCCGGCGCGCTGGCCGACGCTGCCGAACATCCCGACCATGGCGGAGGCCGGGGTGCGGGATTTCGTCGTGACGTCCTGGTGCACCTGGGTCGGGCCGGCCGGCATGCCGCGCCCGATCATGGACAAGGTGAATGCCGCGCTGCGCGAGATCGCGGCCGACCCGGCGGTGCAGCAGCGCTTCCAGCAGACCGGTGCCCGCTGCCTCTGGAGCACGCCGGAGGATGCGGTGGCCCATGCCGCCCGCCAGCGCCCGATGTTCGCCGAGATGGTGAAGATCAGCGGCGCGCGGATGGAATAGGCGAGGGCGGGCCGGAAGGCACCGGGGGAGTGTAGCTCCCGCCTTCCCCCGCTTGCCGCTCAGCGCCCGCTGGCGGGGGCTTGGGCATGGTGACGGTCGCGCTCCCCGCCGCCGCCCGATGCCCGGATGCGGTCCGGCTTGGTGGGCCGGTGGCGCGCCGGCCCCTGGTCGTCCCGGTCGCGGTGCGCCCGTTCCTGCGACCCGCCCCGGTGGCTGCGGCCGGGGCCGCCGGCATCGCGCTGCCGATCCTGCCCGCCGCGTTGCGGCCGCGTCTCGGCGGTCCTGCCGGTGGCCCTGCTGGGTCGTGGTCGGCGCCCTGTCGGCGTGCCGGCCCTGCTCGCCGAGATGGCGATCCCGGCCGGGGCGCTCCGGGCGGCGTTCCGCAGGCGGGGCCGGCGGCGGATGCGCCTGCGGCCGCGGAAGTCCCTCGGCGGGCCTGCCCCCCCCCCCCGGGCCAACACGGCGCCAAGGCGCGGCGTGCCGTATGGCGCCCGCGGCCGGGGCGGCCGGGCGCGGGCGCCTGGATCGCCCGAGGATCCGCTCTGGCCTTCCCGCGGCCCACGCCGCATATCGCCGGCATGTCCGGGACCCGCACCGGGGCGCCGCCGCTCGAGGGGCGGCGCGCCTGGCTGAACAGCCTCCTCGTGGATCACGCCCTGCTGCGCATCTCCTGGCGCAATTGGGGCGTGGTCGAGAGCGGGCGGCTCTACCGCTCCAACCACCCGCTGCCCTGGCAGCTGCGGGATGCGCAGCGCCGCCTCGGCCTGCGCACGGTCATCAACCTGCGCGGCGAGCGCCGCGACTGCGGGTCGGACCGGCTCGGCCGCGCGGCCGCCGCCGCGCTCGGCCTGCAGCATGTGGATGCGCCCTTCGAGAGCCGCGGCGCGCCGCACAAGGACCGCATCCTCCGCCTGGCCGAGATCTTCCGGAGTGTGCCGGAGCCGGTGCTGATCCATTGCAAGTCGGGCGCCGACCGCACCGGCCTGGCCGCCGGGCTGTGGCTGCTGCTGCAGGGCCGGCCGGTGGAGGAGGCGGCCGCCCAGCTCTCCCTCCGCTGGGGGCATGTGCGGCAGAGCCGCACCGGCATCCTCGATGCCTTCTTCGCCCGCTATGCGACCGAGACCCGGGAGCGGCCGAAGCCCTTCCTCGACTGGCTGCGCGAGGATTACGACGAGGCGGCGCTGCGGCGGGACTTCCAGTCCCGACCCTGGGCGGACCGGCTGGTGGATGGGATTCTGCGGCGGGAATGACATTCCTGTCACATTGAAGCCACTTTCAAGACTTTCGCCGGCCCGTTTCGTGTGGCGAAACGTCCTCTCCGGATTGCGTGATGGGGAAACGCCGCCGATGCCGCGTCTGATGCTGGCCTTCTTCTGCTCGGGCTTCGGCGCCCTGCTCTGCCAGATCGTCTGGCAACGCATGCTCGGCATCTTCGCGGGGTCGGACACGGTCAGCGCCGCCCTGGTGGTCGGCGCCTTCCTGGCCGGGCTCGGCCTCGGCTCCATCCTCGGCGCCCTGCTGGCGGACCGGCTGACACCGGCCCGGGCGCTGCTGGGCTTCGCCCTGTGCGAGGCGGTGGTGGCGCTCTGCGCCCTGGTCTCCAAGCCCTTCCTCTATGACTGGCTGGCGCTGGGCCTGGCCGGGCGGGTGGAGGGGCCGGCGCTGGTCTTCGCCCTCTGCTTCGCCGGGCTGGTGGTGCCGACCACGCTGATGGGCGCGTCCCTGCCGCTGCTCTGCCGCGCCATCGCCACCTCGCTCGACAGGCTGGCGGAGCGCATCGGCACCCTCTACGGCCTGAACACGCTGGGGGCGGGGCTGGGCGCGCTGCTGGGCGGCTGGCTGGTGGTGGGCAACCTGGGCTTCACCGGGGCGCTCGGCCTCGCGGCCACGCTGAACCTGGCCGCCGCCGCCCTGGCGCTGACCCTGCTGCCGGGCGCGCGCGCCGCGGCGGCGCCGGACGCCGCCCGGCCGGGCGCGGCCAAGGCGGCCCCCTTCGGCAGCCTGCCGCTCTGGTGCCTGCTGGTCTTCCTGTCGGGCTACGTCATCGTCGCGCTCGAGATCCTCTGGGTCCGGCTGCTGGGGCAGGTCGGGCAGTACCATGCCTATCTGTTCCCCACCGTGCTCGGGATCTTCCTGCTGGCCGATGGGCTGGGCATGGCGCTGGCGGCGCGGATGGTGCGGCGGCTGCCGGACCCGCGCCCGGCCTTCTTCGTCACCCAGGGGGCGGGCTTCGTGCTCGCCGCGCTGCTGATCGGCGCGCTCTGGCTGGCGCTGCCCTATCCGCCGCTCAGCGGATTGATGTCGGTGGACCACTGGCGCTTCACCCTGGCGCCGATGGTGGTCTCCACCCTGCTCGTCGTCGTCGTGGTGGCGCCGCCCGCCTTCCTCATCGGCATGACCTTCCCCTTCGTCCAGCGGGCGGTGCAGCAGGATCTGGCGAGCGTCGGCGCCCGGGTCGGCTGGGTGCAACTGGCGAACATCGCCGGCAATGCCGCGGGGTCGATCGGCACCGGCCTCGTCACGCTGCACATCCTGGGCAGCATGGGCACGCTGAAGCTGCTGGCGGCGCTGTCGGCCCTGCTGCTGCTGGGCTGGCTGTGGCAGGCCGGCCGCGGCGCATCCCTGCTCGCCTCGCTCCGCGCCCGGCGCTGGGAAGCCGGGCTGGCCGCCGCCTGCGCCGTGGCGCTGGTCGCGCTGCCCGGCAACGGCACCTTCTGGAGCCGCATGCACGGCCAGGCGGAGGGCAGCTTCGCCGCCTGGTCCGAGGACCGGTCCGGCGTCGCGTTCTACCGCGAGACGGCGGAGGACCCGGGCAAGCCCACCGGCCGCTTCTTCATCATGGGCCATGGCCAGGGCAGCGTGCCCTTCCTGCCGGTGCACATCCTGCTCGGGTCCATCGGCCCGCTGATCCACCCGGCGCCGGAGAAGGTGCTGGCCATCGGCGTCGGGTCCAGCGGCACGCCCTGGGGCGCCGCCATCTCCCCGGCGACGAAGGAGATCCGGGCGATCGAGCTGATCAAGCCGGTGCTCGACACGCTGGCGGAGATCGCCGCGGCACGGCCGGAGGGCGCCGTCGCCGCCCTGCTGCGCGACCCGCGCGTGCGCTTCGAATATGGCGACGGCCGCCAGGCGCTGGCCCAGGGCACCGAACGCTACGACGTCATCGAGGCCGATGCGGTGCTGCCGCAAAGCTCGCATAGCGGCCTGCTCTATTCCGCCGAGTTCCTGGAGGCGGTGCGGACCCGCCTCGCCAAGGGCGGGATCTACGTGCAGTGGGCGCCGACCGCGCGGGTGGTGGAGACCTTCGCCGCGGTCTTCCCGCATGCGATCCTGCTGCAGCCCTTCCCGGTGCTGATCGGGTCCAACGACCCGATCCCCTTCGACCATGCGCGCCTGCTGCAGAAGCTGGCCGATCCGGCGGTGCTGGCGCATGCGAGGCGCGGCAATCCCGCCATCGGGTCCCTGGCGCAGGAGGTCTCGGGCGCGGCCTATCACTGGCGGCCGGAGACGGCGCGCGACCCGGCCAGCCTGACCGACATGTTCCCGCGCGACGAGTTCTTCGCCAACCACGACTACCTGTATCGCTGGCAGCCGCGCACGCCGCAGCAGGCGCAGGCGGTGCCGCCGCGGGCGACCGTGGCGGCGGTGCCGCGATAGGCGAGGGGGACGCCGTCCCACTCCCCGGGACCCCATCGCAGGCTCTGCCTTCGACGGGCGCCCCGATCTTCCCCTGCCAAGGGCCAAAGGGCCCCTGGAACCCTTGGTGCCGGCGCGCAGGGTTGGCGTGGCGGCTGCGCGCCAGACACGATGATCATGCCGGACAGCATTCATGCTGGCCGGCATGGGTTCTACAGCAACCCCCAGCGCACGCCCCATTTGTGCAGCGGCCCGACCAGCAGGTTGCACAGCACCGTGCGGGTGAGGTGGAAGCCCAGCACCAGCGGCACCGCCAGTTCCAGCGCCTTGGCGGTCAGCGCCATCTCCGGCATCCCGCCCGGCGCCAGGCCGAGGATCACCGCCGCCACCGGCATGTCCGCCAGCACGGCGACGCCCCAGGCGAGCAGCGCCAGGACCACCGACAGCACCGCCGAGGAGAGCACGCCGGCCAGCGCCAGGCGGCGGGAGCGCAGCAGGAAGCTGCGCGTCAGCCGCGTCCCCAGCGTGGCGCCCATCGCCACCTGCGCCGCATCCACCACCGGCACCGGCACGCCGGAGGGCAGATGGCCGGTGGCGGCGAGGATGATCGCCAGGCCGCAGGGCCCCAGCATCCAGGGATTCGCCAGGCCGAGGCGGCGCAGCGGGAAGGCCAGCAGCAGCCCGGCCGCGGCCATGCCCAGCAGGCCGGGCCACCACACCGCGGCGCGCGGCGCCATGAACTCGCTGTACTCGCCATGCGGCGCCAGCCAGCCGAGCAGCGGCGGGAAGGTCAGCACCACCACCAGCACCCGCATGGTCTGCGCCAGGGTGACGGCGGCGACGCTCGCCTTCGCCTCCTGCGCCAGCATGGCCATGACGATGACCCCGCCCGGCACGGCGCAGAAGAAGCCGGTCTGCGCATCCGTCCCGGCCAGCCGGGTGAACAGCCGCGCCACCAGGAAGCCGGTGGCGATGGAGGCGACGCCGCAGAGCAGCAGCACGGGCAGCGCCCCGGTCACCGCCGCCAGCACGGGGCCGGAGAAGGTGCCGCCGAGCCCGAGGCCGAGGAAGACCAGGCCCGCCGGCCGCGCCCAGGCCGGCACCGCGACCTCCCGGTGCCAGGCGAGCGCGGCGGTGCCCATCATCGCGCCGATCATCCAGGCGAGCGGGACATGCAGCAGCGCGAGCAGTGCGCCGCCGAGGGCGGCGACGCAGGCGGTGATAAGGTGGGTGCGGAGGGACGGCAAGGCGCCGGGCAGGATCGGCCCTGCGCCTGGCGGCGTCAAACCAGGCTGGCGCACCGCCCGCCCCGTGGCGGCACCGGCGAACCCGCCGCGGGGGATCGTGCCGTCGGGCCAGGACGGCCGAGCCGGCGGCAGCGGCCCGCCGAGCGGCAGGGCCGGCGCGCCGGAAACCCGCGGCGACACCGTTTTTGGTGGCGCGGCTTAACCCCTTCTTCAGGCATTTTCTGTCATGGAAGGGTTGCAAGAGCCATGAGCACGGTCGCCCCCCTGTCCCCGCCTGTGGCGGCGGACGCCCCGAAGGAAGCCGCCCCGCGGCCGCGGGTCTCGGCGCGGCCGGAGCCTGCCCCGACGGCGCCGGAACCGCCGGCGACGCCCAACCCCTCCCTGCGCCTCGATCCCGCGCTGGGCCTGGTGGTGCTGGAATTCCGGGACCGGCAGGGCCGCACCGCGACGCTGCCGACGGAACGCGAACTGGCCGCCTATCGCAGTGCCCGCGGCCGGGCCGAACCGGGCCAGGGCACGCCAGGCCAGGCCACGCCAGCGCAGGGCACGCCAGGACAGGCCCCACTGGGCAGCGCCGCGCCCGCGATCCGCCCGGCCGATCCGAACGCCGCCGCGGCCGAGCCGCCGGCGCGTCCCG
>NZ_SMOA01000233.1 GCF_004353985.1 Paracraurococcus ruber | reverse complement strand
GGCCGGCCTGGGCACCGCGCCGGGCGCCCTGCCGTCACACCATCGTCACACCGCCGGCACGCCGCGCCGGCCCGCGCGCGCTGCCGGGGCGCAGCCGGCGGGCCGTCGGCATCAGGCGGCGCGGTCGGCGGCGCCGCCGAGGACGGGATCGAGCACGCCCCTGGCGTAGGCCGTCGCCATGGCGGAGAGCGGCCGGGGCTTGAGGTGCGGCGCCTGGCCGGCGGTGCCGAATTCCTCGAAGCGGCGGGCGCAGAGCGCGGTCAGCGCCGCCATGGCCGGCTTCATGAAGGCGCGCGGGTCGAATTCGCCCGGCTTCTCCTGCGCCACGCGGCGCAACTGCCCGGCCATGGCGATGCGGCAATCCGTGTCGATGTTGATCTTGCGCACGCCGTGGCGGATGCCTTCCTGGATCTCGGCCACCGGCACGCCCCAGGTCTGCGGCATCCTGCCGCCATGGGCGTTGAAGATGTCCTGCAGGTCCTGCGGGACGGAGGAGCTGCCATGCATGACCAGATGCGTGTTGGGCAGCAGCGCGTGGATGGCGCGCACCACCTCCATGGCCAGGATGTCGCCGCTCGGCTCGCGGGTGAATTTGTAGGCGCCGTGGCTGGTGCCGATGGCGACGGCCAGCGCATCCACGCCGGTGCGGGCGACGAAGTCGCGCGCCTGCGCCGGGTCGGTCAGCAGCTGCTCGCGCGACAGCGCGCCTTCGGCGCCGTGCCCGTCCTCCTGCTCGCCGGTGCCGCTCTCGAGCGAGCCGAGGCAGCCCAGCTCCCCCTCGACCGAGACGCCGACGGCATGCGCCAGCTCCGTGACCTTGGCGGTGACGGCGACATTGTAGTCGTAGTCGGCCGGCGTCTTGCCGTCCTCCCGCAGGGATCCATCCATCATCACGCTCGTGAAGCCGTGCTGGATGGCGGACAGGCAGGTGGCCGGCCTGTCCCCATGGTCGAGATGCAGGCAGACCGGGATGTCCGGCCAGGTGGCCGCCGCCGCCTCCACCATCGCGCGCAGCATCAGGTCCCCGGCATAGGCGCGGGCGCCGCGGCTGGCCTGCAGGATCACCGGCGATTTGGTCTTCGCCGCCGCCTGCATGATCGCCAGCAGCTGTTCCATGTTGTTGATGTTGAAGGCCGGCACGCCGTAGCCGCGTTCGGCGGCGTGGTCCAGCAGCTGGCGGAGCGTGACGAAGGCCATCCTGTTCTCCCCAAGCGCGATCGCCGAAGGGCGGAACGCCCATAGGCGTGAATCACGCGACAAACACACCGATACCGTGATCGCCGAAGGGCGGAACGCCCGCAGGCGTGAATCACGCGACAAACACACCGATACGTTGATCGCCGAAGGGCGGAACGCCCGAGGGCATGAACCACGCGACAAGCGCATCGATGCCGCAATGGCCAAGGGGCGAAATGCCCGACGGCGCGAATTACCCGACAAGCACATCGATACCGTGACCGCCGAAGGCCGGAGCGCCCGAAGGCATGGATCACGCGACAAGCGCATCGATACCGTGATGGCCTAGGGGCAAAATGCCCGGCGGCGCGAATCACCTGACAGACACATCGATACCGTGATGGCCGAAGGGCGGCATGCCCGACGGCGTGAAGCATGTGGCAAAGGCAGCGGAACGGGGTTCGAGCAAGGCCAGCATGCCCGATCCTGTCGACCTCGCGACAGGCCAATCAGCACGGTGTTCGCCGGGGGCGGCAATCCGGGGACAGGCTGGGGCTGGGCGCGCGTGGGCCGCGATATGCCGGCTGAATCGCCTCGGCGCCGTGGCCGGTTGCCTGGCGCGGTCAAGCGCCCTGCCCCGGGCGGCGACGCTGCCGCCGGAGCCCCTGGCGGCGGATCACCGCCATCGATCCGGCGCGGGACCTCGTCCCGAGGGGCGAAGCGGCCGGCGGGGCGGCGCGGCCCCATGCCTCCCCGACATCATGCCTGTCGCGGCGGGGATACGGGATGGCCGGCGCGCCATCGTCCATCCCCAAGGGCTGCCGGCGGTGCGGCGGGCGCAGCGACGCGCGGACCGCCCGCGGCGCCGGAGATGCGGGGCCACCCGCGCGCGGGGGCCGGGCGGACGACCTGCCGGTGCCCGCCGCCGCGCCCGAGGTCACGCCCGCATCAGGTGATGGCGCCGACCGCGCCTTCCAGCACCTTCCACGCCTCCTCGCCGTAGCGGCCGCGCCATTCCTTGTAGAAGCCGGCCTCCTTCAGCCGGTCGCGGAAGGGCCCGGGATCCACCGGGTTGAACTGCATGCCGCGCTGCGCCAGCTTCGCCTGCAGCTCGGCGTTCAGCTTGGCCACATCCTCCCGCTCCTGCAGGGCGGAGGCATTGAGCTCGGCCTGGGCGATCTCCTGCACGTCCCGCGGCAGCCGCTGCCAGGCGCGGGCATTGGCCAGGAACCAGAAGCCGTCCCACATGTGGTTGGTCAGCGAGCAGAAGCGCTGCACCTCGTACAGCCGCGCCGTCTCGATGATCGCCAGCGGGTTCTCCTGCCCGTCCACCACGCGGGTCTGCAGCGCCGAATAGGTCTCGGAGAAGTTGATCGAGGTGGGCGCGGCGCCGAGCGCGTTGAACATGCTGGTCCAGAGCGGCGAGGGCGGCACCCGCAGCTTGAGGCCGCGCAGGTCGGCCGGCGCGGTCACCGCGCGGCTGGACGTGGTGGTCTGGCGGAAGCCGTTGTCCCAGATCCGCTCCATCGCGAACAGGCCGCGCTTGCCGATCTCGGCCCGCACGAAGGCGCCCAGCGGGCCGTCCATCGCCGCCCAGACCGCGGCGTAATTGGCGAAGGCGAAGCCCATGCCGTTGATGGACGCAGGCGGCACCAGCGTCGCCAGGATCAGGCCGGACAGGGTGAAGAACTCGACCGCGCCGGAGCGAAGCTGGCTCAGCGTGTCGGTGTCGGAGCCGAGCTGGTTGTTGGGGAAGACCTGGATTTCCAGCCGCCCGCCGGTCCTGTCCTTGATGCGCGCCACGGCTTCCGCGCCACGGACGTTCAGCGGGTGCGCGACCGGCAGGTTGTTGGCCCATTTGTAGGTGAACTCGGCGGCCCCGGCCGGCCGGGTGCGGATGGCCAGCAGCGGCAGCGCCGCGCCGGCCGCGAGGATGCTCCGACGGCGTGATCCGGTCATCGACCCTTCCCCCCTGGATTGCGGCGCAGGCGTTACCATCAGATCAGCCCGATGGAAATGGCCGGCACCAGGGCGATGGCCAGCAGCCCCAGCAGCAGGGCCGCCAGGTAGAACCAGATGGTCCGCATGGCGGCATCCGGCGCCACCTTGCCGATCGAGCAGGCGATGTAGAAGCCGATGCCGATGGGCGGCGCGAACAGGCCGATATTCATCGCCACCACCACCACCATCGCATAGTGCACCGGGTCGATGCCGAGCTGCCGGGCGATGGGGAACATCAGCGGCGCCAGCAGGACGATGGCCGGCAGACCTTCCAGCAGGCAGCCCAGGAACAGGAAGACCAGGATGGTCACGCCCATGAAGACCACCCAGCCGCCGGGCAGGCCCTGCATCACCGCGGCCAGGTAGCCGGCGAAGCCGGTCTGGGTCAGCACCCAGGCGGCGGCGGCGGCGGTGCCGAGGATGAGGAGGATGGCGCCGGTCATCGCCGCCGTCTCGACCAGCATGCGGTAGATGTCGCGCAGGCCCAGCCGGCCATAGAGCGTGGTGCCGGCCAGGAAGGCGTAGAGCACGGCGATGGTGGAGACCTCGGTCGCCGTCGCCACGCCTTCCGTCACCGCGCCGCGCACCAGGAAGGGCAGCACCAGCGCCGGCGCGGCAAACAGCAGCGCCGCGCCCACCGCCCGCAGCGGCGCCCGCCGCACGCCGGCCAGGCTTTCGCCCCGCGCCTTCCAGCGTGCCGCCGCCGCCAGGATCAGCAGCAGGAACAGCGCCACCACGAAGCCGCTGGCGAACAGCCCGGCGATGGAGATGCCGGCGACCGAGCCGATGACGATCAGCACGATGCTGGGCGGCACGGTGTCCGCCATGATGGCGCCGGTGCCGAGCAGCGCGACCATCTCCTCCGGCCGGTTGCCGCGGCGCTTCATCTCGGGGAACAGCGCCGGCGCCACCGTCGCCATGTCCGACACCTTGGACCCGGAGATGCCGGAGACGAGGTAGAGCGAGCCGAGCATCACGTAGGACATGCCGGCCCGCACATGGCCGAGCAGGGAGCCGAGGAAATCCACGATCGCCTTGCCCATGCCGGTGGCGTCGAGGATGCAGCCGAGCAGGACGAAGACCGGGACCGAGAGCAGGATCAGGCTCGACATGCCCTCGTCCATCCGCCCGACGATGACGGTGGGCGGCAGATGCGTGGAGAACAGCAGGAAGGCCAGCGCCCCGGCGCCGAAGCAGAAGCCGATGGGCACGCCGATGGCGAGGCAGACGGCGATGACGCCGACCAGCAGCACCAGGATGTTCGCCTTGCCGAGCTGGGCGAAGACCGGCGTCAGCAGCCACAGCCCGGCGATGGCGGCGCCGACCAGGGCGATGGCCAGCACCAGGTCGGCGCGCGCCACCTCCCGCCAAACCCGGCCGGCCAGCGCGGCCAGCATGAGGACGATGCCGAGCGGGATGCCGGCGATCCGCCAGCCCATGGAGATGTCGAGCGCGGGGGAGGTGATGTCGGCCTCGAACCAGGTGTGTTCCAGCGCGGCCGGCAGCAGCGCGCCGAGGAAGGCGGCCATGATGACCAGCCCCACCGCTTCCAGCCGCCGGCGCGGCCGCGGGCCCATCGCGTTCAGCAGCAGCGCCAGGCGCAGATGCTCGTTGCGGTCGATGGCGATGACCGCGCCGAGCATGACGATCCAGAGGAAGAGGAAGGACGCGATCTCGTCCGAGGCGGCGATCGGCCGGCCCAGCACGTAGCGGCAGAAGACGCTGGCCAGCACCAGCCCGATCAGCCCGACCAGCAGGGCGGCGGCCAGCGCCTCGATCGGCCGCATCAGCAGGCGCGGTCCCGCGGGCGCCGCCGGGCCCGCCGCGGCGGCCGGAACAGGGGAATGGACGACATGCTCCATGGGCGGGCGTTCCGTGGCGGACTGGTTCCTGCCGCCCGGTGGTCCCGGGGCGGTGCCGGTCGCGGGCCGGCCTGTGCCGTGCTGGCAGCCGCGCGGGCCGCCGGCAAGGCCCCGGCGCCCCCGCGCGCCTTGGCCGGGCCACGCTTCCCTTCCCGGCGCCGCCGGGCAAGGATCGCGGCATGAAGGATCGCCCGCGCGCCGGCATCGGGCGCCGCCCCCTGGCCGGCGCCGCCACCCTGCTGGCGCTGCCCGCCATCGCCGCCCCCGCCGGCCTCGGCCGGGTCGAGGACATGCGCGGGGAGGCCACGGCGGAGGCCGGCGGGACCCGGCGCGCCCTGGCCCCGGCGATGCCGGTCTTCGACGGCGACCTGGTCGCCACGGGGGAGGAAGCGCGGGTCCGGCTGCGGCTGGCCGAGGCGATCGAGGTGCTGCTGGGCGGCGGCGTGCGGCTGCGGATCGACCGCTTCCTGGCGCGCCGCGGCGGCACGCTGGTGCTGGAACGCGGCGCCGCGCTGGTGGACCGCGCGGCGCGCGGCGGCGCCCCGCCGCCGGACCTGACGGTGCGCGGCCCCTTCGGCCTGATCGCGGTGCGCGGCACCCGCTTCTTCGCCGGGCCGAGCAATGGCGCCTTCGGCGTCTTCGTCGAGCGCGGGGCGGTGCTGCTGGTCGGCGGGGACCAGGGGGTGGAGGTGCTGCCGGGCTTCGGCGCCGATGTCGCGCAGCCCGGCGCGGCGCCCACCGCGCCGGTCCGCTGGGGCCAGGCCCGCATCGCGGCGGCGCTCGCCTCGGTGACCTGACGCCGGCGGCCGGATGGGACTGGCCCGCGGCCAGGGCGACCGGCCAGGGCGCCGATGGGGCGCGCCAGGGCCCCACGGGCAAGTCCCTCGCCGCCACCCGGCCGCCGAGGGCAGCGGGACATCGCCGACCGTCGGGGCCCTCGGCAGGGCGAGGCGCCGTGCCGGCCCCGGCGCGTGCCGGAGGCTCGGCCTCAGCCGCCCAGAAGGATCTCGATGGCGCCCACCGCCCCGCCATTGGAGTCGAGGATGGCGGGTTCCAGCTGCGGCAGCAGCGCCTCGGCCTCCGCCGCCGGCAGCGCGCCCGCCAGCGCCAGCGCCCGGGCCAGCACGCCGAATTTCGCCCGGCCGGCGCCGTCCGCCAGCTTCACCGCAACCCCCAGCCCCTGGTCCGGCACCATGGCCAGCAGGAATCCCTCGGCGCCGGTCTTCAGCAGCACCCGGCCGCCGGTGCCGCGGACCAGCCGCGCCGTCGGCTCATCCCGGCCGGAGAGGTGGTCGGGGTGGTCCCGCATGGCCTGCAGCACCCGGCGCATCGCGGCCTGCCGGGCACCGCCCGCCACCGCCACGGCGCCGAAGCGCGCCGCGGCCACCGCCATCTCCCCCACCGACAGGGCCAGCGCCGGCAGGCCGCAGCCATCGGTGCCGCGCAGCAGGGATGCCGCGTCGCGGCCGATCAGGTCCGACAGGATATCGAGGTAGAGGCGCTGCGCCGGATGCGCCGGGTCGGCATAGCCGAGATCGGCGCGCAGGTGCCGCGCCACCGTCAGGAAGCCGCAATGCTTGCCGGAGCAGTTGTGGAAGACCCGCCGCGGCCCGCCGGCGCGCGCCGCGGCCAGCAGATCCTCCCGCCCGCGCGGGAGGTCGGGGCCGCAGACCAGGTTGCTCTCCTCGAGACCCAGCCTTGCCAGCCATTCCTGCACGATCGCCACCTGGAAGGGCTGCGCGTGGTGGGATGCGCAGGCCATGGCGATATGCGCCTCCCCCAGGGCGAAGGCATCGGCGGCGCCGGATTCCACCAGCGCCACGGCCTGGAAGGGCTTGAGCGAGGAGCGCGGGGTGGTGACCAGGCCGGGATCGCCCCAGGCCTGGCGGATCGTCCCCGTGGCATCCGCCACCGCCACCACGCCGCGATGGCAGCTTTCCACCACCGGCCCGCGCCACACGCGGGCGAGTTCCACGAAGGCGCCGTCCGCCATGCCGCCCTCCCCGTTGCTCATGCCTCGCGCCGCACGTTCAGCGGCAGGGTCAGGCCGCGGCGGCCGATCACCAGGCCGCGGCGATAGGCGGTGTCCACCTGGTACTGGCCCAGCGGCCAGTAGGGCAGGTCCTCGAGGAAGCGGGACTGGATGCGGGCGCCGATGGCCTGCTGCGCCGGCAGGTCGGGGGCGTCGAACCATTCGTCGCGCAGCGCTTCCAGCGCCGGGCTGTCCGGCCAGCCGAACCAGGCGCCGCGGCCATTGGCCCGCAGCAGCGGGTGGCCGCCGGGGTTCAGCAGGTCCTCCCCGCCGAAGATCGCCACCACGGCGTTCCAGCCGCCCTGGCCCGGCGGCTCCATCCGCGCCCGGCGCTGCAGCATGGTCCCCCAGTCGGAGGTCGCGTCCTCCACCGCGAAGCCCATGCGGGTCAGCAGGTCGTTGGCGACGAGGGTGAGGGCGCTGTTCACCTGCTGGTCGGCCGGGTGCAGCATCACCACCTTCTGGCCGGCCCGCCCGGTGGCGGCCAGCGCCGCCCGCGCCGCCGCCATGTCGCGCGGCGCGGTCAGCGCCGCCAAACCGGCATCGGAGGCAAGCGCGCTGCCGATCGGGAAGCAGCCCAGCCCGTCCCGCCAGCGGCTGCGGTCGTCGCCGAACAGCGCCTGCATGAAGTCCGCCTGGGACAGCGCCGGCAGCAGGGCGCGGCGCGCCGCCGGGTCGTCGAAGGGCGGGTGCAGGTGGTTCGGCCGCAGCATCGCCACCAGCCCGTGCCGGGACAGGCGGTCCAGCACCACGTCCCGCCGCCGCGCCAGCAGCGGCCGCAGGTCGGGGGTGATGTTCTCCCACCAGTCCACCTCGCCGGCCTGCAGCGCCGCGCCGGCGGTGGCGCCGTCGCCGATGATCCGCCACTCCACCCGCTCGAACTGCGCCAGCTTCGGCCCGGCGGTCACCGCCGGCGTGCCGGCGGGCGTCGGCACATACTGGTCGAAGCGCTGGTACACCACGCGATCGCCGGCCCGCCGTTCGGCCGCGACGAAGCGGTAGGGGCCGGACCCGACGATCTCGGTCAGCGCGGTCGTCGGCGGCAGCGCGGCGAAGCGTTCCGGCATGACGAAGCAGGGATAGGCGGAGAATTTCGCCAGCGCGTCCAGCAGCACGCCGAAGGGACGGGACAGGCGCAGCTCGAAGCGCCGGTCGTCCAGCGCCTGCATCGCCTGCAGCCGCGCCGCCAGGGTCTGGCCATGCGTGTCCCTCGCCATCCAGCGGCGGATGGAGGCGACGGCGTCGGCGGCGCGGATCGGCTCGCCATCATGGAAGCGAAGGCCGGCGCGCAGGGTGAAGGTCCAGCGCCGACCATCCTCGGCGACCTCATGCCCCTCCGCCAGCTGCGGCTGCGGGCGGAAGTCGGCGTCCAGCCCGTAGAGCGTGTCCCAGCAGAGATGCCCGTGGTTGCGCACGGCGTAGGAGGTGGTCTGCAAGGGATCCAGAACGGTGACATCGGCCTGCGGGATGAAGCGCAGGGTCCGTGCCGCCTCCCCCTGGGCGAGAGCGGGTGCGGCGAGGCCGGCGGCGGTGCCGGCCAGCAGGGTGCGGCGCGCGATCATGCGCCGAGCCCTAGCATGCAGGCGCGGCGGCCGCGATGCCGCCGCCGCGGGCGGGCGGCGCGGCGGGTTGCCGCCGGGGCCCG
>NZ_SMOA01000232.1 GCF_004353985.1 Paracraurococcus ruber | reverse complement strand
AAAGCAGAACACACACCACGCAAAATATCCGCCCAGCCAAGCCCAAAACCAGGACCAAGCCAAACAGCAACGCTCATCCACTGAACGCGCTTCCAAAACCAGATAAAACTGTCAAGGAACACCCATCCGGCCAGGGCCGAATGGCAAACCGCCGCAAAACAGCAGATCGACCGGCATTTCGACCGGCAGGGCTGGCTGCGTCTGGCGATGAGACCGCTTCGTGAGCGGGGCATGGATACTGGCGAAGCCGCCGGTGATCGTCAACCCCAACCGCGCTGCGGTGTGCAGTCTCTACGCCCGCCCGCCGCCCCGGTCAACACCCGGAATCGCCGTTCCGCAGCCGGGCCGGGAACCCGTCCGGACCCGGCCGCCACCCGGGTCAGCTATCCGCCCGGATGTTGTTGGCGCGGATCACCTGGCCCCAGCGACCGATCTCGCCCGCCAGGAATTGCCGGGCCTCCTCCGCCCCGGTCGCCCGGACATCGGCGCCCTGCTCCTCGATCTTCCCGCGCACCTCGGGGTCGGCCAGCGCCTGGGCCAGCGCCTCCTGCATCCGCCGCATCACCGGCTCCGGCGTCCCCGCCCGGCCGAGGAAGGCCCACCAGGTCGGCGCGTCGAAGCCCGGGAAGCCCTGCGCCGCGAAGGGCGCCACGCCCGGCACATGCCGCGTCGGCGCCCCCGTGGTCACCCCCAGCGGCCGCAGCGTGCCGGCGCGGATATGCTGGCTGATGATCACCACGTTCGACATGAACAGCGGCACCTGCCCGGCGATGGCATCGGTCAGCGCCGGCCCGCCGCCGCGATAGGGCACATGCACCAGGCTGAAGCCGCCCTGCTGCTGCAGCAGCGTGGTGGCGACATGCGCCAGCCCGCCGATGCCGGAACTGGCATAGGACACCGTGTCCGGCTGCGCCTTCGCCGCCGCCACCACATCCTGGAAGCTCCGCCAGGGCGTGCTCTGGTGCGCCACCAGGGCCAGCGGGCCGCTTGCCACCAGGCTCACCGGCGCGAAGGCCTCCAGCGTGCGGTAGGGCAGCCGCAGCAGCGTCTGGTTGGTGGCCTCGTTGTCGTACTGGAACAGCCAGGTGCTGCCATCGGCCGGGGCCCGCGCCGCCTCGATCGCCCCGATGGAGCCCGAGGCGCCGCCGCGGTTGTCGATGACCACGGGCTGGCCGAGCAGCGCCGCCAGCCGCGGCTGGAAGATCCGTGCGATGGTGTCGGTGGACCCGCCGGGCGGCCAGGGCACGATCAGCCGGATGGGCCGGTCAGGCCAAGCCGACTGGGCACGCAGGACGGACGGCAAGCACAGGCCCGCGGCCAGCCCGGCCAGCAGGGAACGACGATGCATGGGCGAATCCCCGGTCTCGGCCTTGACGCGGCCGCTATGGAAACGGCGCGCAGATGGACCGGGACCGGTTGATTCTCAACCCGTCAGGCCGCTTCCAGCGCCTCCCCGGTGCGGAAATTCTCCTCGATATGCCGCGCCAGCGCCTCGGCCGCCGGCGTGCCGGGGCCGCGCAGCAGGCCGATGGCGAAGTCGGGCAGGTCGGGCAGCCCCTCCTCCGGCCCCAGCCGGCGGACGCCGTCCGGCAGCGGCGACGGCATCGCCACCGTCACCGCCAGCCCGGCCAGCACCACCGCCAGGCAGCCCGACAGGGAGGCCGAGGTATAGGCCATCCGCCAGGGCAGCCCGCCGCGGTCCAGCGCCTCGGTCGCGGCGCGCCGCCAGGCGCAGCCACCGGCGGCGAGGGTGAGCGGCAGCGGCCGGCGCCGCGCCACCTCCTCCTTCCCCACCCAGAGAAGCGGCCCGCGCCAGAGCCAGCGCACCCGGCTGCCCGCGGGCTCGTTGCCCTCCGACAGCAGGGTCAGGTCCAGCTCGCCATCCCGCAGCCGGTCCACCAACTCGTTGGACGGGGCGCAGGTCACCTCCACCTGCACCGCCGGGTGGCTGGCGCCGTAGCGCGCCAGGATGCCGGGCAGCCAGCGCACCGCGTAGTCGTCGGGGGAGCCGAGGCGGACATGCCCCGCCACCTCCGGCTGGCGGAAGCTCGCCACGATCTCGTCGTTCAGCGCCAGGATGCGCCGCGCCCGCTCGAGCAGCCACTGGCCCTGCTCGGTCGGCTCCACCCCGCGCGCGCCGCGGTTCAGCAGGGGCTGGCCCAGCGCCTCCTCCAGCCGGCGGATCTGCATGGACACGGCCGATTGCGTCCGCCCCACCGCCTGGGCGGCGCGGGTGAAGCTGCCGCCCTCGGCGATCAGGACGAAGCTGCGCAGCAGGTCGGGATCCAGGCCGGGCGGCAGGGCAAGCATGGCGGCACCTCCTCGCCCGTCATATCAAGGACGCTGATGGGGAGCGTCAATGCAATTCGTTTTCCTGATTTCGTTGCCTGCCGCATCCTTCGCTCACCGGGGCGGCCATCCTGCCCGCGGGACAAGAGGGAGACCCAGCATGGCGATCCGCAGCATCACTTCCGGCGTCTGGCCCCTGGCGGCGGTGGCGACGCCACGCCCCGGGCTGCGTGCCATGTGGCGCGCGATGCAGACCCGCCGCGACCTGGCCCGCATGGATGACCGCATGCTGCGCGACATCGGCATCAGCCGGCTGGACGCGCTGCGGGAAGCGGACCGGCTGCCCTGGGACCTGACGGTGCGCTGAACAGTGCGCTGACCGACGGAGGAGAATGCGGGGGAAGTATCCCCCGTCGGGCGCCCCTGGCGCCCGACCCCCTTCCCTGTCCGAAAGTCTTTCAGCCGGCTATTCCAGCGTGGCGTCCAGGGTGATCTCGGCGTTCAGCACCTTCGAGACGGGGCAGGTCGCCTTCGCATCCGCCGCCAGCCCGGCGAATTGCTCCTGCGACGCGCCCGGGACCTTCGCCTTCAGCACCAGCGCGATCGCCTTGATCGCCCAGCCGCCGCCCTCCTGCTCCATGGACAGCCGCGCCTCGGTCGACAGGCTTTCCGGCGTCAGCCCGGCGCCCTGCAGCTTGAAGGCGAGCGCCATGGTGAAGCAGCCGGCATGCGCCGCGGCGATCAGTTCCTCCGGGTTCGTGCCCTGGCCGTCGCCGAACCGGGCGTTGAAGCCATAGGGCGTCTCCTTGAGCGTCCCGCTCTGGGTGGTCAGCGCCCCCGTCCCGTCCTTGCCCGTGCCCTGCCACTGCGCGCTCGCGCTGCGCCGGATGCTGGCCATCGCCCGTCTCCTTCATGCCTGCCGGACCGATCCTGGCCCGGCGACACAACCCTGCCACGACCATGCCGGTTGCCTCCCCTGGCCTTATGGCCGGTGGCGCGCCGGGCGGCCGCGAGCCTACCAGTGGCCCTGGCATCTCCGGGGAGGTTGCGGTGGACATCGCCATCATCGGCGCCGGCAAGGTCGGCGCCGGCATCGCCCGCGCCTGGGCGAAGGCCGGGCACGCCATCCGCTACGGGCTGCGCGACCCGGCGGCGGCGAGATACCGGCCGCTTGCCGCCACCGGCGCGCTGCTGGCCCCGGCGGAGGCCGCTGCCGGCGCCGCGGCCATTCTGCTCGCCACCCCCTGGCCAGCGACGGAAGCGGCCATCGCCGCCCTCGGCGACCTGACCGGCAAGCTGCTGCTGGACGCCACCAACCCGCTGGCCATGGGGCCGGAGGGCCTCGGCCTCGCCATCGGCCACACGCAATCGGGCGGCGAGCGCGTCGCCGCCTGGGCCAGGGGCGCCAGCACCTTCAAGACGCTGAACAGCACGGGCTTCGAGGTGCTGGGCGACACGCAGGGCTACCCGCAGCCGCCGGTGATGTTCGTCGCCGGCGACGACGCGGCGCGCAAGCCGGCGGTGCTGGGCCTGGTCGGCGAGCTGGGCTTCGCGCCGGTGGATGCCGGGCCGCTGCGCAACGCCCGGCTGCTGGAAGCGCATGCCATGCTGTGGATCGACCTGGCGCTGCAGCGCGGCCAGGGACGGGACTTCGCCTTCGGACTCATGCGCCGGGCCGGCTGAGAGCAAGGGCCGGATGGCGCGACCCGCGGCCGGCCGGCAGGGGGCGCCCGCGCCGGCGCGCCGGGGCCATCGAGCATCCCCGCCGCGCGAACCGGGCCTCCCTGACATCCGGCGCGGGCGGGCGCATATCCTGGGCATCCGGAGGAGGATGAGCCGATGAGCAGCAGCACCGACTACGTGCCCCCCAAGGTCTGGACCTGGGACAAGGAAAGCGGCGGGCGCTTCGCCAACATCAACCGCCCCGTCGCCGGCCCGACGCATGAGAAGGAGCTGCCGGTCGGCAAGCATCCGCTGCAGCTCTACTCCCTCGGCACGCCGAACGGCGTGAAGGTGACGGTGATGCTGGAGGAGCTGCTGGCGGCGGGCCACACGGGCGCCGAATACGACGCCTGGCTGATCCGCATCGGCGAGGGCGAGCAGTTCGGCAGCGGCTTCGTCGGGGTGAACCCGAATTCCAAGATCCCCGCCCTGCTCGACCGCAGCGGCCCGCAGCCGGTGCGCGTCTTCGAATCCGGCGCGATCCTGCTGTACCTGGCGGAGAAATTCGGCGCCTTCCTGCCGCAGGGCGGCGCGGCGCGGGCCGAGACTCTGTCCTGGCTGTTCTGGCAGATGGGGAGCGCGCCCTATCTCGGCGGCGGCTTCGGGCATTTCTACGCCTATGCGCCGACCAAGCAGGAGTACCCGATCAACCGCTTCGCCATGGAGACCAAGCGGCAGCTCGACGTGCTGGACCGCCGCCTGGCCGAGAGCGAGTACATCGCCGGCCCCGACTTCAGCATCGCCGACATCGCCATCTGGCCCTGGTATGGCGGGCTGGTGAAGGGCTGGCTCTATGGCGGCGCCGAGTTCCTGGCGGTGCAGGAGTACAGGCACGTCAACCGCTGGGCCGACCAGGTCTTCGCCCGCCCGGCGGTGAAGCGCGGCCGCATGGTCAACCGCATGCAGGGCGACCCGTCCGAGCAGCTGCGCGAACGCCACGACGCCAGCGACTTCGAGACGAGCACGCAGGACAAGCTGGACGCGAAGGGCTGATGTCGGGAGGGGCTTTGCCCCTCCCGGACCCACTCCACCAGGGGCCGGGCGACCCCTGAACCGGCCCGAGCCTGGTTCATCCCGGTCGGCATGGATGCTGGCCGGGATGGTCATCGGGTCTGGCGCGCCGCCGCCACGCCGACCCGGCGCGCGAGACAGGTCCAGGCCGGGTGCCGGCCCGGCAGGGGGGGCCTGAGGGGGACAGCGTCCCCCTCAATGCCGCCTCACTCGGCCGCCGGCACGCCCGCCTGCTGCCGCTTCAGCGTGGCAAGCTCCGCCCGCAGCGCCGCCATCTCGGCCCGCAGGGTGGCGATCTCCTCCCCCACCGGGTCGCAGGGCTGGTCCAGCAGGCCATAGCCCGGGCTGGGCGCCGGCGGCGTGCGGCCGACCGAGGCACCGGTCAGGATGCGGTGCTCATGCGGCGGCCGGGCGGGGATGCCGATGACGGTCTCGCCCGGCGGCACCTCGCTCGCCACCACCGCATTGGCGCCGATGCGCGCGCCCTCGCCGACGCGGATAGGCCCCAGCACCTGCGCGCCGGCGCCGATCGCCACGCCGTCGCCGATGGTCGGGTGGCGCTTGCCGCCCGGCCCGGCGCGGTTGGCGAGCGAGAGGCCGCCCAGCGTGACGCCGTGATAGATCAGCACGTCGTCGCCGATCTCCGCCGTCTCGCCGATCACCACGCCCATGCCATGGTCGATGAACAGCCGCCGGCCGATCCTGGCGCCGGGATGGATCTCGATGCCGGTGATGAAGCGGTTGGTGTGGGAGACGGCGCGGGCCAGCGCCTTGAAGCCGCGGCGGTACAGCGCGTGGGCCACGCGATGCATCAGCACCGCCTGCAGCCCGGCATAGCAGGTGACGGCCTCGATCCAGGTCGGCCGGGCGGGGTCGCGGTCCCGGACCGTGCGGGCGAGCTCGAAGATCTCCATCCGACGCACCCCTTCAGCGCTTGAACAGGATCGGACGGCGCGGCGGCGCGGCCGTCACTCTCGCGGCGATGTCGCGGCCGGCGGCCATGCGTCCAGGCGCCCTCACGCCAGCCAGGACGGGACGGGCAAGCCCTTCTCCCGCAGGAATTCCGGGTTGAAGATCTTGCTCTGGTAGCGGGCGCCGCCATCGCAGAGGATGGTCACGATGGTGTGGCCCGGCCCCATCCGCTTCGCCAGCGCGACCGCGGCGGCGACATTCACCCCGGCCGACCCGCCCAGCGAGATGCCCTCGTGCTGCTGCAGGTCGAAGATCTGCGCCAGCGCCGTGGGGTCGTCCACCTGCAGCGCGTCGTCGATACAGTCCCGCCCATGCTCGAGGTTGCCGGGCGCGGCGCTGGCCTGGCCGATGCCCTCGGTGATCGAGCTGCCCTCGGCCTTCACCTCGCCGGTCTTGATCCAGGAATAGAGCCCGCTGCCCATCGGGTCGGCCAGCACGATGCGCACCTTGGGGTTGCGCGCCTTCAGCGCGCGGGCCACGCCGGCCAGGGTGCCGCCGGTGCCGCAGGCGCAGGTGAAGGCATCGATCCTGCCGCCGGTCTGGTCCCAGATCTCGGGGCCGGTCGTCGCCTCATGGATCGCGGCATTGGCGAGGTTGCCGAACTGGTTCGCCCAGATCACCCGCTCGCCCTGCGCCTGCAGTTCCTCGGCGATGCGGCGGGAGGTGTTCACGTAGTGCCCGGGGTCGCGCAGCGGCTTCGGGTCCACCAGCCGCAGGTCGGCGCCGATCATCCGCAGGAAGTCGAGCTTCTCCCGGCTCTGCGTGCGGGGGACCACGATGATGGATTTGTAGCCGCGCGCGTTCGCCACCAGCGTCAGGCCGATGCCGGTATTGCCGGCGGTGCCCTCCACCACGATGCCCGGCTCGCCGGGGGTCAGCTGCCCGCGCGCCTCGGCGTCCTGGATGATGCCGAGGCCGGCGCGGTCCTTCACGCTGCCGCCGGGCTGCATGAACTCCGCCTTGCCGAGGATCTCGCAGCCGGTCGCCGCGCTGGCGCGGCGCAGGCGGATCAGCGGCGTGTTGCCGATGGCGCCGGCGAGGCCATCCACCACGGTGGGCCGAGTCGGGGTGGTCGGTTGGGCGTCCATGGGTCCTCCCGGGTGTTCGTGATCTGCGGCTGTCCCGGGCCAGGATTCAAGGGTCTCCCTCGCATTCCTGCCCTGCACCCATGAATCGGAATGCACCTGTCACGTGACAACGCTTGACCTTGGCTGGTGCGATACGAGAACATATAGCGAACAAGCCATGATCCCGCCCCCCGATCCCCTGCATGACCCCGGTCATGCCCCCGATGGCCATGCGCCAGCCGGCCATGCGATGGACCGCCCCGCCCTGCTGGCGGCGCTGCGTGCCCGCATCGCCCGGCTGGACCGCAGCGGCGGCGCGCCGGCGGGGGATGGCGTGCCGCTCTGCGCGGCGATCGACCGGGCCCTGCCCGGCGGCGGCCTGGCCCGCGCCGCGGTGCATGAGGTGCTGGCGGCCGATCCCGGCGCCGCGGCGGGCTTCTGCGCCCTGGTGCTGGCCAGGTCCAGGGGGCCGGAGGGCGGGGCCGTGCTGTGGATCGCGCCCGAGCCGGATGCCTGGCCGCCCGGCCTGTTCCGCTTCGGCCTCTCGCCCGCCGACCTGGTGCTGGTGCAGGCACCGCGGCGGCAGGATGCGCTCTGGGCCATGGAGGAATGCCTGCGCTGCCCCGGCGTCGCCGGGGCGCTGCTGGCGGTGGACGGGCTGGACCTGACCGCGGCGCGGCGGCTGCAACTGGCGGCGGAGGCGGGCGGCGCCCTCGGCCTGCTGCTGCGCCCGGAAGCCGAGGCGGAGGGCGGCGCCACCGCTGCCCTCACCCGCTGGCGCGTCGGCGCGCTGGCCGGGACGGGCAGCGCGCATGACCTGGGCGACCCGCGCTGGCGCCTGGACCTGCTGCGCTGCCGCGGCGGCCGGCCGCAGGGCTGGGACGTGACCTGGCGGTCCGCGGCCGAACGGCTGGACCATGACGCCGCGGAGCGGCCGGACCTGGACGAGGCCGCCGGGACCGAGGCCATCGGGACCGAGGCCATGCCGCAGCGCGCGCGGCGGCGCGCGCGATGAGGCGAAGGGCGTGCGGGCCGGGGCTGACGAGGGGGGCGCTGCCCCCTTCGACGCCCCGCTGGGGACCGGACCGGCCCCCAGGCCCCTGCATGCGCTTCGTCGCTGGCACAGGGGATTCCGGCGGGGCACCCTCCGCCAGCGATGACCCAGGGCGGGACCCAGGCCGGGGCCCGGGGCCAAGCTTCGGCCCGGCAGGGGGGCAGAGCCCCCTTGCCGAACCCCGCCGCATCGCCGCGCTCCACCTCCCGCTGCTGCCGATCGAGCGCCGCCGCCTCACCGGCGCGGCCGCCATCTGGGCGCCGGAGGGCAGCCGGCGTGTGCTCGTCGCCGTCAGCGCCGAGGCCGCTGCCGCCGGCCTGCGCCCCGGCCAGGCCCTGGCGGATGCCCAGGCCATCCTGCCGGAGGTCGCGCTGCACCCGCATGCGCCGGAGGCGGATGCCGCCTGGCTGCGCCGGCTGGGCCATTGGGCGCATTGCGTCACGCCGCTGCCGGCGCTCGACCCGCCGGATGGGCTGCTGCTGGATGTTGCCGGTGTTGCGCATCTGCACGGCACGGAGGACGCGCTGCGCCGCGCCCTCGCCGCGCGCTTCGCCCGCGCCGGCCTCACCGCGCGCATCGCCATCGCCGGCACCGCCGCGGCCGCCGCCGGCCTGG
>NZ_SMOA01000231.1 GCF_004353985.1 Paracraurococcus ruber | reverse complement strand
GCCGGCGCCGTTGCCGCGCGGGCCGCGGGCGGCGCCCCGGCGGCGGGCCGGGCGCGTCATGTGCCGCGCAGCCCGTGCCGGTACTGCAGCGCCACCAGCAGCGCCTTGGCCAGGCGCATGACCAGCAGCGACAGGGGCAGCACCAGCGCCGGCCACAGCACCGCATGCAGCCAGAGCGGGGGCTGGTACTTCGCGTCGACCACCAGCGCCGCGATCACCGCCAGCGCGCCGACGACGAAGATGCCGGCCATCGCCGGGCCGTCGCCGGCATCATGCGCCCGCAGGTCCAGGCCGCAGGCGGGGCAGGCCTGGCGGACCGCCAGCGGCCCGGAAAAGAGCGGGCCGCTGCCGCAGCGCGGACAGCGGCCCAGCAGGACGACCGGGGCGAGCGGGGCCGCCCCGGAGCCCGGGGCCGCACCCACCGCCATGTCAGTGCGCCGCGATCTCGCCCGCACCCAACCAGTAGATGCAGATGAAGAGAAACAGCCACACCACGTCCACGAAATGCCAGTACCAGGCCGCCGCCTCGAACCCGAAATGCTTCTTCGGCGTGAAGTCCCCGCGCATCGCGCGGATCAGGCAGACCGCCAGGAAGGTGGTGCCGACGATGACGTGGAAGCCGTGGAAGCCGGTGGCCAGGAAGAACACCGAAGGATAGACGCCGCCGGTGAACTTGAACGGCGCCTCGGCATACTCAATCGCCTGGAAGGCGGTGAAGGACAGGCCGAGCAGCACGGTCAGCGCCAGGCCGTTCACCAGGGTCTTGCGGTCCCCGTGCAGCAGGCCGTGATGCGCCCAGGTGACGGTGCAGCCGGACAGCAGCAGGATCATGGTGTTGAGGAAGGGCAGGCCGAGAGGGTCGAAGGTCAGCACGCCCTTCGGCGGCCAGATCGCCACCTCGGCGCCCGAGACATGGTCCGGGTAGAGCGCGAAGTGGAAATAGGCCCAGAAGAAGGCGACGAAGAACATCACCTCGGACGCGATGAACAGCGTCATCCCGTAGCGCAGGCCGATGCGCACCACCGGGGTGTGCAGGCCGGGCGTGTGGGATTCGCGGATGACGTCGCGCCACCAGAAGAACATGGTCGCCAGCACGCCGGCGATGCCGAGATAGAGCATCCACCAGGTGCCGTAATGCGCGCCGAGGATGATGCCCAGCACCAGGGCGCCGCCGGCGAAGCTGCCGACCAGGGGCCAGGGCGAGGGATCCACCAGGTGGTAGGGGTGCTTGTGCAGCGGCGGCGCCTCGGCCTCCGCCATGCCCATCGGCGCGGCGGGGGCGGCCGTGGCCGTCATGTGGGTGGTGCTGGCCATCTCTCGTCCTGGTCCGAATTCCTGGGCCGCGCCTGCGCTGCAGGGGGCGGCCGGATGGGGCGCATCAATCCCGAAAACCCTGGCCGGATCAAGCCCGTGCGGGCCTTCCCGGCCGGGATCGCCGGGGGTTCAGGGCGTGCCGCGCGGCGCCGCGCCGACATGCGGCCCGGCATTCGCCAGGGCGCCGTTGCGCTGCGCGTCATCGAGGCTGCGGAAGAAGCTGTAGCTGATCGTGATGGTGCGGATGTCGCGGGTGTTCGGGTCGTCGCCGATCCTCGGGTCCACCCAGAAGCTGAGCGGCATGTCCACCTTCTGCCCCGCCTCCAGCGTCTGCTGGTCGAAGCAGAAGCAGTGGACCTTGTGGAAGTACTTCCCCACCACCTCCGGCGTCACGTTGTAGGTGGCGACGCCGGTGACGGGCGCCGTCGAACGGTTCTCCGCCTGGTAGAAGGCCATCGTCTCCTCCCCCACCCGCACGCGCTGCGGCCCCTGGCCCGGCAGGAAGCGCCAGGGCAGGTCGGGCTGGACATTGGCGTTGAACCGCACGGTGACGAGCCGTTCGCCGGCGCCCGGCGCGGCCGGCCCGCCGACCTGCACCGTGCCGTTGTAGCCGGTGACGCGGCAGAACATGTCGTAGAGCGGGACGGAGGCGAAGGCGAGGCCGACCATCCCGCAGACGAAGGCGCCGACGCCGATGCCGGTGCGGCGGTTGCGGCGGCGCAGCGCCTCGGCCCGGTCGGGCGCCTGAGTGTCCGGCATGGCCTCAGCCCCTCAGCACGCGGGCGGAGCTGATGAAGAAGAACAGGACCACCAGCGCGATCAGCACGGCCAGCAGGGCCCAGTTCTTCTGCCGCCGCCGCCGCTCGAACAGCGCCCGCTCCTCCGGCGTCATCTTCACGGTCGTCGCTTCGGCCGTCATCCGAGGATCATCCGGTCCACCGCCAGCGCGATGAACAGCAGCCCGAGATAGGAGAGGGAGTAGCGGAAGGCTTTCCGCGCCGGCGCGTCCTTGGTCAGGCTGCGGCCGGCGGCATCCTGCGCGTCGCGGTACACCGCGATGCTCTGGCGCAGGAACTCCGCCCCCAGCAGGACCGCCGCGGCGGCATAGGCCCAGCCGGCGAAGCCGAGCGCCCAGGGCGCCAGCGTCAGCGGCAGCAGCACCAGGGTGTAGACCAGGACCTGCTTCCGCGTCTCCTTCGCGCCATGCGTCACGGGCAGCATGGGCACGCCCACCCGCTCGTAGTCGGCATGCGCGAAGAGGCTGAGCGCCCAGAAATGCGGCGGCGTCCAGAAGAAGATGATGGCGAACAGGACCAGCGGCTCCAGCGTCACATGGCCGGTCACCGCCGCCCAGCCGATCACCGGCGGGAAGGCGCCGGCGGCGCCGCCGATGACGATGTTCTGGCTGGTCCGGCGCTTCAGCCACATGGTGTAGACGCCGACATAGAACAGGATGGACAGGGCGAGGACGCCCGCCGCCATCCAGTTGGTCGCCAGCCCCATGATGAGGACGGAAGCCATGGCCAAGCCGACGCCATAGGCCAGCGCCGCGCCCGGGGCGATCCGCCCGGCCGGGATGGGCCGCGTCGCGGTGCGCTTCATCCGCGCGTCGATGTCGCGGTCGTACCACATGTTGATCGCGCCGGCCGCGCCGGCGCCGAGGGCGATGCAGAGCACCGCGGCGATCGCCAGTGCCGGCGGCAGGCGCCCGGGCGCGACCAGCAGCCCGACCACGCCGGTCAGCACCACCAGCGAGACGACGCGCGGCTTCAGCAGCGTCAGCCAGTCGCCGACCTCCGACAGGTCGGGCTGCGCGGCGAGCGCATCGGGGCGGGCGGAGGCGGTCAGGTCGCTCATCGGCGCGGCAGGTCCAGCAACTCTATATGGCAACGCCATGCCGGGGGGCATGGCGCGCACCGGTTCCCGTGGTGGAGGCGGGGCGGTGCCGGCGGGCGCCGCCCCGGTCCGGCCGCCCCCGGTGGGGCGCGGCCGCTCCGGTCATTCCCCGCGCGCCAGCGGGCGCGCGGCAGTTCCGAGGCCCCGCGCGTCAGCGGACGCGCGGCAGCTCCTCGAAGGTGTGGAAGGGCGGCGGGGAGCTGACCTGCCATTCGAGCGTGGTCGCGCCCTCTCCCCAGTAGTTGTCCGCCACCTGCTCCTTCGAGGTGAAAGTGCGGTAGACGACGTAGAGGAAGACGAACATGGACGCCGCCGCGATGTAGGACCCCATCGAGGAGATCATGTTCCAGCCCCAGAAGGCATCCGGGTAGTCCGGGTAGCGGCGGGGCATGCCCTGGGCGCCCAGGAAGTGCTGCGGGAAGAAGATGATGTTGGCGCCGATGAACAGCATCCAGAAATGCACCTTCCCCCAGAACTCCGGGTACTGCCGCCCGCTCATCTTGCCGATCCAGTAGTAGAACCCGGCGAAGATCGAGAACACGGCCCCGAGGCTTAGGACGTAGTGGAAGTGCGCCACCACGTAGTAGGTGTTGTGCAGCACCGGGGACATGCCGGCATTGGCGAGCTTCACGCCGGTGACGCCGCCGACCGTGAACAGGAAGATGAAGCCGATGGCCCAGAGCATGGGCGTCTTCAGCTGCAGCGACCCGCCCCACATGGTGGCGATCCAGGAGAAGATCTTCACCCCGGTCGGCACCGCGATCACCATCGTCGCCGCCATGAAGTAGGCGCGGGTGTCGACATCGATGCCGGAGGTGAACATGTGGTGGGCCCACACGATGAAGCCCACGACGCCGATCGCCACCATCGCATAGGCCATGCCGAGATAGCCGAAGACCGGCTTGCGGCTGAAGGTCGAGACGATGTGGCTGACGATCCCGAAGCCCGGCAGGATCATGATGTAGACTTCGGGGTGGCCGAAGAACCAGAACAGGTGCTGGAACAGCACCGGGTCGCCGCCGCCGGCCGGGTTGAAGAAGGCCGTGCCGAAGTTGCGGTCGGTGATTAGCATGGTGATGGCGCCGGCCAGCACCGGCACCGCCAGCAGCAGCAGGAAGGCGGTGACCAGCATCGACCACACGAACAGCGGCATCTTGTGCAGGGTCATGCCCGGCGCGCGCATGTTGAAGATGGTGGTGATGAAGTTCGCCGCGCCCATGATGGAGGAGGCGCCCGCCAGGTGCAGGCTGAACAGCGCCAGGTCCATCGCCGGGCCAGGATGGTAGGTGCTGTCGGACAGCGGGGTGTAGATGGTCCAGCCCGCGCCCGGGCCGCTGCCGACGAACAGGCTGCTGCCCAGCAGCAGGAAGGCCGGCACCAGCAGCCAGAAGCTGATGTTGTTCATCCGCGGGAAGGCCATGTCCGGCGCGCCGATCATGATCGGCACGAACCAGTTGCCGAACCCGCCGATCAGCGCCGGCATGACGACGAAGAACACCATGATCAGGCCATGCGCGCTGACCACGCTGTTCCAGACCTGCCCGTCGGCGAAGATCTGCATCCCCGGGTTCTGCAGCTCCATGCGCATGAGCACGGAGAGCCCGACGCCGATGAAGGCGGCGAAGACCGCGAAGATCAGGTAGAGGGTGCCGATGTCCTTGTGGTTCGTGCTGAAGAGCCAGCGCGCCACGAAGCCCGGCTTGTGGTCGTGGTGGGCATCGTGCCCGTTATGGGCGTGGTCAGACGCGGTCGCCATGGATCCGTCCCGCTGCAAGGTCACTCATGCTGCGCCCCAGGCCCCGGGTCACCGGGGCAGGGCCGCGATCTGCTGCGCCGCGGGGGCCGCCGCCGCGGGGGCCGCCTGGGCCACCGCCGGCGCGGCGCCATCCGCCTGCGCGTATTTCTTCTTCGCCTGCTCGACCCAGGCGGTGAACTCGGCTTCCGGCACCGCATGCACCTGGATCGGCATGAACCAGTGGTTGGTCCCGCAGATCTGGTTGCACTGGCCGTAGAAGGTGCCGGCGTGGTCGGCGCGGAACCAAGTCTCCAGCGTCCGGCCGGGGATGGTGTATTTCTGCACGCCCAGGCTGGGGACGAAGAAGCTGTGGATCACGTCCTGGCCGGTGGTCAGCACGCGCACGGTCTTGCCCACGGGGATCACCAGCGGCTCATCGACCGCCAGGTTGCGCGGCTGCCCGGGCTTCAGGTCCTCCTCCGGGATCGGCCGGCTGTCGAAGGCCAGGTTGCCGTGGTCCGGATAGGCGTAGTGCCAGTACCACTGCCGGCCCTGGACATTGATGGTGAGGTCGGCGTCGCGCGCCCGGTCCTCGTAGTAGATCAGGCGGAAGGACGGGATCGCAATCACCACCAGGATCAGCACCGGGATGACCGTCCAGGCGATCTCGATTGTCGTGTTGTGGCTGGTGCGGGACGCCTTGGGGTTCGCGCTTTCGCGGAACTTCCACATCACGTAGCCCAACAGGCCCATCACGAAGATGGTGATGGCGACGATGATCCACAGCACCAGCGTGTTGAAGTCGTGGATCGCCTCCTTCACCGGGCCGGCGGCCGGCTGCAGGCCAAGGCCCCAGGCGACCGGCGCGCCGACGCCCGATGCCTCCGGCGTGGCGGCCGGGGCACTGCCCTGCGCCAGGGCCTGGCCGAGGAGGCAATAGCCCCCGACGAGGCCGGCCGTGGCCAACCGCGATAGCTTAGCGAACCAACGCCCGATCACACGTCGCATCCCATTCCCGACCGGGCGTTCGACGCGCGACGCCCGCGATCCTCTCCAGCCGGGCCGCCGGGCGGCCGGCACGCTTCCCCCACGGGGTCCCCCCGATGGACGTCCATGGGGGGCGGGGCGGGCGCGGCCGGACCATAGGCGCGCTGCCCCGCACCGCACAAGTGAGCCCGCTTCGCCGTCCAGCAAGATGGCCGGGCTTTTTCAGGCGCTTCCTTCCGCTTCCGCGTCGCCTTCCGCCACATGGTCCACCATATCGGACAGCATGGATCGGATGTGCTCGTCCTGCACCGCGTAGAAGACCTGCCGCCCCCGCCGGTCGGCCTGCAGCAGCCGCGCCGCGCGCAGCAGCCGCAGATGGTGGGAGACGAGGGAGGCGGAGATGCCCAGGCGGTCCGCCATCTCCCCCACCGCCGCCGCGTGGTCGAGGCAGGCGAGGATGATGCGCAGCCGCGTCGGGTCGCTCATCAGCCGGAACATCTCGGCAAGCTCCACCACCTGGTCGTCGCCGATCCTGACGCGCCCGCGCATGCCGAATTCCTTTGCCCGAAGCCGCCACAGTCGCGCCCCGCCCGCCCCGCCACAAGCCGCCTGCAAGGCGGGGCGCGGCCACCACCGGCCGACCCCTGCCACCGGGGCTTGACACCGCCGGGCCGCCGCCGCACCTGCCGGATACAGGTTAACGCATTGAAAAGCAAAGGACATCTGAACAGTTGAAGACCTGTTCAGCCATCGCCTCCAGCCCCTCCCCTGGGGCGAGGCCGGGCCCGCCCCGATGCTGACCCGCCCCAGCGCCCCGCCGGACCCCGCCGCCGCGCCCGCCGCCACGCCGGACGGGGTCAGCCTGCCGGAGATGCATCGCAGCGTCCGCATCCCGGACGCCGCCGGCTGGCTGCGCCGGATGCTGGCCTTCGTCGGCCCCGGCTACCTCATCGCCGTCGGCTACATGGACCCCGGCAACTGGGCCACCGCGCTCGCCGGCGGCTCGGCCTTCGGCTACACGCTGCTGGCCGTCGCGCTGCTCTCCTCGGTCATGGCCATGCTGCTCCAGGCGCTCTGCGCCCGCATCGGCATCGCCACGGGGCGGGACCTGGCGCAGCTCTGCCGCGACCGCTTCCCGCGGCCCGTCAACTACGTCCTCTGGTTCCTGGCGGAGGTGGCGATCTGCGCCACCGACCTCGCGGAACTCATCGGCACCGCCATCGCGCTGCAATTGCTGTTCGGCATCCCGCTGCTGCTCGGCGTCGTGCTGACGGCGCTCGATGCGCTGCTCATCCTCTGGCTGCAGCACCGCGGCGTGCGCTGGCTGGAAGCGCTGGTCGCCGGCTTCATCTTCCTCATCTTCGGCTGCTTCGTCGCGCAGCTCGCCATGGCGCAGCCGGACTGGGCGGCGGTGCTGAACGGCTACATCCCCAGCGCGTCCATCCTGACGGAGCCGGAGCAGCTCTACATCGCCATCGGCATCCTCGGCGCCACCGTCATGCCGCACAACCTCTACCTGCACACCGCCGTGGTGCAGTCCCGCGCCTATGGGGAGACGGTGCCGCAGAAGCGGGAGGCGATCCGCTTCGCCTCCATCGACAGCACCACCGCGCTCTGCCTGGCGCTGCTGGTGAACTCCGCCATCCTCATCACCGCCGCCGCGGTCTTCCATGCCGGAGGCCGGACGGAGGTGGCGGAGATCCAGGAAGCCTACGAGCTTCTCACGCCCATGGTCGGCAGCGCCGCCGCCGCCACGCTGTTCGCCGTCGCGCTGCTGCTCTGCGGCCTGAACGCAACGGTGACGGCGACGCTGGCCGGACAGGTGGTGATGGAAGGCTTCCTCGGCCTGCGGCTGCCGCCGGCGATCCGGCGGCTGGTCACGCGGCTGGTGGCGATCGTCCCGGCGGTGATCGTCACCTGGCTCTACGGCGCTTCCGGCACCGCGCAGCTGCTGATCCTGTCGCAGGTCGTGCTCTGCCTGCAGCTGCCCTTCGCGGTGGTGCCGCTGATGCTCTTCGCCTCGGACCGGAAGCGGCTGGGGCCGCTGACGGCGCCGGGCTGGCAGCTCGCGCTGGGCTGGGCCGCCACCGTCGTGATCGTGGCGATGAACCTGAAGCTGCTGTCGGACGTGGTCACGGGTTGACCCGGGCGCGGCGCGGCGGCCAGGTCCGGCGCATGCGCCGCGTCCTGCTGCCCCTGCTGCTCCTCGGCCTCGCCTGGCCGACCCCGGGGCGGGCGCAAGGGCCGCCACCGCCGCAGGAGGATCCCTGGACCGCCTGCCGCCGCGCCATCGCGGCGGCCGAGCCGCGGTCCGGCCTGCCGCCCGGCCTGCTGCTGGCCATCGCCCTGGTCGAGAGCGGCCGCGGCGACCCCCGCACCGGCCGGTTCGAGCCCTGGCCCTGGGCGCTGAACGTGGAGGGCGAGGGGCGCATGCCCGCCAGCCGCGCCGCCGCGGCGGCCGAGGTCGCGGCGCTGCAGGCCGCCGGGCGGCGGTCCATCGACATCGGCTGCATGCAGGTGAACCTGCTGTACCACCCGAACGCCTTCCCGGACGTGCCCAGCGGGCTCGAGCCCGCGGCCAATATCCGCTACGCCATCGCCTTCCTGCGCGACCTGCATGCGCGCTTCGGCAATTGGGCGGAGGCGATCGCCAACTACCATTCCGCCGATGCCGAGCGCGGCGCCGGCTACCACCGCCGCGTGGTGCTGGCGCGGCTGGGCGCGGCCTGGGGCGCCGGCGGCGGGACCGTGCCGGTGGCGGTCGCCGGCGGGCTCTGCGCGGCCGGATCCCGGCCGGTGCTGCGGGTCGGGCCGAAGGCGCCGCG
>NZ_SMOA01000230.1 GCF_004353985.1 Paracraurococcus ruber | reverse complement strand
CAGGCCGGGCGCCGCGCCTTGCCGGCGCCATGGCCGGGCCGCTCCGCCGCGGCGCCGGCCGCGGTGATGGACCGCCGCCCGCCTGATCCGCGCCAGGCATGCCATGTCCCGCGGCGCCATCGCGCTGGCGGGGCGGGCCATCGGTCTCGGACGTCCCGATCCAGGACTTCGGGCGCCTACCCGGCGGAGCCGACCCGCTTCAGGAAGATCCAGCACCCGCCATCCGCCGTGGACAGCGCGCGGACGTGCAACTCGACATCCAGGGCACCGCTCGGCATGGCGGCAATGTGGCCGAAGGCGAGATCGAGCGTGCCCGCCGAACGCGCCGCGTCGATGCGGCCGCGAAACTCGTCATTGTCGAGGCAGGGCGCGACGTCCGCGAAGAGCAGGTGGCCGACCGCCGCCTTGCGATATCCCGACTGCCGACGCTCGGTGTCGCTGTAGAAGGTGATGCGGCCTTCTGCGTCGAGGCGGATGGCCCCGAAAGGGAGGCGGTGGATCTCCGCCAGGGGCAGACGCTCGATCTCGGCTGCCAGGGACGCGGAATCGAAATCCGGAATGCCTGGGCCCGGCATGGCGCGGCTCCAACGTCCTGTCCGACACGGGCCGGAAGGCCGCCGTTGCGGCGCCTCACCCCTCCCTTGCGGGCAACAGCTGCAAATCCTCGAACACGGCGACGCCGGCGAGATGGGTCACCGTGACGCCGTCCGCCGAGAGGGGGAGCATCACCCTTTGCAGCAGCACCGGCAAGCCGTCGCCCAGCGAGACCCGGGCATAGTCGTAGGAGGGCACGCCGGTCCTCGCGCAGCGACGGTAGAGGGCCGTGGCGGAGCCGCCGAGTGCGCCGTCGAGTTCGCCGCGACTGCCGCCCAGGGACAGGCCGGCCAAGGGGCGGCCGAACCGCTCCTCGAGGCTGCGGCCGGCATATTGGAAGCGGAACACGCCGGCCTCGATGTCCAGCACCTGCAACAGGAATGCCCGGGCCGCCGTCTGCTCCGAAAGCTCGGTCAGCGGGAATGCGCCGGGTGCGGGCAGATGGTCCGCCTGGCTGCCGCGCAGCGCCGACCAGCGCACATAGGCTTCCCGCAATTCCGCCTGCACCAGCCTTTCCCGCAGGCGGTCCACCACCGGCGGCGGCGCGGCGGCCTGCGCTCCGGCGGAAAGCCGCCCCAGGCCGCGAAGGATCGCCGCCGCCAGTGCCGCATCGCTGAAGGGCTTCCGCAACACCGGTATCTCGCCGGGATCGAAGCCGATGTCGCGTCCGGTGACGTACAGCGCCGGAAGGCCGGGCCGCGCCGCTCGCAACCGGTCGACCAGCAGCGTCGCGGATGCGCCGCGCATGGACAGGTTCGTGAGCACCATGTCCACCGTGCCGGCCGAAAGGAAAAGCCCTTCGGCGGCTTCGGCGGTCGGCGCCTCGATGACCCGGTATCCCAGGTCGCGCAGCATCCCCGCCATCACCCGCCGCAGCGGGTCATCCTGCTCGACCAGGAGGAGCGTGGCGCCCCCGTGCAGGGCGGGGTTCAGGGCCGCGGTCTCGCCGTCGGACCGGTCCTCGCGCGCCGTCTCGATGAGTTCGGCACGGGGCAGAAGCAGGGTCACGGTCGTGCCCGCGCCAGGGGCGCTGCGAAGCGACAAGGTGCCGCCTGCCTCCCGGGCGAAGGCATGCGCCGAGGCAAGCCCCAGCCCGGTGCCCGTGCCGGGCGCCTTGGTGGTGAAGAAGGGCTCGGTCGCGCGCTGCAAGGTTTCGGCGTCCATGCCGGTGCCGGTGTCGGTGACCGAGAGCAGGACGTGGCCGTACCCGGCACGGAGATCGGGCGGAAGATCCTCCGCCCGCGCATTGCGCGCGGCGATGGTCATGCGGCCGCCCATCGGCATGGCATCGCGGGCATTCGCCGTGAGGTTCAGCAGGGCGGTCTCGAGCCGCACCCGGTCGACGATGACCGGCCAGGTGTCGGGGGCGACGTCGATCGAGCAGGCCACCTGCCGTCCCGCGACATGGCCGATCATGCTCTCCGCGTTCATCAGCAGCGGCTTCAGGTCGGTCAGGACGGTTTCAGCCTGCTCCCGGCGGACGAAGGTCATGAGCTGCCCGATGAGCTTGGCCCCCCGGTCGGCGGCATGCATGCCCTGCTCGACCAGCGCGAGCACCTCGGCGCTTTCGACGCGCCGTCGCACCAGCCGGAAACTGCCCTGGACGGCGGCCAGGACGTTGTTGAAGTCGTGCACGACGCTGCCCGTCAGATGGCCCAGCGCTTCCAGCTTCTGCGACTGCAGCAGGGCGGCCTGCGTGTCCCCGCGGCGGCGCATCTCGGCGGCCAATTCGACGGCGACGTCCCGCAGGGTCCGTGTCCGCTCCGCGACCAGGATCTCCAACTCGGCCCTGGCGCGCTCGCGTGACTTGGCCAGGGCATGGTCGGCCGTGGCATTGCGCGACACCACGAGGATGCGCGGTTCCCCGTCGCTCATGCCGGCGATGGGCAGCACCTCGGCGCTCCACCAGACCGCTTCGCCCCCGGCCGCCCGCATCATGCCCTCGAAGCGGGCCGTGCCGCCGGCGAGCGCCTCGGCCACGGCTGCACGGGCCTCCTGGGCCTCTGCCTTCCCCCACAGATCGAACCATGTCCGGCCGGTCAGTTCCGCCGCATCGGCGACACCGAGGTTGCGGCAGGCGACCGCATTGGCGAACAGGAACCGGCCCTCCCGGTCCAGCACCTTCACGCAGTCGGTGGTGGTTTCCATGACCGAGCGCAGCATGCCCGCATGCGAGGCCGCCGCTTCCTCGGCCCGCATCTGCTCCGAGAGGTCGACGGCGAAGGCGGCGCAGTCGCTGCTGCCCGGGTCCAGCAGGCCGAAGGCGACCAGAGCCGGCACGCGTTCGCCGCCCGGCCGGACGAACTCCGCCTCATAGGGGGTGGAGCGTCCCTGTCGCACCGCGGCGTCGATGGCGGCGCCGTCGCGGGCGCGCCCCTCCGGCGCGGTCACCGCCGCCCAGGGGACCCGGCCGGTGGCGAGCCTGGCGGCATCGAGGCCGGCCAGCTTCAGGAAGGCGTCGTTGGCGCTGTGGATGTTGCCCTGGGCATCGATGCGCGCCACGCCGACCGGGCTGGCGCAGAAGAGCGCCTTCAACTCGGCCAGGGCGCGGTCGCGGTCGGCCGAGGCTTTGGCCAGGGCCGCGCTCAGGTCATCCACCTCGGCCAGGCCGCTGCCGCCCGGTGCGGTGTCCGTCATGGCGCGGGCGGCAAGGGCTCCGGTTCCGGGATCGAGGAACCGGAGCGACGCGGCGATGCGCCGGGCCAGGAACAGCGCCAGCATCAGGCTGGTCGTCAGCAGCAGGGCCCCGATGACCGCCACACGCTCCAGGGCGGTGCGCAGCGGCGCCCGGAATACGGCCTCGGGCAGGTGGATGCGCACCCAGTAGCCGCTCAGCGGCGCCAGGGCATGCGCGGAGATGTGTTGCAACCCGTCCTGGGCGGTGAAGGTGACGACCCCTGCATCGGAGGTCCGGCGGTCGAGATTGGTGCCGGCCGGCGTCCCCACCCGCTCGGCGTCCTGCGAGGTCCGGGCGACCATGGTGAAATTGCGGTCGAGGATGGCCGCGACCCCGCCTTCCGGAAGCCGCTGCTGCGTCAGCGCGTCCAGCACGCGCTCACGCTTCAGGATGAAGGCGACGAGATAGCGCTCCCGGCCGGTCGGCGCGTCCAGGTCGAAGGGCAGCACCACCGAGATGGCGTGGTGCCGCGTCGTGGGGCTGACGAAGAGATTGCTGATCGACCAACGCCCGCTGGCCAGGGCGTCGAGGGCGTGCTGGGTGGCAATCACCTCGCCCGGGGGTGTCGCCGTGGGCCAGAGCGTGCTGAGCAGGACGCGGCCCCGTCCGTCGCCGAGGCTCACTGCCTCGGCGACGCCAGCCTCCGCCACCACCCGCATCTCCGCCAGGAAAGTTTCGAGGTCGCCCCGCGCGAGCGCCGCGGACCGGGTGAGCGGTTGCAGCATGTGCCGCGCTTCGAGGAACTCGCGGTCCAGCAGGTAGGCCATGGCATGCGCCTGCGCAACGAGGCGTTCTTCCGCCGCGGCGCGATTGGCCGCATGGTACATCCAGACACTGCCGGCGGCGAGGGCCAGCAGGGGCAGCGAGACCGCGAAGACGAAATTGAGGACACGCTCACGGATGGTGGCACTGCGCCGCCGCGGTCGTTTTGGAATAAAACCAAACCTGCGTGGGGGGGGCGGTTCAAGACTGGCTTGGCGAGTGTCTGAAACCCAGAGTTGCATAACGACCAGCGCCCTTCGCACCAACCTGCGCGCGAAGACGATATTCGCGCGAGATTGTTTAATTATACAAGCAAGATTCGGAAACCCTTAACGAATCGCACTGATTGCCTCATCCGTGGTCATCCACCGCGCGGATGCGACATGGCATGCACCTGGAGCGTAAACCCCTGTTTCGACTTGAGGATTTTCAGGCGAAGGCCGGCCCGCGGCCCCTCATGCCGGCTTACCCCGCCAGGGATTTGGGCATGACAAACCCTGCCAAGGGAACCCCTGACAGCCCGTGACGCGCAGGCAGAGCCAGCGACCCTGGACCCACGGAAACGTCGCAACGCGCCCCCGACCTTGGATCGATATCAATCATGAGGGGCGTTATATATGCCGATCCATAATATTGCCAAATCATGGCGCGGGTCGGTCGCCGCGCCCATGCGGCCGGCGCCGCCTCGTTTCATGGCCGGTTTCCGGTCGACGTGGCCGGCCCCAAGGCCGTGCCGCATCGCGCGAAAGCCGGCTTGGCGGTGACGGACACGCGCAGCCGGGCGCCGGACGCGGCGCGGATCCGCGATGCGATGCAGGGCGCGGTGTTGTGGGGCCGGGCCGATGCGGCAATTCGGTGCCTCGTTGGCGCGGCTGTCCGGAACGGTGGGCTGCGGATGACATGGTTGTCCGGGGCGGCAACCAGGGCCTGGGTTCGCCAGCCTGGGTTTCCGCGGGCGGCAGGCCGGCCGGTGCGATAGGCGTGCCGCCGCATGGCTGGCGCACGGCCTGGCGGACTGGCGGGCACCCTGCTGCAGGGGCCACCCGGGAAGGCCCGGCTCCGAGCGGCGATGGAAGGCGCGCAGGCTCCATGCCGGATGCCATGCGTGATCCACGCCACCGCCTGGGCCTGCGCCTCGGACCCCATGACCCGGAGCGGCTGGCCAGCTTGGCTGGCGTGCTGCAGCGAGACGCGGGCCGGCCTTTCCTCCGCGGCGCCTTCGGGCGCCGTTGACCGCGACCGCCGCGCGCCAGGTCGCCTGTGCCATCCGGTCGTTGGGTTAGGCGGGGATCGGTGGCGGTGGTTGAACCGGGCCCACCCGCGCGTGCCGCGTTCGGCCGCAGCGAGGCCGCCGGCATCCCGCTGAGGTCCATCTCCGGTAGCGCCTCCCGGGGCGCGGCCGATGCGCCCGAGGAGGCGCGCCGGGCACGCCCGCACAGGCGTTTCAAGGGTGCCTACCAGGGCACGGCCGCCGTGCCGGCGCAGGCACCGGGCGGGCGACGTCCGACAAGCGACGCCCAAGGCAGGCTTGCATCGGTCTCGGGCGGGCGACCTTGCATGTTCGGACATGGCCGCGAGCCAGCAGCGAGGCGGTCGAGGCGCCGCGCGCGGTCTCCGCGAGCATCGCCGCAGCGGCCGGGGGCAACGACGCATGGCCGTGGCGGTCAGCGCGGGAGAGGGTCGCGGGGGAGGAGGGTCACCGGCGCCGCCCGGGACATCCGGCCGCCACCGACCGGCCGATGGGCCAGCCAGGGCGGTTCGGCCGCCTCGCTCCGGCCCGGCCGCACGACCGTTCCCGGGCGGGCGCACAGCCGCGATGCAACCCAAATGAAATCAGGGGAAGATGGCTCCGGCGGTTGGATTCGAACCAACGACCAACGGATTAACAGTCCGCTGCGCTACCGCTGCGCCACGCCGGATCAGCCAGGGCGCGGCGTATAGCAGCCGCGCCGTTCCTTGTAAGCCCCTTCAGGCCTCCCGGGCGAAGATTTCCTCGCCTGGAGGTCCGGGGCGGAATTGAACCGCCGTAGCAGGTTTTGCAGACCTGTGCCTGACCACTCGGCCACCGGACCGCCAAAGGGGGTGCCCCGGCGCCGCCGCCGGGACCTGCCCTCGCGGGCCGCGCCTCTATCGGGCGGCGGCGACGGCGGGTCAAGGCCCGCGGCCCGCCGCGCCGCCAGGCCGCGCCGCCCGGCACGCCGCGGCTTGGCGGCGCGGCGGGGCGGCTCCTATAACCCGGCGGCCTCGGGAAGGGTTGGGCTCCATGGATTTTGCGGATGCGCGCAAGCGCATGGTGGATGGGCAGCTGCGCCCCAACCGGGTGACCGATCCGCGCCTGCTCGACGCGATGCGCGACCTGCCGCGCGAGGAATTCCTGCCGCGCGCCGTCCGCGCCCGCGCCTATGCCGATGAGGATGTGCCGCTGCCCGGCGGCCGCGCCCTGATCCAGCCGATGGCGATCGCCCGGCTGGTCCAGCTGGCGGCGGTGCGGCCGGGCGACCGCGCCCTGGTGGTCTGTGCCGGCACCGGCTACGGCGCGGCGGTCCTGGCGCGCTGCGGCGCCCGGGTGACCGCGCTGGAAAGCGCCGAGCCGCTGCTGGCCATCGCCGGGACGGCGCTGGCCGCCTGCCTGCCGGCCGGCGCCGTCCGGCTGGAAGCGGCGCCGCCCGCGGCCGGATTCGCCGCCGGCGCGCCCTACGACGCCATCCTGATCGAGGGCGAGGTGCCGGAAATCCCCGCCGCCATCGCCGCACAGCTGGCGGAAGGCGGGCGGCTGGTCGCCGTGCTCGGCGCCGGGCGGCGGAATGGCGTGGCCACCCTGGCGCGGCGCCTGGGCGGCACCGTGACGACGACGCCGGCCTTCGATTGCGCCACCGTGGCGCTGCCGGAATTCGCCGCCGCGCCGGGCTTCGTCTTCTGAGGCTGGGCGCCGGATACCGACGGTTAACCGCGCCGGCCGATAGGCTGGCGCCGGGCCGCGCCGGCCCGCGTTGCGGCAAAGCCGCACCGGGCGGGGGCGAGCTTGCCACGCCCTTGCCCCTACGGTGCATTGCGGTATGGCAGCCCCGGCCGACTCGTCTAGGGTAGGCAGTGACCCGCGGCCGCGGCCGCGACGGAAGGACAATGCCAGGATGACATCGTTCCGCCCCGCCTTGGCGCTCGCCACCGCGCTGCTGGCGCCGGCGCCCTTCTTCGCCCCCGCGGCCCATGCCCAGACCCTGTCCGACGCGCTGGCGCAGGCCTATGCCAACAACCCGGCCCTGCTGGCCGCCCGCGCCAACCTGCGGGCGGTGGATGAGAACGTGCCACAGGCGCTGGCCGGCTGGCGGCCGACCGTGACCGTCCAGAGCACCGCCGGCGTGCTCGACGGGCGCAACCGCACGCTCGGCGTCTTCCAGGACATCAACCCGGCCACCGGGCAGATCGAACGGGTGCAGCGCGGCGTCACGTCGCATGTCGAGCGGCAGCTGATGACCAACAGCGTGTCGGTCACCCAGCCGCTGTTCCGCGGCGGCCGCACCGTCGCCCAGACCCGCCGGGCCGAGAACCAGGTGCTGGCCGAACGGGCCCGGCTGCTGGGGACCGAGCAGCAGGTGATGAGCGATTCGGTGAACGCCTATGTCGCGGTGATCCGCGACCAGGAGCTGCTGCGGCTCAACATCAACAACGAGCAGGTGCTGGCCGAGCAGCTGCGCGCCACCAACGAACGCTTCCGGGTGGGCGAGATCACCCGCACCGACGTGGCGCAGGCGGAAAGCCGGCTGGCCAATGCCCGCGCCCTGCGGTCCCAGGCGGAAGGCAACCTGCAGATCAGCCGCGCCACCTTCCAGCGCGTCATCGGCATGATGCCGCAGCGCCTGGTGGCGCCGCAGCCGCTGCGCGCGCCGGTGCAGAACAGCCAGGAAGCCGGGCTGGCCGCCGCCACCAACAACCCGACGGTCGTCGCCGCCCTGTTCGACGAGGCGGCGGGGCGGGACGCCATCAACGTGCAGATCAGCCAGCTGCTGCCGCAGCTGAGCGTGACCGGCCAGGCCTTCCGCAACGACAACCAGGTCTCCACCCACACCCGCAGCACCGCGGGTCAGGTCGTGGCGCAGCTGACCGTGCCGATCTACCAGGGCGGGTCGGAATACGCCGCGGTGCGGCAGGCGCGGCAGCAGGCGCAGCAGCTCCGCAGCGTGGTGGAGGACCGGCGCCGCACCGCCACCCAGGCCGCCATCCAGGCCTGGGAACAGCTGCAGAGCAGCCGGGCGCAGGTGGACAGCCAGCGTTCCGCCATCCGCGCGTCCGAGATCGCGCTGGACGGCGTGCAGCGCGAAGCCATCGTCGGCAGCCGCACCACCCTGGAAGTGCTGAACCAGGAGCAGGAGCTGCTGCAGAACCGCACCAACCTGGTGCAGGCGCTGGCGACGGTGGTGGCGCAGTCCTACACCCTGGCCGGCGCGGTCGGCCGGCTGACGGCACAGGACCTGGGCCTGCAGGTCGATCTCTACGACATGCGCGCCTACTACAACGCGGTGCGCAACCGTTGGATCGGCCTCGGCGACTATTCCGACGTGGCGGAGCGCCGCTGATGGCCGAGGAGCGCCCGGCCGGGCCCGCCGCCCCGCCGCCCGGCGGCGTGCCGGCCGCCGGCGCTCCCCCCGACCCGAGCATGGAGGACATCCTCGCCTCCATCCGCCGGATCCTGAGCGAGGACGAGACCGCCCCGGCCGCGGGCGGCGCGCCCACCCCGGCCGCCGCCGCGCC
>NZ_SMOA01000022.1 GCF_004353985.1 Paracraurococcus ruber | reverse complement strand
GCCCGCGCCGCACGCCCGCCGCGCCGCCGCCCGACATCCTGGCGCAGCTTGCCGCCGCCCGCCCAGCGGCGCCGGCCGCCCTGCCGCCGCCCTCGGCCGAGCAGGAGGCCGAGCGGCGCCATGCCCAGCTTGCCGTTCTGGCTGGCCTGCTGGCGGAGCCGGAGGCCGCCTACCGCCCCGTCGCCATCCTGCAGCAGGAGTTCAACCTGCGCTGCCGGATCGGGATGCTGCCCGGCCGGCCGCCGGACCTTGCCGGCTTCCGCCGCCTGCTGGCCCTGGCCCGCGCCGGCATCAGTGCGGCGACCGAGGTGCTGCCGGCCTGGCCGGCGGTGGCGGCGCAGGCCGATTCCCTGCCGGAAGACCTGCAGGCCGTGTACCTGCTGCTGGCGCGGGCGGCGCTGGAAGGCGCCCCCTGCCCCAATGATGCAACCATCGCTGAAGCCTGCGGCAGCCGGTCGCTGACCCGTGCCCGGCGCGTGCTCGGCTTCATCGAGGCGCAGGGCGCCATCCTGCTGCGCCCGGATGCCGCCGGCCACCGCATCGTCACCCTGCCGGGCCCGGGTCTGGAGACCGCGCCGGGCGATCCGGAAGCCGTGCCGGCCTGAGACCGCCCGAGGACGGCGGATGACCGTCCATGCCCGGCGCCACGCGCCAAGTGTTGCGGGTGCCCGGGCGAGCCTGGCCCGTCGTGGCGGCCCTCACCCCCTTCCGCGATCCGGTCCGGGGCCGGCCGCGGAGGCGGTAGGCCTTGCCTGCCGGGTCAGCACGAGGGCCACCGGCGGCCCGGTACGGGCAGGAGGCGCCCCCCCGGCCCGCGGCCCGGGCCGACAGCGAGCCGAGGCCGATGCATTGCCGCGCCCGACGACTGGCGGATGGCGGATGGCGGATGGCGGATGGCGCCGTACCCAGACCCAGCCGGCGCCAGGGCGGATCCCCGGGTGGCAGGATGCCGCCACCGGGATCACGTCGCGGTGCGGCTTGCGGCCCAGTGGGGCGCGCGAAGCCGCGGCCTAGACCCCCGGCTTCCAGGCCGCCTTCGGCCGGCCAGGGCGTTGCGGCGGGCCGGCATGGCCCGGGCGCGGCAAGGCCCCCGCGCCGGATGTGCGGGCCAGGATCCAGCGATGCGCCGGCACCTCCACCCAGCGCCAGGCGCACCAGCCCACCGCCAGCGTGGCGACGAAGCCGGCCGCCATGATCGCCAGGCTGCCGGCAAAGCCCGGCTGCAGCAGCCGGATGGCCCCGACCACGCCGACTTCGACGAAGACCCAGCCGAGATAGATGCCGAAGGACGCCTCCCCCAGCCGCAGCAGCAGGCCCGGCCGGGCCGGCGCGGTGGCGCGCAGCCCGGCCTGCCAGACCGCCAGCATCACCCCCGCCAGCCCCAGCACCGCCAGCGCGTCCTGCCACAGCCACAGCCCCGCCGGCAGCGCCGCGGCCGCCAGCCAGGGCAGCGCCCGCGGCATCCGTCCTTCGGTCGCCAGCCTGCCGAGACCGAGGCCGATGGCGAATTCCAGCCCGAACCGCACCAGTCCGAGATGCAGCGTGTGGTTCAGGCTGTTGTTCGGCGGATGCTGCGCCAGCAGCCAGAGCCCGGCGAAGCCCAGCACCGGCACCAGCGCCGCCAGGCTGCGCGGCAGCCGCAGCAGGCCGGCGAGCAGCGCGGGAAAGGCGAGGTAGCCGGCCCATTCCACCGACAGCGCCCAGGACGGGTAGTTCCAGCTGAAGCGCTCCGTCGTCTCCCAGCCGTTCAGCAGCAGCATCTGCAGCACGAAGTCGCGCGCGGCGAAGCGGTCCGGGTCGTTGATCGGCACGCCGAGCGCCGTGATGACGGCGACCAGCAGCGCCAGCGCCAGCAGCGCGGCGAGGTGCAGCGGCCAGATCTTGGCGACGCGCCGCAGCAGGAAGCGCCCGATGCCGGCGGCGCCGCGCGGCGGCCGCGTGCCGTAGCCGAGCCAGAGCGCGAAGCCCGAGAGCAGGAAGAAGCCGTCCACGCCGAGATAGCCGTGCCAGAGCAGCGGCCCGGCCCAGGGCCAGCCATCCGCGACATGCAGGGGCAGGTTGAGGTGGTAGAGCACCACCCAGCCGATCAGGAAGAAGCGCAACCGGGTGAGCCCCGCATGCCGCGCCGCCGCGTCCGTCGCTGGCCTGGCTGTCGCCGCCATCATCCCTCCCGCCATCCTGCCTGACACAACCCTGATTTGGCCCAGGTCCGGGCGATATGGGACAACACCGTTGCATGAACATCGCTCTCTCGCCCGCGACGCAGCGCCTCATCGCGCTGCTCGGCGCGGCCTTCCTGCTGCTGGGCGCGGTCGCGATGCCCCTGCGCATGCTGCAACTCGTTCCCGTGATCGTGCTCGGCCTCGGCGCGCTCGCGCTCTACCAGTTCCCGCGGGCGCTGGCGGCCGTCTATGTCGCCAGCCTCGCCTTCGGCCTCGACATCCAGCTCGAAGCCTCGGCCGGCATCGGCGGCTCGCTCGGCGCCGCCGGCCTCAAGACCATTCCCTTCGCCCTCGCCGGCCTGCTGCTGCTGCGCTACGGCGTCTCGCGCGAGATCAATTGGCCGTTCATCACCTGGACGGCGATCGCCGGGCTGAGCCTGGCGATCCTGCCGATCGGCCAGGTGGCGTCGAACAGCGACATGCTGCGCAGCTTCATCGGGTCCGCCGCCCCCTTCGTGCTGGCCTTCGCCGTGGCGCCCAGGCGCTTCTGGACACTGCTGATCCGCGGCGCCGCCATCCTGCCCATCGTCAGCGCGCTGGCCGGCTTCGTCGCCGGCACCATCGGCTTCTGGCCCACCTTCGACATGGGCGGCCGCTTCCAGGGCCTGCACACGCCGCCCTTCCTGGCCGGCTTCTGCGTCACCGCGGTCTTCGCCGCCACGCTGGAATACCTGCGCGGCTTCCGCCCCATCTGGCTGGCGGTCGCGGGACTCGACCTCGCCATCCTGCTGCTGACCCAGGCGCGGGCGCCGCTGATCGCCACCGGCATCTTCCTCGGCCTGGTCTTCCTGCTCTCGGGCCGCGACATCTTCCCGCTGCGGCGCAAGGTGGACATGGTGATGGGCGGCCTGGTCCCGGGCCTGATCATGCTGGGGCCGGCGATCTACTATGCGCTGGGCCGTTTCACCGAGATGGCCGGCGATGCCTCCGGCCGCGACATCATCTGGCCCTACTTCATCGACGCCATCAAGGCGCGCCCCTTCTTCGGCTTCGGCCTGGGCGCCGGCAAGCTGATCGTGAACCCGGAAGACCCGACGATCCGGCTGCTCGGCAGCAATGCCGCGCACAACGAATACCTGCGGCTGTCGGTGGATGCCGGCATCGTCGGCTGCGCCGCCATCTTCCTGTCGATCATCGCCTGGATCTGGATCGGGGCGCGCAAATGCCCGCCGGCGGAGCGGCTGGTGCTGCGGGCGGCGCTGGTGGCGGCGCTGCTCCATAGCGGCTTCGACAACACGCTGATCGCCAGCACGGCGCTGATGCAGTTCACATTCTTCACCGCCGCCATGGCGCGCGGCCGGGCCGACATGCGCGAGAGGGCGCCGCGGCCGCGGCAGCGGGAGGCCGGGGGGATGTCGTCGACCCTGGCGAGATACGGCCGGGCCTGAGCCCGCGATGCGGCCTGGGTCGGCCGGCGCCGGTCGCTAAGCCCCGGCCCGCCGTGCGCCTTCCGGCGGGGGGCCGGGGCTGGCGTACCGCCAGGCCCGAAACTGGGGCCGGCCGGATGATGATGCCCGCCACACGGCCCGCGCACCGACCGGGCGCGTGATGCCGCCATGCGGCCATCGGGACTGCCCGACGCGGCGACGGGGCCGCGTCACGTCCCCGGCTCAGCCGCGGTCGGCGAAGCCTCGGGGATGGGCGGAATGCCAGGCCCAGGCGGTACGGACGATGTCGTCCAGCGCGGCATAGCGCGGCGCCCAGCCGGTCTCCGCCCGCAGCTTCGCCGAGGAGGCGACCAGGACCGAGGGGTCGCCGGCGCGGCGCGGGCCGAACCCGTGCGGCACGGCGCGGCCGGAGACGCGCTCCACCGCCTCGATCACCTGCTTCACCGAATAGCCGGTGCCGTTTCCGACATTGTACCGCACGCTGCGTCCGTCCAGCCGGTCCAGCACCCGGACATGGGCATCGGCCAAGTCCAGCACATGGACATAGTCGCGGATGCATGTGCCGTCCGGCGTCGGGTAGTCCGTGCCGAAGACGGTCAGGGGCGGGCGGGTGCCGAGCGCCGCGCCGATCGCCAGCGGGATCAGGTGGCTCTCGGGCTCATGGTCCTCGCCGATCCGGCCCGCCGGGTCGGCGCCGGCGGCGTTGAAGTAGCGCAGGCAGGCGGACCGCAGGCCATGCACCTGGTCGGCCCAGCCCAGCGCCTTCTCTACCATCAGCTTGCTGTCGCCATAGGCGTTGGTGGGGGCGAGCTCCGCTTCCTCGGGGATCGGCACCTGTTTCGGGTTGCCGAACAGCGCCGCGGTGGAGGACAGGACGAAGCGCAGGCAGCCGGCCTTCACCGCGGCATCCGCGACCGCGAGGCTGGTGGACAGGTTCTCAGAACAGTAGCGCAGCGGGTCGCGCATGCTCTCCCCGACCAGGGAGAGGGCGGCGAAGTGGAACACCGCGTCGAAGCGCCAGGCGGCGAAGACCTCGGCGAGGCGCCGGCGGTCGGCTATGCTCTCCTCGATCAGCGCGACGCCGGGGGGCACCGCTGCCCGGTGCCCCTGCCGCAGGTCGTCGATGACCACGACCTCGGCCCCACGCTCCACCAGGGTCAGGACCAGGTGGCTGCCGACATACCCGGCGCCACCCGTGACGAGAAACCGCCGACCCTGCATGCCGTGCCCCTATTCCCGGAAATAGCCTCCATACCGCGGGTGATAGACCTCGGCATCCGCATAGCCGGACCGGCCATGCACCTTGGCGTCCACCTGGGTGAGCGCGGCGCCCACCACCCGGGCATGCGCCTCCTCCAGTAGGCCAAGAGAGTTACGCACAACCGAACGCGGGGTATCGCGCCAGCGGACGCAGAGCAAGGTTGCATCGGCCAGCCGGGCCACCACCCGGGCATCGGCCATGGCCAGGGCCGGCGGGGCATCCAGCACGATCAGGTCGTAGTCCCGCCGCACCCGGTCCAGCAGCCCGGCCATCGCCTCCGACATGAACAGGCCGAGGGAATGGATCTCCGCCGCCCCGGCCGGGATGTAGTCCAGGGAGGAGAGGTGGTCGCGGCGGATGATCCGCTCCAGCACCGCCTGCCCGAGCAGCAGGTCGGTCACGCCCGGCGCCCCTTCGCAGCGGAAGACCCGGCCGAGCGAGGGCTGCCGCACGTCGCAGTCGATCAGCAGCACCCGCTCCCCGTTCATGGCGGCGGAGCGCGCCAGCGCGACCGAGGTGGTGGTCTTGCCCTCGCCCGGGCGGGCGGCGGTGATGACGACGACCCGCGGCGGCTCCGAGCCCAGCCAGAGCGCGGCGCGCAGCGTCCGCATGCTCTCGGCGAAGGGGCTCAGCGGCTTGCGGACCACATAGTCCTCCACCCGGTGGCGGCCGAGCAGGCCGCGCCGCAGCATGGGCACCAGCGCCAGGCAGGGCAGGCCGAGCCCGGCGCGGATCTCGTCGCCGGACCGCAGCGTGCTGTCCGCCTGTTCCAGGAACCAGATGATCAGCAGGCCGAAAAGCGTGCCGAGCACGGCGGCGGCCACCACCATCAGCATGGTCTTCGGGAAGCTCGGCGATCCCGGCAGGGTGGCGGGCGAGAGCACCCGCGCATCCGCCTTCTCGATCGCCGTCTGGGCCACGGTCTGCTGCGACCGCTCCAGCACCGCGCGCAGCAGGGTGCGGCTCGCCTCCGCCTCGCGCTCCAGGGCCGCGACCTGGATCTCGGCGCTCTGGCTCTGGTTGACCCGGGCCTCCTGCAGCCGGAGCGATTCCTCGAGGCTGCGCACCCGCGCCCGGGCCTCCCGCGCCGAGGCGTCGAGCGCCTGCACCACCCGCCCCGTCTCGGAGCCGACGGAGCGTTCGAGGTCGGACAGGCGCGACTGCGCCGCCCGCACATCCGGGTGGTTGGGACCGAGCGTCGCCGAGAGCCGGCCGAGCTCCGACCGCGCCTGGTCGCGCGCCGCGCGCTGCTGCACCAGGTTGGAGGAGCCGAGCGCCGTCATGTCGGCACCGCCTCCGGCGCCGCCGCGCCCGGCATTCAGCCGCGCCTCCGCCTGGGCGAGCATGTTCCGCGCCTCGACCAGGTCGGTGTTGATCTTGCTCACCTGCTCGGTCGACAGCGCCGCGCTGACGCCGCGGGTGAGGCCGGAGGCGGAGCGGATCTCGGCGATGCGGTTCTCGGTCTGGCCGAGCTCGCGCCGCAGCTGGCCGACGCGGCTGTCCAGCCAGTCATTGGCCCGGCGCACCGCGTTGAACTTCGCCTCCAGCTGGTCGGCGATGTAGAGGTCGGCCGCGGTGTTGGCGATGTCGGTCGCGAGCTGCGGCTTCTCCGAGGTGAAGCTGATGGTCAGCACGCGGGAGTTGCGCACCACCTCCACCTTCATCTTGTCGCGCACCGCTTCGGCCGCGGCAATTTCCGCGCGCTCCTCCGGCGGGCGGGGCGGGATCGGCTCGGGCGCGACCAGCTCCGCGAGGCTCGGCGAGATCGCGTTCAGCCGCTGCGCCAGCGCCTCCGACCAGCGGTAGCGCAGGCTCTCGGCCCGCTTCGACTCGCCGGCCCACCAGAAGAACTCGTCGTCGTTGGTCAGGTTGTACTGCCGCACCAGCCGGCGGGCGACGGACAGGCTGCGGATCACCTCGATCTGGCTCGCCAGCACCGCATCCGTTGTCGTCTCGTCGCGCAGGATGCTCTGCAGCTCGCGCGCCGCGTAGTCGGTCGGCTCGAACATCACGGTGGCGCTGGAGGTGTAGCGCGGCGTCAGCTGCTTCGCCGCGACGAAGGCCGCGACCGGGAACAGCAGCGCGCAGAGGATCAGCACCCAGCGCCGCCGGCGGAGAGCCGCCAGCAGCGCCGCGACCGTCATGCCTTCCGGCTCGATCGGGGAAGCGATAGGGGCCGGGGTCCGGAGCGTCGGGCGCTTCTCGGATGGCGGCCTGGACTCAACCGGTCTGTCGAGCATGCTGGTTGCGTCGTCCCTTCGCGGCAGCGCAGATCGAGGCGTCGGTGCATACGCGCCGGGTCGTTGACGGGTCAATCAACGCGGCGGCGAACATCGCCGCGCCCGTCAAACAACGGCGTGATGAACCACCTGCGCAAGGAAACGCGAATGTGCTCCCGGCAAAGGCTCTGGCACACAACGATGCATGAGGATCGCGCCGCCGCGCCGCACTGCCTTGCCTGACGCCGCCGCCGCCTGGACGCGCGACATGGTCGCGCCGTATTCGCGCGACAGCGTCCTGGCCCAGGGGCAGGGCAGCATCGTGGCGGATGCGAAAAGCCGTTGCGTGCCGCATCCGCGCGCCACCCTCGGCGACGCGACTTCAACCCGCGCGATCACGCGCGATACGGGAAGGGAAGCCTGACGATGATTGCACGACGCCTGATCTGGACGCTGCCGCTGCTGGCGGTTGCCGCCTGCGGCGGCCCGGGCGCCGGGCTGCCGCCCTTGCCCGACGCGACGCAGGCCGCCTATCGTCTGGGTCCGGAGGATCAGGTTCGCGTGACCGTGTTCAATGACCCGCGACTGACCGGCGATTTCCGCGTCTCGGACGCCGGCACCATCGCGCTGCCGCTGGTCGGCACCGTGGCGGCCTCCGGCCACACGACGCAGGAGGTCGAGCGCGGCATCGAGCGCGAGATGAAGCAGAAGAACCTGTTCCGCGACCCGAGCGTCGCCGTGCAGGTCACCAGCTACCGGCCGATCTTCGTCCTCGGCATGGCGGAGAAGCCGGGCCAGTTCCCCTACCAGCCGGGCATGACGGCGCTGACCGCCGTCGCGGTCGCCGGCGGCTTCAACTACCGCGCGATCCGCGACTACGTCTCCGTCACCCGCATCGGTCCGGATGGGCGGCCGGCGGAATACCGCGCGACGCGGGAAGCGCTGGTGCAGCCGGGCGACGTCGTCACCGTCTTCGAGCGGCGCTTCTGACCGGCGCGGGCGCCCCGCCGCCCGGCGCGGCGCCCGCATCGCGGTGGCGGCCCCTGGTCGCCCTGCTCGCGGCGCTGTGCGCCGTCCAGCCCGCCGGCGCGCAGGATGCGGCGCGCTGGGCGGCGGTGCCGGGCCCCCTGCCCGGCCCGCCGCGCATCCATGGCGGCACCGGCCTCGGCTGCATCGCCGGCGCCGTGCCGTTGCCCGAAACCGGGCCCGGCTGGCAAGCGGTGCGCCTCTCCCGCAACCGCAACTGGGGCCATCCGGCGCTGGTGGAGACGCTGCGGGACCTCGCTGCCCGCGCCCAGGTGCAGGGCTTGCCCATCCTGTGGATCGGCGATCTCGGCCAGCCGCGCGGCGGGCCGATGCCCTATGGCCATGCCAGCCACCAGGCCGGGCTGGATGCCGACATCTGGCTGGAACTGTCGCCCAAGCCACGCCTGACCGTGGCGCAGCGCGAGGACATCCAGGTGCCATCCCTGGTCCTGCCGGACGAGAGCGGCGTCGATCCGACGCGCTGGACCCCGCGCCACGCCGCGCTGATCCGCCTGGCGGCGGAGATGCCGGGCGTGGACCGCGTGCTGGTCAACCATGCCATCAAGCGCGAGCTCTGCCGCGGCGCGGCCGGCGCCGCCTGGCTGCATCGCGTGCGGCCCTGGCGGGGCCATGACAGCCACATGCATCTCCGCCTGCGCTGCCCGCCCGGCGAGGGCGACTGCAGGCCGCAGGCGCCGCCGCCGCCCGGCGATGGCTGCGATGCCAGCCTGGACTGGTGGCTGACGCCCGAGGCAAGGCAACCGCCGAAGCGGGCCGCGGGGCCAGCCCCGGTCATGCCGGCGGCCTGCAGGGCCGTGCTCGAGCCGCGGTAGCGACCGGGCGAGGCGCCCCACCCCGGCTGCCGCAGCGGCCCTGGGCGAGTCCCGGGGGCCAGGCCTCGCGCCGATGCGGCGTCCCGGGCGGATGGCCCGACCGCAGCGCCGCCGCGCTGGTCGCGCGGCGTCAGGCCGCGCCGCGATCCGCTCTCGTCAGGCGGGAGGCCAGCGGCGCCAGGACGCCGCATCCGGCCATCACCGCCGCCATGGGCAGGGCCGTGCCGGTGTGCAGCGCGCCGACCAGGGCGCCGGCTACCGCCCCCACCCCGAATTGCAGGGTGCCGATGACGGCGGAGGCGCTGCCAGCGGCCCGTGCCTGCGACGCCATGGCCAGCGTCGTCGCCAGCGGCATCACCGCGCCGTTGCAGGCGACGAAGGTGAAGATCAGCACCACCAGCGCCGTGAAGCCGCCCAGCCCGGTCGCCGCCGCGCCCAGCAGCAGCAGCCCCGCCGCCAGCATCACCGCCTGGGCCACGGCCAGCGCCCGCTCCGCCGGCACCCGCCGGACCAGCCGCGCATTCACCTGCCCCACCGCGATCAGCCCCAGCGCATTCATCCCGAAGAACAGGGCGTAGCGGTCCGGCGGCACCGCGAAGAGGTCCATGAAGACGAAGGGCGAGCCGGCGATATAGGCGAACATCCCGGCGGTGGAGAGCGCGCCGGCCAGCGCATGCCCGAGGAAGACGCGCTGCCGCAGCAGCCGCGCATAAGTCAGCAGGATGCCCAGCGGCCCCTCCCGGCGCCGCCGCTCAGGCTCCAGCGTCTCCGGCAGGGCGAACCAGCACAGCACGGCAAGGCCGGCGCTGTAGCCCGCCAGCACCCAGAAGATCGCCCGCCAGTCCGCCACCGCCAGTAGCAGCCCGCCCAGGGACGGGGCCAGGATCGGCGCCAGCCCCATCACGAGCATCAACTGCGCCATCAGCCGGATCGAATCGTGGCCGGTCGTCACATCCCGCACGATCGCCCGCGCCACCACCATGCCGGCGCAGCCGCCCAGGCCCTGGCCGAGCCGCAGCCAGGTCAGCGTCTCCACGCTGCCCGTCAGGGCGCAGCCGATGGAGGCCAGGGTGAAGACCAGCAGCCCCAGCAGCAGCGCCGGCCGCCGCCCGAAGCGATCCGCCAGCGGGCCATAGGCGAGCTGGCCCAGGGCGGTGCCGGCGAAATAGGTCGCCAGCGTCACCTGCACCGCCGCCGGCTCGGCCGGGAGGCCGGCGGCGATGGCCGGGAAGGCCGGCAGGTACATGTCGGTCGCCAGCGGCCCGAAGGCCGCCATGGCGCCGAGCAGCAGGGGCAGGAACCAGGGGCGCGAGGGCATGGGATGGCTTACCACCCGATGCTGCGCCGCACCATGCAGGGCGGATACGGGGCCCGCGGGCAGCCGGCATCGCCGCGCCGGGGCTGGCCGGGCTGCCAAGGCGGGACCCCGGCGACGGGGCGGACGCGCCGGGCCCGCGGGCTGCGGCGTGCCGGACCACGCCCGGCCCGACCTCCGTCGGCGGGCGGGTGCGTCAGAACCCGCCCCCCTCCTCCCGCAGCCGGTCCTGCACCAGGCGCTTCGGGATCTTGCCGTAGCCGGATTTCGGCAGCGCGTCCCAGACCACCACGCGCAGCGGCTGCTTGTAGCGCGCCAGGCGGTCGTTGAGATGCGCCAGCACCTCGCCCTCCGTCACCGCCAGCCCTTGGCGGGGGACGACGGCCGCGACCCCGCTTTCCCCCCAGCGCGGATGCGGCATGCCGACCACGGCGCATTCCAGCACCGCCGGATGCGTCAGGATCGCCTCCTCCACCTCCCGCGGATACACGTTCGAGCCGCCCGAGATGTACATGTCGGAGGCACGGCCGGTGACGTAGAGGAAGCCGCGCGCATCCAGGTGGCCGAGGTCCCCGGTGTGGAACCAGCCGCCGCGGAAGGCCTTCTCGTTCGCCTCCGGATTCTCGAAATAGCCGGCGAAGACCGCCGGGCCGCGGACGCAGATCTCGCCGGTCTCGCCGGCTGGCAGGCGGTGCCCCGCCTCGTCGAGGATGGCGATGTCCATGCCGGTGCGGGCGCTGCCGCAGGAACCGATCGGGAAGCTCTCGTCGTCCTCGGCGCTGTGCTGGTCCGGCCGCAGCACGCTGATGTTGCCGGTCACCTCGCCCAGGCCGAAATACTGCACCAGGCAGGGCCCCAGTATCTCCAGCGCCCGCTTCTGGTCGGCGCGGTACATCGGCGCCCCGGCATAGATCACGTGCCTGAGCGTGGAATGGTCGTGGCGGTGCACGCTCGGGTGCTCCACCAGCGCGGTCAGGATGGTGGGGACGGTGAACATGTTCGTCACCCGGTGCTGCTCCACCAGCCGCCAGGCTTCCTCCACGTCGAAGCGCTCGGTCGGCAGCAGCACGCTGCGGGCGCCGCGCGCCACCTGGCCCAACTGGTGGATGCCGGCGCCGTGCGAGAGCGGCGCCACCACCAGCGAGGCGTCGCGCTCCGTCACGCCGGGGAAGAGGTCGGCCAGGTGGTTGGTGACGACGAAGCCCATCTGGCCATGCGTCAGCACCGCCGCCTTGGGCCGTCCGGTGGTGCCGGAGGTGAAGAAGAACCAGAGCGGGTCGCCATAGGCGACATCGGCCTCGTGGTCGGCCGGCGGCGGCGTGGCCTCGGCCAGCGCCGCCTCGTAGTCCAGCTCGTTGGGCCGGGCGTCGCCGACGGCGAGGACAAGCTCGCAATGCCCCGCCGCCTGCACCGCATCGGCATGACCCGAAAAGCCGCGGTCCCGCAGCATGGCCCGGGCGCGGGACGTCTCGGCCAGGTAGCCGACCTCGGCCGGCGTCAGGCGGAAATTGGTGGGCACCCAGACCGCGCCCAGCTTGAAGGCCGCCCACATCGCCTCGAACAGGGCGTTCGAGTTGCGCGAATGCGCCAGGATGCGGTCGCCCTTCCCGATGCCGCGCGCCCGCAGCGCGGCGCAGAGCCGGTCCACCCGGGCATCCAGCTCGGCGAAGGTCCATTGCCGGTCGCCCCAGACCAGGGCGAGGTGGCCGGGGACTCGGCGGGCGGTCTGCGTCAGCAGCCGGCCCAGGTTCATGGCGGTGGCGGGACCCATGGCGCTTCCTCCGCCACCAGGGATGCCGCAAGCGGCGCCCGGCGGGAAGCCCCGCGGCGGGGCTTTCCGCCGCGCCGCAGCCTCAGGCCGCCAGCAGGCCCCGCGGCTGGAAGCTGTGCGGATCCGCCATGTCCCAGTAGGGGGTGAAGCGCGGGTCGGTGGCCCCCCGCAGCAGCGCGCCCGGCGCCAGCCGTGGATAGAGCTCGGAGAAGCAGCGGACATCCTGCGCCGAGACGCGCCGGCGGAAATGCTCCAGCCGGAACTGGCCGGGGTGCTCGAGTCCGGCGGCCGCCACCAGCTCGGCCAGCGCCTCCAGCGTCGCCTCATGGAACTGGACGACCCGCGTTGCCTTGTCCGGCACGTCCAGCGCCCGGGCCCGGGTCGGGTCCTGCGTCGCCACGCCGGTCGGGCAGCGATCCGTGTGGCAGGACAGGGACTGGATGCAGCCCAGCGCGAACATGAAGCCGCGCGCCGCATTGCACCAGTCGGCGCCCAGGGCGAAGGCGCGGGCCATGTCGAAGGCCGAGGCGATCTTGCCGCTGGCCCCCAGCCGGATGCGGTCGCGCAGGCCGACGCCCAGCAGGGCGTTGTGGGCGAAGCTCAGCCCTTCCCGCAGCGGCATGCCGAGATGGTCCATGAACTCCAGCGGCGCGGCGCCCGTGCCGCCTTCCGCCCCATCGACCACGATGAAGTCGGGCGTGATGCCGGTTTCCAGCATCGCCTTGCAGATCGCCAGGAATTCCCAGGGATGGCCGATGCAAAGCTTGAACCCGGCCGGCTTGCCGCCCGACAGCCGCCGCATCTCGGCGACGAAGCGCATCATCTCGACGGGCGTGGAAAAGGCCGAGTGGCGGGAGGGCGAGATGCAATCCTGCCCCATCGGCACGCCGCGCGTCTCGGCGATCTCGCGGCTCACCTTCGCCGCCGGCAGCACGCCGCCATGGCCGGGCTTGGCGCCCTGGCTCAGCTTGAGTTCGACCATCCGGATCTGCGGATGCGCGGCCGTCTCGGCGAAGCGTTCGGCGGAGAAGCTGCCATCCGGGTTGCGGGCGCCGAAATAGCCGCTGCCGATCTCCCAGACGATGTCGCCGCCCTGGCGGTGGTGCGGGCTGAACCCGCCCTCCCCCGTGTCATGCGCGAAGCCGCCGAGCTTCGCCCCACGGTTCAGCGCCCGCACCGCATTGGGGGAGAGCGAGCCGAAGCTCATCGCCGAGATGTTGAGGATCGAGGCGTCGTAGGGCCGCGCGCAGTCCGGACCGCCGATCATCAGGCGGAAGGGCGCCTTCCCTGGCACGCCCGCCGCGACCGAATGGTGCAGCCATTCGAAGCCCGCCCCGTAGACCTCGTACTGGGTGCCGAAGGGCCGCTTGTCCAGCACCATCTTGGCGCGCTGGTAGACCACCGCGCGCTTGTCGCGGCTGAAGGGCGTGCCGGTCTTCTCGTCCTCGAAGAAATACTGCCGCATCTCCGGCCGGATCTCCTCCAGCAGGAAGCGCAGATGCGCGGCGATGGGGTAGTTGCGCAGCACGGCATGCTTCGTCTGCAGCAGGTCGCGCAGGCCGAGGGCGGTGAAGCCGGCGCAGAGCGCCAGCAACGGCGCCAGCCAGCCCGCCTGGCCGGGCCAGAGCAGCAGCGCCGGCAGGCTCAGGGCCGTGCCCAGGGCGAAGAGCGTCAGGGTGATGAAGCGCGGCGTGAAGGCGAGCAGCAGCGGCATGGCGGTCCCGTTCCGGCGCGGCCGGCCGCCGCCTGGCAGCCAGCCTGGTGTCCTGCCCGCGTCCGCCGCAGCCGGTGGCTGAGGCCCCGGACCCGCAGGCCACCGACGGCGAAGGTGGGCGTCCCGACCCGAAGGACGCCGCCGGCGGCGGCGGATTCCGGCTTCGGGACATTAGGCCGAGGCTGCACGCAATGGTGATACCGTATAGTTATCCTTTCGCAGCCGGGTATTCACGCATAGTTCGGGCGCGACAGGCTTCGCAGGCGCAGCATGCCCCGCGTAAGTGTGGCGCCATGTCGCTCTCCCCCGCGGCGGTCGCGCCCGCCCATGCCGCCACCGCCCTGCCGGGCTGGGCCATCGCGCTCGGCGCCTGGGGGCTGCTCGTCTTCGGCATCGGCGCGGCCATGCTGGCGCTGCCGCATGGCGCCATCTTCTACACGCTGGACGATCCCTACATCCATCTGGCGCTGGCCGAGCGGATCGCGCACGGCCATTACGGGATGAACCTGGACGAGGTGACGGCGCCCGCCTCCTCCATCCTATGGCCCTTCCTGCTGCTGCCGGGCGTCGGGACCGCCTGGCATGTCTGGCTGCCGCTGGCGATCAACCTGGCCTGCGGCGCCGCGACCTGCGTGCTGCTGGGGCGCATGGTGGACCTCCTGCCCTGGTCGCCGGGACAGGTCTGGGCCCGGGCCGCGCTGCTGGTGCTGCTGGTGCTGGCCGGCAACCTGGCGGCGCTGGCCTTCACCGGCATGGAGCACAACCTGCAGGTCCTGCTGGCCGCCGGCTGCGCCTGGGGCGTGGCGGAGGCGATGCGCGGCCGGCCGATCCCGCTCTGGTGCCTCGCCGCCGCGGCGATCGGGCCGGCGGTGCGCTACGAGGCCCTGGCGCTGGTCGGCGCGCTGATGATCGCGCTGTCGGGGCAGCGGCGCTGGGCCGCCGCGGCGGGGCTGCTGGCGGCCGCATTGCTGGTGCCGCTGGGCTTCGGCGCCTGGCTGATGGCGCAGGGCCTGCCGCCGCTGCCCAATTCCGTGCTGGCCAAGACGGGGGCCGAGGGCGGGATGCTGGCCGGCATCCTCGGCAACCTGGCGACGCTGGCCACGAATCCGCGGCGCTGGCCCTATCTGGCGCTGACGGCGCTGCTGCTGGCCCTGGCGATGCGGTCGCCGCCGGTGCGCCGCTGGCCGCTGCTGGGCGCGGTGGCGGCGCTCGGCCTGCATGCCGTGGTCGGGAAATTCGGCTGGTTCTTCCGCTACGAGGTCTATGCCGCGCTGTTCGGCGCCCTGGTGCTGCTGGTGGCGCTTGTGGGCACGGCACGCCCCTGGCGGATCGCCGGCGCGCTGGTGGTGCTCGGCCTCGGCCTTGCCCAGGCGCCGGCGAACATCCTCTCGCCGCGGGCCGCGCAGAACATCCAGGACCAGCATTTCCAGATGCACCGCTTCGTCGCCGAGTACTGGAAGCGCGACGTGGCGGTGAACGACCTGGGCTGGGTCAGCTATCGCATCGACCCGCGGCACTATGTGCTGGACCTCTACGGCCTCGCCTCCAACGAGGCGCTGCGGCAGCGGGTGAAGGACGCCGCCTGGCTGGAGCAGGTGGTGGGCAAGCGCGGCATCAAGCTGGCGATCCTCTATCCCTGGTGGTTCCAGGGCATCCCGGAGGGCTGGGTGCCGCTCGGCAATCTGTGGCTCTCCGGCCCGCGGGTGGCGCCGAACGGCGACAACGTCACCTTCTACGCGACCGATCCCGCTGCCGCCGCCGAATTGCGGGCGCTGCTGGGGGACTTCGCCCGCACCCTGCCGGACGGCGTGCGCTTCACCCCGCGCTGACCACCATGCGGGCAGGTGCCCTGGCACCTGCCCGGAAGTACGGCATCCATTAACCCAACGGCCATTTTTGCCCTGATTCCGCCCATTCAGTCCGGCACGCCGCGGTGCAACATGCTTCCCCGGACGGGTACCGGAGCGGCTTCATGGACATCGGCATCTTCCTCCCGATCGGCAACAATGGCTGGCTGATCTCCACCACCAGCCCGCAATACCTGCCGAGCTTCGACCTGAACCGCGAGGTGACCCAGAAGGCCGAGCGCTACGGCTTCGAATTCGCCCTCTCCATGATCAAGCTGCGCGGGTTCGGCGGGCCGAGCGAGTACTGGGACCACAACCTCGAGAGCTTCACCCTCATGGCCGGCCTCGCGGCCGTGACCACCCGCATCAAGCTCTTCGCCTCGGTCGCCGTGCTGACCATCCCGCCCGCGGTGCTGGCGCGCATGGCCACGACCATCGATTCCATCAGCCATGGCCGCTTCGGCGTGAACATCGTCTCCGGCTGGCAGAAGGCCGAGTACGAGCAGATGGACATCTGGCCGGGCGAGCGGCATTTCGAGAAGCGCTACGACTACTGCGGCGAATACGTCCAGGTGATGAAGGACCTCTGGGCCACCGGCCGGTCCGACTTCAAGGGCGAGTTCTTCAGGATGACGGATTGCCGGGTCAGCCCGAAGCCCGGCGCCAAGATCGACATCATCTCGGCCGGACAATCCAACCGGGGCATGCGCTTCGCCGCCGAATATGCCGACTACAATTTCATCTCGGCAGGCGGAATCAACGACATCTCCCAGGTCCGGCAGCACACCGACCGGCTGATCGCCGCCAACCAGGCCGCCGGCGCCGCCTGCAAGGCCATGCTGCTGATGATGGTCATCGCCGACGAGACCGACGAGGCCGCCATGGCGAAATGGCACCACTACGTCGCCGGCACCGACCTGGAGGCGCTTGCCTGGCGCGACAGCCAGGCGGCCGCCGATGTGAAGGCGGAGGCGCACAGCACGGTCGGCCGCATGGTCCGCGCCGACCGCGTGCCGACCAACATGCTGCGCCTCATCGGGTCCTACGAGACGGTGGCGAAGCAGCTGGATGCGCTGGCGGAGACGCCGGGCCTCGCCGGCGTGATGCTGACCTTCGACGACTTCCTGATCGGCATGGAGCAGTTCGGCCAGCGGATCCAGCCGCTGATGAAGTCCCGCCAGCATCTCCGCCTGGCGGCGTGAGGCCGCCATGCCGGACGGGTCCGTGACGATCAGCCAACTCGACCTGGAGCTGCGGCGCATCCGAAAGCGCTATGGCAGCTTCACCGCGGTGGACGATGTCTCGCTGCAGGTCGGCAAGGGGCAGTTCGTCTGCCTGCTCGGCCCCTCCGGTTGCGGCAAGACCACCACGCTGCGCTGCATCGCTGGGCTGGAGGAACCCGACGATGGCGACATCCTGATCGGCGGGAAGGAGGTCACCGGCGACCCGCCCTGGAAGCGCGACATCGCCATGATGTTCCAGGACTTCGCGCTCTTCCCGCATATGACGGTGGCGAAGCAGGTCGGCTTCGGGCTGGAGATGCTCGGCAAGCCGAAGGCCGAGATCGCCAAGCGCGTCGCGGAGGTGCTGAAGGCCTTCGAGATCACCTCCCTGGCGGAGCGCAAGCCCGCCAGCCTCTCCGGCGGGCAGAAGCAGCGCGTGGCGCTGGCCCGCGCCATGATCACCGAGCCGCGCATCCTGCTGCTGGACGAGCCGATCGGCGCGCTCGACTACTCGCTGCGCGAGACGGTGATGCTCGAGCTCAAGATGCTGCAGCAGCGCAGCGGCATCAGCTTCATCTGGGTCACGCATGACCAGAACGAGGCCTTCTCGCTCGGCGACCTTGTCGTGGTGATGAACCACGCGAAGATCGAGCAGCAGGGCACACCGGAGGAGATCCTGGCGCGCCCGCGCACGCCCTTCGTCGCCGGCTTCGTTCAGGGCAACAACGTCTTCCATGGTGAGGCCGGCACGGCAGCCGGCGGCGTGCTGCGGGTGGCCTGCCCGGTCGGGGAATTCCTGGTGCCCCTCGCCGACCTGCCGGCGCCGGCGCCGGGCGCGGCCGTCTCCTTCTCCGTCCGCGCCGAGCGCATCGCCGACCGACCCGACCCGACCCTCCCCAACCGCGTCACCGCTCGCTGCACGGCGGTGGAGTTCTTCGGCGCCGTCCGCCGCCACATCCTGGAGCTGGCGGATGGCGAGGTGTTGAAATACGACCAGTTCGGCGCCCTCGCCCCGCGCATCCTGCCCGGCCAGACCGTGGACCTGGGCTGGCGGGCGGAGGATTCGGTGCTGCACGACGCGGTTCTGCAGGGATGAGCACCATCCGCGCCAACTCGCCCGCCGCCTACTGGCTGGCCGCGCCCGCCGCGCTCTGGATGCTGGCAGCGGTGGTGGTGCCGACCTTACTGCTGGTCTGGGTGTCCTTCTGGGGCGGGCGCGCTTTCTCCACCGCCAGCCCGCTGACCTTCGACAACTACCTGCGCTTCTTCTCCAACCAGGCCTATCTGGGTTTGGTCGCCGCCACCTTCGGCCAGGCGCTGCTGCTGATGGCGATCACCGGCACGCTCGGCTACTGCATCGCGTATTTCATGACGATGAAGGTCAGCAATGCGCGCTGGCGGACGGCGCTCTTCCTAGCCTTCATCATCCCGTTCTGGACCAGCACGCTGATCCGCGCCATCGCCTGGGTGCCATTCCTCGGCGTCAACGGCGTGATCAACCAGGCGCTGATCGGCCTCGGCCTCACCACGAAGCCGGTGGAGGCCTTCCTCTACTCCATGACCGGCGTCACCATGGCGCAGGTCTCGCTCTACACCATGCTGGCGGCCGGGCCGGTGGTGTACATGCTGACGAGCATCCAGCCCGCGCTGCGGGAAGCGGCGATGACCCTGAAGGCGACGCCTTTCACGGTCTGGCGCCGGATCACCTTCCCGCTGACGCTGCCGGGCGTGGTCATCGGCCAGGTGCTGGTGTTCCTGAACGTCATGTCGGACTTCGCCACGGTGGCGACCATCGGCGGCAACAAGCACGCCTTGCTCGGCAACCTCGTGCTGAATTTCTACGAAGGCTCGCAGATCCGCTTCGCCGCCGTGGTGGCCGTGCTGCTGATGGTCTGCATGCTGGCCGGCGTCGCGCTCGCGCTGCGCGTCGTCGATATCCGCAAGCTGGGGACGTGAAGGCGATGCCGGACGGAACCCTGCTGCAGGCAAGGCCCGCGGCGCGACGCAAGGCGCAGCGCTTCGGCCACAAATTCCGCTCGCGCCTGACGGGCTGGGTACTGGGCACCGTCACCCTGCTCTTCCTGCTCTACCAGTGGCTGCCGATCTTCACCCTCGGCCTGCTTTCCTTCAGCGGGCCGACGGGCGGCACCACCTTCCCGATGAACGGCGTGTCCCTGCACTGGTACCGGGAGCTGTGGGATGCCTCCATCATGAACGACTTCAAGCCGCCGCTCGGGCGCAGCTTCGTGCTGGCGCTCGCCTGCTCGGCGACCACGGTCGTGCTCAGCGTCATGGCAGCGCAGGCGGTGCGCGGACGGTTCCGCGGCAACGGGCTGTTCTTCTACCTGCTGCTGCTCGGCATCATGGCGCCGGGCATCCTGGTGGGCTTCGGCTTCGCGCTGCTGATGCGGCTGCTGGGCGTGGATCCGGCCTGGGACAGCACCGCCTTCGTGCTGCACGTCACCTACACCCTTCCCTTCGGCTTCCTGACCATGCTGGCGGTGTTCAACCGCTTCGACAGCCGGTTGGAGGAAGCGGCGCTCACCCTCGGCGCCAGCCGCTGGACCACCTTCCGGCGGGTGACCTTGCCCATCGTGTTGCCGGGCGTGATCGGCGCCGGGCTGTTCGGCTTCTCCCTCTCCTACGACGAATACCCGCGCAGCCTCTTCACCACCGGCGCCGACCTGACCCTGCCGCTGGCGGTGATGGCGCAGCTGGACCGGCAGCTGACGCCGGAACTCTATGCCATCGGTACCGCGACCACCGTCTTCTCCTTCGTCGCCATCGGGATCTTCACCTTCGCCTTCTGGGCCATGCGGCAATCGCTGCGTGGCCGCCAACCCTGAGAGTTCGTGCCCGCGAGGACGCCCCCCGGCGGCTGCGCGGGCACGGGTTCGACTGCCATTGACCCTCGAGGAGCACCCATATGACGATCCAGCGTCGCCATCTGCTCGGGGCCGCCGCGGCCACGGGCCTCTTCGCCCCCAGCCTCGGCCGGGCGCAGGCCAGGGTGATCAACCTGGCCGGCGCCAGCTTCGACATGCGGGAGCCGATCCTGCGCGAATTCGCCCGCCGCACCAGCATCACGCCGCGGCCCTGGGTGAACCCCTCCACCCAGGCGCGGGTGGACCGCATGCGCACCGCGCCGGTGGACTGCGTGACCATCGACGCGCCCTTCGCCGCCTTCGCCCAGGGCGAGAAGCTGATCCAGCCGATCGACACCTCCCGCATTGCGAACTGGTCGAAGCTGCATCCGCTGCTGCGCGAAGGCCGGGCGACGCCCGGCTCGCCGCTCGGCCTCGGCGCCAATCCCGGCCGCATGATGTACATGGACGAGGGCCGCTCGCAGGTCTCCTTCATGCCCTGCTTCTTCCAGATGGACAGCATCGGCTACAACACGAAGCATGTGCAGGCCGAGAACAACGAGCTGTCCTGGGGCGAGCTGTTCAATCCCAAGTACCGCGGCAAGGTGGCGCTGTTCGGCATCGACTGGCTGGGTATGCTGGACGCGGCGCTGGGGATGAAAGCGCTGGGCCTGCTGCCGGCCAGCACCGACCCGACCGGGCTGACGGAGAAGGAGGTGGACACCGTCGTCGCCTTCCTGAAGGAGAAGAAGAAGGAAGGCCATTTCCGCGCGCTCTGGCGGGCCTATGGGGAGCTGGTGAACCTGATGGCGTCGGAGGAGGTGTGGATCGCCGATGCCTGGTGGCCGGTGGTGGTGGAGGTGGCGGGCAAGGGCATCCCCGTGCGCTACGCCGTCGCCAAGGAAGGCTATCGCGCCTGGTGCGTCGGCCAGTCCATCGCCGCCAGCACCCGCAACCTCGATGTCTGCTACGAATGGCTGAATTTCTGGCTGGAGGGCTTTGCCGGCGCCCGCCAGAGCGAGATCGGCTATTTCTCCACGGTCGAGACCTACGGCAACTACCTGCCGGCCAACCTGGTGGCGGAAGTCTATGGCGGCGTCGGGCGGGACGGCGGCTCGCTCGAACAGCGGGCGGCCAAGGTCTATGTCTGGAACACGCGGCCGAAGAACCTAGACTACTACACCGAAAAGTGGAACGAGTTCCTGGCCGCCTGATGTCGCTGTCCGGGCGCTCCGGCGGCCGGACACGGGCATCGCGCGCGGGGTCGGCGCGGCAAGTTCGCGCCGGCCATGAAGGTCATGCCCGGCAGCCTCCAAGCTGGCCGGGAAAATGGTTCGGGAACGGCGCATGATCGAGGACGGCAAGACCGCGCGGCAGCTCTATGCCGCGCTCAAGGCGGCCCCGCCGCGGGCGCGCTTCGGCTTCGGCCGGCGCGCCGCGCTGGTGAATGTGGACCTGCAATGCGCCTATACCCAGCCGGACACCTACGTCACCGCCTATGAGACCGACCCGCGGCAGGTCGAGCATGTGAATGCGCTGGCCGCGCTCTGCCGCGGGCGCGGCTTTCCGGTGGTCTGGACCTATGTCGCCTATCTGCCCTCGGGCGAGGATTGCGGCGTCTGGGGCACCCGGACCGACACGCCGGACAGCCTGCAGAACATCAAGGAAGGCTCGCCGCGCGCCGCGCTGGACCCGCGGCTGGACCGCGCGCCGGCGGACATCCTCATCAACAAGCGCATGGCCTCCGCCTTCTTCGAGACCAACCTGCGGTCGCTGCTGACCTTCCACCGGGTGGACACGGTGGTAGTGACGGGGGGCTCCACCTCCGGCTGCGTGCGGGCGACGGTGGTGGACGGCCTGTCCTGCGGCTTCCGGATGGTGGTACCGGAGGAGGCGGTGGCCGACCGGCACGAAAGCCCCCATTTCGCCAACCTCTACGATATGGCAGTGAAGTACGCCGATGTGCTGCCGGTGGCCGAGGTCCTGGCGGGACTGGAGCGGATCGCGGGAAGGCCACCGGGCCCGGACGCGTGACCCTGCTCCACCAACGATGCGCCGGCATGCCGGACGAGCGACGGAGACCGAGATGATCGACCAGGCCGCCCTGGACGCGCTGTTCCTCAATGCGCGCACCCAGAACAAGTGGACGCCGGAGGGGGTGACGGAGGCGCAGATCCGCCAGCTTTACGACATCCTGAAGATGGGCCCGACCTCGGCCAATTGCTCGCCGGCGCGCTTCGTCTTCGTCATGTCGCCCGAGGGGAAGGAGAAGCTTCGCCCTGCCCTCTCCTCCGGCAACCTGGAGAAGACGATGGCGGCGCCGGTGACGGTCATCATCGGCACCGACATGCAGTTCTACGAGAAGCTGCCCGTCCTGTTCCCGCACGCCGATGCGCGGTCCTGGTTCACCAGCAGCCCGGCCCTGGCCGAGGAAACCGCCTTCCGCAACGGCACGCTGCAGGGCGCCTACCTGATGCTGGCGGCTCGGGCCATCGGCATCGATGTCGGCGCCATGTCAGGCTTCGACAAGGCGAAGGTGGACGAGGCCTTCTTCGCCGGCACCACCATCAAGTCGAACTTCCTCTGCAACCTCGGCCATGGCGACCCGGCAGGCCTCTACGGCAAGCTGCCGCGCCTGCCCTTCGAGGAAGCCTGCCAGATCGCCTGACGGATCGGGAGGGACCCTGCCCCTCCCGAACCCACCCTGCCAGGGCGCAGGCGACCCCTGGACCGGCCTTCGTCGGACTCGAGGGTTCCAAGGGCCATTCGGCCCTTGGCAGGTGGGTGCAGGGAGGGCAGAGCCCTCCCTGCATCACGACGCCCGCAGAGGCAGCGCCACGAAGGCCCGCCCGCCATCGCGCTCGATCTGCAGCGCCACCGCCTGCTTGCCGTCCTTGCGCGCCGCGTTCACCGCTTCCAGCACGTCGCGCGGCGCCTTCACGTCGCGGCCGTTGGCCCGCAGGATCACGTCGCCGGGCTGCAGCCCCTGCGCGGCCGCCATGCTGTCGGGCTGCACCTCGGCCACCACCGCACCCTCCCCGCCGCGATTCGGCGCCAGGGCGAGGCCGAGTCGGGCCTGGGACTGCCGCTCCTCGCCGCCGGCGCGGGCCTCCCGCGTGTCGGGCATCTGCCCCAGGGTGACGTGCTGTTCCACCGGCTTGCCGTCGCGCAGCAGGTGCAGCGTCACCGCCTGGCCGGGCTTCACGCCGGCCACCGCCTCCGCCAGGTCGCGCGGCAGGCGGATGGCGCGGTCGCCCACCGCGGTGACGACGTCGCCCGCTTGCACGCCCGCCTTGGCCGCCGGGCCATTGCGCTCCACGCCGCCGATCAGCACGCCCTTCTCCGCCTGGATGGACAGCGCCGAGGCGAGCTCCGCGTCCAGCCGCTGCATGGACACGCCCAGCCAGCCGCGCTCCACGCGCCCGGTGTCCTTCAGCTGGGCGACAATGCCCTGCACCATGGAGGACGGGATGGCGAAGCCGATGCCGATATTGCCGCCCGACGGCGAGAAGATCGCCGAGTTCACCCCCACCACCTCGCCGGCAGCGTTGAACAGCGGGCCGCCGGAATTGCCGGGGTTGATGGAGGCGTCGGTCTGGATGAAGTCGTCATAGGGCCCGGCGCCGATCTGCCGGCCGCGGGCCGAGACGATGCCGGCGGTCGCGGTGCCGCCCAGGCCGAAGGGGTTGCCCATGGCCAGCACCCATTCGCCGACCCGCACGCGGTCGCTGGCGCCGAAGCCGACGGTCGGCAGGTCGCGCCCGGCCTCGATCTTCAGCAGGGCGATATCGGTCTTCGGGTCGGTGCCGACGACCTTGGCCGGCAGGTCGCGGCCATCGGCCAGCTCGACGCGGACGCTGTCCGCCTCGCCCACCACATGGTTGTTGGTCACGACATAGCCGCTGGGGTCGATGATGAAGCCGCTGCCCTGGCCCATGGTCCGGTGCGGCCGCTCGGCCTGCTGGCGCTGCTGGAAGAAACGCTCGAAGGGCGTGCCGCGCAGCTCGGACGGCAGGTCCACCGCCTGGGCGCGCGCATGGCCGGTGACGGAGACGCGGACGACCGCGGGCGCGACCCGGGCCGCGAGGTCGGCGAAATCCGGGCCAGGCTGCCGCGGCAGGGCGATGGCGGTGCCGGCCGGCGCGGCGGCCGGCTGCGACTGTGCCCGGTCCTGGGCCTGGGCGTGCCAGACAGGGGTGAGCGCGGTGGTGCCGAGGGCCAGCGCCAGGGCGCTGGCGGCGATGATCCGGGTGCGGCGCGTCGGGTTGGGCATGGTGGGGCCTCCAGGAACCTCGGTGGCGGACGGGCCGGCGATCCGGGGCATTGCTGCCCCGCGCCGGCCTGGCCGGGGCCACCCGGTGGGGTGGCATGGCCGCATGAAAGGCCCGGGCGCTTGCCCGCGCCCTGCCCCGAGGCATACCAATCCGTATGGTCGGAGCGCCGCGGTGAAGATCCTGGTGGTGGAGGACGATGCCGAGACGGCGGGCTATGTCGTCCGCGGCCTGACCGAGGCCGGCCACACCGTGGACCAGGCGACCGATGGGCGGGAGGGTTTGTTCCTGGCGACCGACGGCGCCTATGACGTGCTGGTGGTGGACCGCATGCTGCCGAAGCTGGACGGGCTCGGGCTGGTGCGGGCGCTGCGCGCGGCGGGGGTGCGGACGCCGGCGCTGTTCCTCACGGCCCGTGCGGGCGTCGGCGACCGGGTGGAGGGGCTGGAGGCCGGCGCCGACGACTATCTCGGAAAGCCCTTCGCCTTCGCCGAGCTGATGGCACGGCTGAACGCCCTGGCGCGCCGCCCGCCGCTCTCCGCCGAGCCCACCGTGCTGCGCGTCGCCGACCTGGAGATGGACCTGCTGAAGCGCGTGGTGACGCGCGCCGGCCAGAGGATCGACCTGCAGCCGCGCGAGTTCCGCCTGCTGGAATACCTCATGCGTCGCGCCGGCCAGGTGGTGACGCGCACCATGCTGCTGGAAGGCGTCTGGGACTTCCACTTCGACCCCAAGACCAGCGTGGTGGAGACGCATATTAGCCGCCTCCGCGCCAAGCTGGACCGCGACGGCGCGCCGCCGCTGATCCATACGATGCGCGGCGCCGGCTACTGCCTCCGTGCGCCCGACTGACCTCGCCGGCTGGTGGCGCACCACCGCCTTCCGCATCACCCTGCTGCACCTGGCGCTGACCCTGCTGGGGACCGTCGCGCTCTCGGCCGTGGCCTGGTGGGCGACGACCGGCTTCGCCCTGCGGCAACTGGCGCAGGAGGTGGAGCGCGACACCGGCGTGCTGCTGCAATCGGCGCGGCTGGGTGGCGCGCCTTCCGCCGCGCTGTCCATCGAGGCGCGGCTGGGTGCCGACCGCAGCGGCACGCAATTCTACCTGCTGGCCGCGCCGGACGGGCGAAGGCTGGCGGGCAACCTGGCGACGGCACCCCGCAGCCCGGGCTGGGAAAGGCTGCAGGTCGCCGGCGGCGGGGTCGCGGCGGAGGCGCTGGCGCTCGGCACGCCGCTGCCCGGCGGCGGCTTCCTGGTGGTGGGGCGGGACGTCGCGCCGGTGCGGCAGCTGGAAGGCTTCCTGCTCTCGGCCGCCGGCTGGGTCGGCGGGGCGGCGCTGCTGCTGGGGCTGGTCGGCGGCGGGCTGGTCGGCCGCGGCGTGACGCGGCGTGCGGCGGCCATGGATGCGGCGCTGGCGCGGGTGGAGGCGGGGGAGATCGGCCATCGCCTGCCGATCCGCGCGGGCCGTGACGAATTCGACCAGCTGGCGGGTCGGATCAACACCACGCTCGACCGCCTGCAGGGACTGATGGCGACCCTGCGGCAGGTGACCGACGACATCGCGCATGACCTGCGGACGCCGCTGAACCGGCTGCGGCAGCGGCTGGAGGCGGCACTGCGGACCGCGCAGGACGAGGCCGCCTGGCGGGCCGCGACGGAAGGCGCCATCGCCGAATGCGAGCGGCTCCTGGACATCTTCGCCGCGCTGCTGCGGATCGCCCAGGTGGAGAGCGGCGCGCGGCGGGCCGCCTTCGCGCCCTTCGACCTCTCGGCGGTGGCGGAGACCGTGGCGGAGGTGCATGCGCCCGCGGCCGAGGCGCGTGGCCAGCGGCTGGAGACGGACATCGCCCCGGGCGTCACGGTGCTGGGCGACCGCGACCTGGTGACCCAGATGCTGTCCAACCTGCTGGACAATGCGGTGAAGCATGGCAGGGCGGGCGGGCGGATCGTGGTGACGCTCTCGCCGGCCGCGATTCTGGCGGTGGCGGATGACGGGCCGGGCATCCCGCCGGAAAGCCGCGGCGCCGTGCTGCGGCGCTTCCACCGTCTGGACGCCGCCCGCGCGACGCCCGGGACAGGGCTGGGCCTGGCGCTGGTCTCAGCGGTGGCGGAGCTGCACGGGATCGGGTTGTCACTGGAGGAGAACGCCCCTGGCCTGCGGGTCCGGCTGGCCTTCCCGGGCGGGCCGGATGGTCGGAGCGGCGGGATTTGAACCCACGACCCCCAGTCCCCCAGACTGATGCGCTACCAGGCTGCGCTACGCTCCGACGTCGGGCGGGATAGCACCGGGGGGGCCGGGACGCCAGCCCCCGGGGCGCGCTTCGAACCCGCGCGCCCGGGCCCCTCGGGCGAGGCCCGGGGCGCCTGCGGCCCCTGGGGGGCGGCGCCGGGGGTGGGCGGCGCCTCCTCAATCCTTGAACGGATCGAACTCCCCCTCCCCCGCCATGGCGACCGCCACCGGACGCAGCCGGTGCAGCACGCGGACGGTGCCCTCGTGCCGCGCCAGCACTTCCGGCAGGCGGCGATAGGCCATCGGGCTCTCGTCCAGCCCACCGCCCGCCAGCAGCGCGCCGCGCTCCTGCAGCCAAGCCTCCATCTGCGGCCGGGTGAAACGGCGGATCGCCTCCTTCCGGCCGAAGACGCAGCCGGCGCCATGCACCGTGCTGTAGAGCGCCGCCGCGGCCGCGGGCGACTCGACGCCTTCCAAGATCACGGCATCGTCGCCCATGGAGCCGCCGACGAAGCCGCGCTGGCCCGGGGAGGCCGGCGTCGCACCCTTCCGCACCACCCAGAGATCGCGGCCGCCATGCCGTTCCCGCCAGGCGAAATTGTGGTGGTTGTGGACGCTGTCGGTCACGGCGCCGCCGAGGATGCGCCGGACCCGCTCCACCACCCATTCGCGCCCGGCATAGGCGTAGCGGCCGGCCAGATCCATCGCCGCGAGGTAGCGCTGGCCGAGCTTGCCCTCCTCCTCCACCACCGCCGGCGGCACATGCATGCCGTCCTTGCCGCCGGCGAGCTTCAGGTAGCGCGTGGCGCTGGTGTGCCCCAGGCCGCGGCTGCCGAAATGCACGCCGATCCAGGTGAGGCCCGCCTCGTCCTCGAACAGGTCGACATAGTGGTTGCCGGACCCGACCGTGCCGAGCTGCGCCGCCGCCTTCTGCCGGTAATCCGCCATGCCGGAGGCCTGCCAGGCCGCGTCGTCGTCCAGCACCGGGTGCTGCACGCGTTCGGCATTGGCGCGGCCGACGCCGAAGGAGATGACGCCGGTGATGTCGGACAGGATCACCGGCAGGCGGCCGCGGATGGCCGCGAAGGGCGTGTCCAGCCGCACCGCCATGTTGCCGCAGGCGATGTCGAAGCCGACGCCGCTGATGCTGACCTGCCCTTCATAGGCGATAACGCCGCCGACCGGCTGGGCATAGCCGAGATGGCCGTCGGCGCAGACCACCCCGGCGACGGCACGGCCCACCGCCATGCAGTTGCGCATCTGGTCGAGCGTTGCCTGCTCGTGCGCGCCGAAGACGGTCAGCGGGCTGTCCCGGTAGGCCGCGGGCTGCGGCGCCAGGGCGCCGCGGGCATCCTCCGCGATCTCCGCCTGGCGCGCGGTGCGGGCGGCGGTGCGGAACCGCACCCAGGCCGGCATGGTGCGGCCTTCCTTGCTCTCATGCGGGATGCGCGAATCGGGATCGAGCCCCGCCGCCAGCGCCAGGGCGCGGGCGCGGGCCTCCAGCGGGTCCGGGCGGCGCCCCTGCGCGGTTTCCTCGGTGGTCATGGTCTTCGCCTGCTGCATCTCGGGTGAGGAATGGATCCACCCGGCAGGCCCCGCATACAGGAAGGGCCGGCCGGGGTTTCGCCCGGCCGGCCCTGCCACATCGCTGTGTTGGGTTCAGCCGGCGGCGGCGACGGCGCGCTTGGCCATGACGGTGACCAGATGCGCCCGGTATTCGGCGCTGCCGTGGATGTCGCCGTTCAGGCCATCCGCGGATTGCCTCACGCCGGCGACCGCATCGGCCGACCAGCTGGCGGTCAGCGCCTTTTCCATGTCCGCCTGGCGGAAGACGCAGGGCCCGGCGCCGTTCACCGCCACGCGCACGCCCGACTTGGTCTTCGCCACGAAGACGCCGGCCATGACGTAGCGGCTGGCGGGGTTGCGCATCTTGGCGTAGCCGGCCTTCTCCGGGATCGGGAACTCGATCGCCACCAGCAGCTCGCCCGGCTCGAGCGCCGTGGTGAACATGCCCTGGAAGAAGTCGTCGGCGGCGATGCGGCGCTTGTCCGTCACCACGGTGGCGCCCAGGCCGAGCACCGCGGAGGGATAGTCCGCCGCCGGGTCGTTGTTGGACACGCTGCCGCCGATGGTGCCGCGGTTGCGCACCTGGGTGTCGCCGATGGTGCCGGCCATCTGCGCCAGGGCCGGGATGGCCGCCTTCACCTCGGCGCTGTTGGCGACCTCGCCATGCCTCGCCAGGGCGCCGATGACGAGCTTGTCGCCATCCCGCTTGATGCCGCGCAGCTCCGCGATGCCGGAGAGGTCGACGACGGCGGAGGGCTTGTTCAGCCGGTGCTTGAGCGCCGGCAGCAGCGTCTGCCCGCCGGAGATCGGCCGCGCATCGGGGTCGGAGGACAGGATCTTCACCGCATCCGCGACCGAGGTCGGCTTGTGGTAGGCGAAATCGTACATGGGGTTCCTCCTTGCGTGGTCCGGCCGGGCTGCCTCCGGGCTGCCGGGGAAAGGGTTTCCCCCGGCACCCTCCGGCGGTCCGGCCGGTGCGTTCTCTCGCTACTCGGCGGCCATCCTATGCCCGCCATGGATGATGTTCCAGATCTTGGCCGGCGTTGCCGGCATCTCGATATGGCGCACCCCGTAGTCCTTCAAGGCATCCACCACCGCATTGATGACGGCGGGCGGCGAGCCGATGGCCCCCACCTCCCCGCAGCCCTTCACCCCCAGCGGGTTGTGGGTGCAGAGCGTGGTGTGGGTGGCGACGCTGACGGGCGGCAGGTCGTCCGCCCGCGGCATCTGGTAGTCCATGAAGCTGGCCGAGAGGAGCTGGCCGTTCTCGTCATAGACCGCCGTCTCCAGCAGCGCCTGGCCGATGCCCTGGGCGACGCCGCCCTGCACCTGCCCTTCCACGATCATCGGGTTGATCACCCGCCCGACATCGTCCACCGCGGTGAAGTTCACCACCTCCACCTTGCCGGTGTCGGGGTCGATCTCGACCTCGCAGATATGGCAGCCGCCCGGATAGGTGAAGTTCTTCGGGTCGTAGAAGGCGGTCTCCTCCAGCCCCGGCTCGATCTCCTCGATCGGGTAATTGTGCGGGACATAGGCGGTCAGGCAGATCTCGCCCCAGGCCTTGGTCTTGTCGGTGCCGGCGACGCGGAAGGTGCCGCGGTCGAACTCCACGTCCTCGACCGAGGCTTCCATCAGGTGGGCGGCGATGCGGCGGGCCTTGGCGACGATCTTGTCCATGGCCTTGACCATGGCGCTGCCGCCGACCGCGAGGCTGCGCGACCCGTAGGTGCCCATGCCGAAGGGGATCTTCGCCGTGTCGCCATGGACGATGTCCACCTGCGCCAGCGGCACGCCCAGCCGGTCCGTCACAAGCTGCGCCAGCGTCGTCTCATGCCCCTGGCCATGGCTGTGCGTGCCGGTCAGCACCGTCACGCTGCCGGTCGGGTGCACGCGGATCGTCCCCACCTCATAGAGGCCGGCGCGGGCGCCGAGCGCGCCGACGACGGCGGAGGGCGCGATGCCGCAGGCCTCGATATAGGTCGAGATCCCGATGCCGCGCAGCCTGCCGCGGCCCTTCGCCTCGGCGCGCCGCGCCTCGAAGCCGGCCCAGCCCGAGGTCTCCAGCGCCTGGTCCAGCGTGCTCTGGTAGTCGCCGCTGTCGTACTGCAGCGCGACCGGCGTCTGGTAGGGGAAGGCATCGGCCGGGATGAAGTTGCGGCGGCGGATCTCGACCTTGTCGATCCCCGTCTCCATGGCGGCGACATCGACCAGCCGCTCGAGCAGGAAGGTCGCCTCCGGCCGGCCGGCGCCGCGATAGGCATCCACCGGCACGGTGTTGGTGAACACCGCCTTCACCTCGGCATAGACGGTCGGCGTGGTGTACACGCCGGCCAGCAGCGTCGCGTACAGATAGGTCGGCACGCTGGTGGCGAAGGTGGAGAGGTAGGCGCCCATATTCGCCAGCGTCTGCACATGCAGCGCGAGGAACTTGCCGTCCTTGTCGAGCGCCAGCCGCGCCTTCGTCACGTGGTCGCGGCCATGCGCGTCGGTGATGAAGCTTTCGGTGCGGTCGGCGGTCCACTTGATCGGCCGGGCGATCTTGCCCGCCGCCCAGGTGACGATCGCCTCCTCGGCATAGTGGAAGATCTTGCTGCCGAACCCGCCACCGACATCGGGCGCGACCACGCGCAGCTTGTGCTCCGGCAGCTGCAGCACGAAGGCGCCCATCAGCAGCCGGATGACATGCGGGTTCTGGCTGGTGGTGTAGAGCGTGTACTCGCCCGTGGTCGGGTCGTAGTCGCCGATCGCCGCCCGCGGCTCCATCGCGTTGGGGACCAGGCGGTTGTTGACCAGCTCGAACTCCACGACCTTGTCGGCCGTCTTGAAGGCCGCGGCATTCACCGCGGGGTCGCCGATATGCCAGTCGTAGCAGACATTGCCGGCGATGCCGTCATGCACCGGCGCGGCGCCGGGGGCGATCGCGGCCTCCACCGTCGCGGCGGCCGGCAGCACCTCGTAGGCCACCTCGATCGCCTCGGCCGCGTCGCGCGCCTGCGCCTTCGTCGCGGCGATCACCACCGCGACCGCATCGCCGACGAACCGCACCTTGCCCTGCGCGAGGACGGGATGCGGCGGCTCCGCCATCGGCGAGCCGTCCTTGTTGTGGATCTGCCAGCCGCAGGGCAGGCCGCCGATGCCCTGCATGTCGTCGCCGGTGAAGATGGCGACGACGCCGGGCATGGCCTTCGCGGCGGCCAGGTCGATGCCCGTGATGCGCGCATGCGCATGCGGGCTGCGGAGGATATAGGCGTAGGTCTGGCCAGGCCGGTTGATGTCGTCGGTGTACTGGCCACGGCCGGACAGGAAGCGCAGGTCCTCCTTGCGCTTCACGCTGGCCCCGATCCCTTCGAAGGGCGTCACCACATTCATGCGTACCTCCCCAGGCACAGCGTGGCCCTGCCGGGGCGGGCATCCCGCACGGCCCCGGGCACGCGCATTCTCGGTTCAAGGGGCCGGGGCCGAAGCCCCGGGCCGGCCTATTCCGCGGCGGGCGCCAGTTCCGCCCGCCGGCCGTGCATCACGTCCTGCGCCGCGGCGATCGCCTTGACGATGTTGTGGTAGCCGGTGCAGCGGCAGAGATTGCCTTCCAGCCCTTCGCGGATCTCCTTCTCGGAGAGGCCGTCGGGGTGCTTCTGCACCAGGTCGATCGCGCTCATCACCATGCCGGGCGTGCAGAAGCCGCACTGCAGGGCATGATACTCGCGGAAGGCTTCCTGCATCGGGTGCAGCGTGCCGTCGGCCTTCGCCAGGCCCTCGATCGTCGTGATCTTCGCGCCATCGGCCTGCACGGCCAGCATGGTGCAGGACTTCACGCTGTCCCCGTCCACATGCACGACGCAGGCGCCGCACTGGCTGGTGTCGCAGCCGACATGCGTGCCGGTCAGGCGCAGCTTCTCCCGCAGCAGCTCGACGAGAAGGGTGCGGCCCTCGACCTCGACCGTGTGCGACGTCCCGTTCACGGTCAGCGTGACTTGCGGCATTCCGCGTCTCCCCCAGCAATAGGCCGGCCCCCGGGGCCGCGCTCGGCGCTCAAGGTCGCCCTGCCTCCGGCTTCCGTCAAGCGCCGCAGCGTGGCCTTTTGGTCGAAGGCTGAGGGGGTTAGGTCAGCCCGCCAGCCGGGGGCGCCGGCAGCGTCACCACCCGCCGCCGGCCGCGGGTCAGCAGCAGCAGGAGCCCGAGGGCGAGCGTGCCGAGCGGCCAGAGCAACCAGATGGTTCCGAGCGCCTGGGCCGCGAACAGCCCGGCGCCCAGCGCGACCTCCGGATCCGCATTGGCGACGAAGGGGCCGACCAGGGTGCAGGTCGCCAGGGCGCCGAGCAGCATGAGCACCTGGAAGCTGAGGAAGACGCCCTTCACCGCGCGGCCGACGGGCCCGCGCCGTTCCCGCCCGACCACCACCACCGGTCCGGTCATGGCCGGGCATCCGGCCCGGCGGTCGCGCCCGCCGCCGCGGGTAGTGCGGCGGAAGCGGCCGGGCGCGCGCCGGCCGCTTCCGGCCCAGCCTGGACAAACTGCGGCAAAGGCGTCAGGCCGCGACCAGCGCCGCGCCCTTGGCCACCGCCAGCGGGTTTTCCGCCGCCGGCCGGTCGTGCAGGTGGCAGGCCGCGACATGCCCCTCGTCCAGCGCCGTCGCCACATGGGTCAGCTTCGGCTCCTCCGACCGGCAGCGGTCGAAGGCATAGGGGCAGCGGGTGTGGAAGCGGCAGCCGCTGGGCGGGCGGATCGGGCTGGGCACGTCGCCCTTCAGGATGATCCGCTCCCGTGCCATGCCTGGCATGGGCACCGGGACGGCGGAGAGCAGCGCTTCCGTGTAGGGGTGCTTCGGCGCGGCGAAGAGGCTGCGCTTCGGCGCCACCTCGACGATCTTGCCGAGATACATGACCGCCACGCGATGCGTCATGTGCTCGACGATCGCCAGGTCATGGCTGATGAACAGCAGCGCCAGCCCTAGTTCCCGCTGCAGGTCCTGCAGCAGGTTCACGATCTGCGCCTTGACCGAGACGTCGAGCGCCGAGACCGCCTCGTCGCAGACGATCAGGTCCGGATCGGCCGCCAGGGCCCGGGCGATGCCGATGCGCTGGCGCTGGCCGCCGGAGAACTCGTGCGGCCAGCGGTTCACCGCGTCCCGCGGCAGTCGCACCGTGTCCATCAGCTTGGCGACCCGCTCCTCCAGGTCCTTCGCATCCTTGGCCAGGCCGAAATTGCGGATCGGCTCGGCCAGGATGTCGCGCACCCGCATGCGCGGGTTGAGCGAGGAGAAGGGATCCTGGAACACCACCTGCACGCGGCGCCGCATCGGCCGCAGCGCGCTGCTGGACAGGTCGTCGATCCGCTTCCCGTCCAGCACCACCTGGCCGTCGGTGATGTCGAACAGCCGCAGCACGGCCTTGCCCACGGTGGACTTGCCGCAGCCGCTTTCGCCGACCAGCGCCAGCGTCTCGCCCTTGGCGATGCTGAAGGACACGCCGTCCACCGCATAGACATAGCCGGTGGTGCCGCCCAGCAGCCCGCCGCGTAGCGGGAAATGCTTCTTGAGGTCGGTGACCTCGAGGATCGGCGGGGTGCTCATGCCGCGATGGCCCCTTCCTTGACGGCGTAGTGGCAGGCGGCGACGTGGCCGGGTTCCTTCTCCTCCAGCGCCGGCGCCACCTGGCGGCAGAGATCCGTGGTGTGCGGGCAGCGGCTGGCGAAGACGCAGCCGGGGATCTTCTGCTTCAGGCTGGGGACGAGGCCGGGGATCTCGGCCAGCCGACCTTCGTCGCCATGCAAGGAGGAGCCGAGCTTCGGCATCGAGCCGAGCAGGCCCTGGGTGTAGGGGTGCTTCGGGTTGCGGAAGAGCGGGCTGACCGCCGCCTCCTCCACCTTTTTGCCGGCATACATGACGATGACGCGCTCGGCGACCTCGGCCACCACGCCGAGGTCATGGGTGATGAGGACGATGGCGGCGCCGACCGTCCGCTTCAGGTCGCGCATCAGCTCCAGGATCTGCGCCTGGATGGTGACGTCGAGCGCGGTGGTCGGCTCATCCGCGATCAGCAGCTTCGGGTTGCAGGCCAGGGCGATGGCGATCATCACGCGCTGGCGCATCCCGCCCGACAACTGGTGCGGATACTCCCGCACCCGCCGCGCCGGCTCCGGGATGCCGACCAGGGTCAGCATCTCCACCGCCTTCGCCTCAGCCTGCTTGGCCGAGAGGCCCTGGTGCAGCCGCAGCGTCTCGCCGATCTGCCGCCCCACGGTCAGCACCGGGTTCAGGCTGGTCATCGGCTCCTGGAAAATCATGCTGATCTCGTTGCCGCGGATGTCGCGCATCTCGCGGTCCGAGAGGGTCAGCAGGTCCCGGCCCTGGAACCGGATGGACCCTGCGATCTTGCCCGGCGGCTCCGGGATCAGCCGGAGGATGGACATGGCGGTGACGGATTTCCCGCAGCCGCTTTCCCCGACCACGGCCAGCGTCTCCCCGGCATTGACGTGGAAGGAGACGCCGTCCACGGCGCGGTTCACTCCGTCCGGCGTGCGGAAATGGGTCTGCAGGTTCTCGACCTCGAGCAGCGGGGGCATGCGTCAGATCCTCTTCGCCATGCGCGGGTCGAGCGCGTCGCGCAGGCCGTCGCCGAGCAGGTTCACGGCGAGCACGGTGATGGAGAGAAACACGGCGGGGAAGAATACGATGTAGGGCTTCACCTGCCAGAGCGCCCGGCCTTCCGCCATGATGTTCCCCCAGGACGGGATGATGGGCGGCGTGCCGGCGCCGATGAAGGACAGGATCGCCTCGGTGATCATCGCCGCGGCGCAGATATAGGTGGCCTGCACGGTGATGGGCGCCAGCGTGTTCGGCAGGATGTGCCGCCAGATGATCATCGGCGTGCGCGTGCCCGCCGCCACCGCCGCCTCCACATAGGGCTGCTCCCGCAGGCTCAGCACCACGCCGCGGACGAGGCGGGAGACGCGCGGGATTTCCGCGATGGTGATGGCGATGATCACGTTCTGCACGCTGCCGCGGGTCAGCGCCATCAGCGCGATGGCCAGCAGGATCGGCGGGATGGACATCAGCCCGTCCATCACCCGCATGATGATGGAATCCGCCAGGCGGATATAGCCGGCGATCATGCCGATGGTCAGGCCGACGACCGAGGCGAGGATGGCGACCGAGAAGCCGACGATCAGCGAGACCCGCGCGCCGTAGAGCACGCGCGAATAGACGTCGCGGCCCAGCATGTCGGTGCCGAACCAGTACATCGCCGAGGGCTCCCGCGTCCGCCGCGCCGGGGCCAGCGCGGTCGGGTCGGTGGTCCAGAGCAGCGGCGCGAAGATGGCGACCAGCACCATCAGCAGCAGCAGGGACCCGCCGATCGCCATCGTCGGGTGCCGGCGGAGGAAGCCGATGAACCCCTTGCGCGCCTTCACTGGCAGCAGGACATCGGGCGTCGGCGCGGCCACCGCGACGCCCTGGGGCGCCGTCGCGGCGGTTGGGGAGAGGACGGTCGCGGAGGACATCAGTACCGGATCCTCGGGTCGAAGAGGGTGTAGACCAGGTCGATCAGCAGGTTCACCAGCACGTAGACGAAGCTGAACAGCAGCACGACGCCCTGGATGACCGGATAGTCGCGCCGCAGGATCGCATCCACGGTCAGGCGGCCGAGGCCGGGGATGGCGAAGACGCTTTCCGTCACCACCGCGCCGCCGATCAGCAGCGCGATGCCGATGCCGATGACGGTCACGATCGGCACGGCGGCGTTCTTCAGGGCATGCAGGAACAGGATGCTGCCCTGCCCGGCGCCCTTGGCGCGGGCGGTGCGGATGTAGTCCTGCCCCAGCACCTCCAGCATGGTCGCCCGCGTGATGCGGGCGATCAGCGCGATATAGACCCCGCCCAGGGCGATGGCCGGCAGGATCAGGTTCTCCAGCCAGGGGAAGAAGCCGTTGCTGAAGGCGGTGTAGCCCTGCACCGGCAGCCAATCCAGTTCCAGCGCGAAGACATAGGCCAGCAGGTAGCCGACGACGAAGACCGGCACGGAGAAGCCGAGCACGGCGAAGGCCATCACCGCGCGGTCGATGATGGTGCCCTGCTTCCAGGCCGCCAGCACGCCCATCGGCACCGCGATGCTGACCGCCAGGATCAGCGTCAGGATCATCAGCGACAGCGTCGGCTCGATCCGCTGCTGGATCATGGTGGTGACCGGCAGGTTGGTGAAGATCGACACCCCCATGTCGCCATGCAGGATGTCCCAGACCCAGGAGCCGAAGCGCACGAGATAGGGGCGGTCGAGGCCGAGCGAGGCCCGGATCCGCTCCACATCCTGCGGCGTCGCCTGGTCGCCCGCGATCACCGCGGCGGGGTCGCCCGGTGCGAGATAGAGCAGTGAGAAGACGAAGAGCGCGACGATGGCCATCACCGGGATGGTGGCCAGCACGCGGCGGACGACATAGGCGAACATTGCGTCAGGGCTCCGCCATTCAGGCCTTCGACACGCCCCAGGGCACCGGGAAGGGCCCCTTCACGATGCCGGAGACGTTGGACCGCCACGCCTGGTAGGTCAGGAAGAAGCCGGTCGGGACATACAGGACGTTCTCGACCGCGGCGCGGTTGATCTTGTCGGCCGCCGCCTTCTCGGCGGCGAGGTCGGGGGCGTTGAACCATTCCGCGATCGCGGACTCCACCGCCGGGATCTCCGGCCAGCCGAACCAGGCCCGCTCGCCATTCGCGCGCAGATGGATCTGCGTCGCGGGGATCGTGCAGTCGGCGCCGGCATGCCAGCTGTGGAACATGCTCCAGCCGCCCTGCCCGACCGGGTTCTTCATGGCGCGGCGCTGGCCGGTGGTGCCCCAGTCGGTGGCGACGAAATCCACGTTGAAGCCGATGCGCTTCAGCAGGTCGGCGGTGACGTCGCCCTGCGCCTTGGTGATGGGCTGGTCCTGGGCGACGATGCAGGGCACCGGCGTGCCGTTGTAGCCGCTCTCGGCCAGCAGGCGCTTCGCCAGGTCCATGCGCGGCCCGGCCTTCAGCGCTTCGCCGCCCGCCTCCGTGTAGAGCGGCGTGCCCGGCGTGAAGAAGCCGCCCAAGGTCTTCCACAGGTTGTTGTCGTCGCCCACCAGGGCGCGCATGTAGTCTTCCTGGCTCAGCGCCGCCATCACCGCCTGCCGCGCCTTCACGTTGTTGAAGGGCGTGGTGGTGTGGTTCATCCGGAAGGTGCCGATATTGCCGAGCGGATCGGCGATATCGACGCGGATGTTGCGGTTGCGGCGCAGCTGCGGCACCAGATCGGTGATGGGGTTCTCCCACCAGTCCACCTCGCCATTCTGCAGCGCGGCGGAGGCGGTGGCGGGATCCGGCATCACCAGCCATTCGATCCGGTCGACCAGCATGCGCTTGCCGCCGGCCAGCCAGTTTCCCGGCTCCTGCCGCGGCTGATAGTCCGCGAAGCGCTCGAACACCGCCTTGGCGCCCGGCACCCATTCGTTGCGCACGAAACGCATGGGGCCGGAGCCGACATAGTCGCTGATCTGCTGGAAGGGATCGGTGCGGGCGATCCGCTCCGGCATGATGAAGGCCATGGGCGTTGAGTTCTTGCCGAGCGCCATGAGCATCTTCGGGAAGGACTTCTTCAGGACCCAGCGGAAGGTGCGGTCATCGACCGCGACCAGTTCCTCCTGCAGGCCCCGCAGCATCAGCCCCATGGAGTCGCGCGCCGACCAGCGCGTCAGGCTGGCGACGCAGTCCTTCGCCAGCACCGGGCTGCCGTCATGGAATTTCAGCCCGCTGCGCAGCCGGAAGGTCCAAGTCAGCCCGTCCTGCGAGACCTCCTCCGACTCCACCATCTGCCGCTGCGGGCGGAGCTGGTCGTCGAAGCCATACAGCGTGTCCCAGACCAGGATGGCGGCATTGCGCACGACATACTGGGTGCCCCAGATCGGGTCGAAATTCGCCAGATTCGCCTGCGGCACGAAGCGCAGCGTGCGCGCGGCGGCGCCCTGCGACAGGGCCGGCGCGGGCATGCCGCCCAGCAGCGCCGTGCCCCCGGCCGCCGTGCCGGCCCTCAGGAAAGTCCTGCGATCCATGTGGTCTTCTCTCCCAGCCGCAGGGCGGCCCTGCCCCGCCCCATTTCGGGCCAGACTGCCGCAGCCTTGGGCAGCGCGCCAGCACCCCCGGCCGGGGCCGACCCGAACTCCAGGCTGGCTCTGCACATCGCGTGCCATGCGCGGAAGGCTCGTCGGACGCCTGCGTCCGACCCCTCGCGCTCCCGCCGCCAGGAGCCGCAAGGCCCCTGGCCCCCACGGGTCAGCCCCGCCTCACATTCCAGAACAGCGCCGGACCGCCGACCACGATGTTGGACAGGCTGCGGCGATAGGCCATGGGCGGGCGCAGCAGGCCCAGCGGCACGAAGGGCGCCTCCTCCCACAGCGCCTGCTGCAGGTCGGCCGCGATGCGCTTCTCGGCCGCCTGGTCGGGGGCCGCGAACCAGGCCTCCCGCAGCGCCTCCCGCCGTGGGCTGCTGGACCAGCCGAACCAGCCATCCTGCCCGTTGCCGCGCAGCGGCTGGTGGCTGCCGGGGACGGAGACGTCCAGCCCCTCCCAGCTCGTCACGAAAAGGTTCCAGCCGCCCTGCTCCGGCGGATCCTTCTTCGCGCGGCGCTGCACCAGCGTGCCCCAATCCATCGCCTGGGCATCGATATTCATGCCGATCTTGCGCAGCGCATCCGCCGCCACCTCCGACATGCCGTTCAGCGTCGGGAAGTCGGTCGGCACCAGCATCACCACCTTGCGACCGTCATAGCCGGCGGCGCGCAGCGCGCGCTTCGCCGCCTCCGGGTCGCGCGGGCCGGTCAGCGCCTCCAGCCCTGAATCATTGGCCAGCGGCGTGCCGGGGGTGAAGGCACCCGCCGGCACCTGCCACAGCGCCGCATCCTCGCCCAGCGCCGCCTGCATGAAGGTCTTCTGGTCGATCGCCGGGAAGATGGCGCGGCGGATCTCGGGCTTGTCGAAAGGCGGGTGCAGATGGTTGAAGCGCAGCACGCCCAGGTTGCCGGCGGTGTTCACCACCTCGATCGCGATCTCGCGGTTGCGGCGCAGAACCGGCAGCAGGTCGGCCAGCGGCGTCTCCCACCAGTCCACCTCGTTGTTCTGCAGCGCGGCGGCGGCGGTGGCCGGGTCCGGCATGATCCGCCATTCCACCCGGTCGAAGAACACCTGCTTGCCGCCGGCCAAAAAATCCGCCGGCTCGTCGCGCGGCACGTAATGCGCGCTGCGCTCATAGACCGCGATGCTGCCCGGCACCCATTGGCTGGCGCGGAAGCGGAAGGGACCGCTGCCGACATGCTCGGTGATCTGCTGGAAGGGATCGGTCTGCGCCACCCGTTCCGGCATGATGGCGCAGATATTGGCCGAGGGCTTGCCGAGCGCCCAGGCCAGGCCGGGCCAGGGCCGCTTGAGCACGATCTCGAAGCGGTCATCGGCGAGGGCGCGCATCTCCTCCAGCAGCGCGTTCAGCCGCTGGCCCAGTACGTCCCGCTTCGACCAGCGCGCGATGGAGGCAATGCAGTCCCGCGCCGTCACCTTCTCCCCATCGTGGAAGCGGAGATCGGCGCGCAGCGAGATCGTGTGCCGCAGCCCGTCGGCCGAGACGTCATGCCCCGCCGCCATCTGCGGCTTCGGCTGGAAGTCACGCCCCAGGCCGAACAGCGTGTCATAGACCATCAGCCCGTGGTTGCGGGCGATGACAGTGGTGGTCCAGATCGGGTCGACATTCGCCAGGTTGCCCTGCGGCACGAAGCGCAGGGTGCGCGCGCCCTGCGCACCGGCCAGGCGCGGCGCGGCGAGCAGAGCGGGGGCGGCGTGCAGCAGGTGGCGGCGGCGCATGCGATAATCCTCCGGCGGGGGGCGATCCCTAGCCGTGCCGGGCCGCCCGCCGCAACCGCTGGTTCACCCCTTGGCCATGTTCCAGAACACCGTGGCCGGGGCGCGGAAGGCGCCGGTGACGTTCCGCCGCCAGGCCGAGGGCTGCCAGTAGAAGCCGAGCGGGATGTAGGGCAGCACCTCCATCGCGCGGCGGTTCAGCGCCTCCGCCACCCGCTTCTGCGTCGGCAGGTCGGGCGAATCGATCCAGGCCGCGCGCAACCGCTCGATCTCCGGGTCATTCGGCCAGCCGAACCAGGCATTGTCGCCATTGGCCCTGAGGAACAGGTGGAACACCGGCAGCGCCAGGGACTGGCCGGAGGAGGTGGTATGGATAATGCTCCAGCCGCCGCGCTCCACCGGTTCCTTGCTGACCCGGCGCTGCACCAGCGTGCCCCAGTCGGTCGAGACCAGTTCCAGGTTCATCCCCATGCGCGTCAGCAGGTCGGCGGTGACGAGCGAGAGGGCGTTGATCTGCGGATAGTCGCCGGGGGCGACCAGCACCACCTTCTCCCCGGCATAGCCGGCCTCCTTCAGCGCGGCGCGGGCGCGGTCGATGTTGCGGGTCTTCAGGATCTCGCTGCCCGCCTCGTTCGCCAGGGCGGTGCCGCAGGTGAAGACGCCCTCGCAGGCCTCCCAGCCATCGCGCTCGTTGCCGGCGACGGCGCGGAGATAGTCGCGCTGGTCCACCGCCATGGCGACGGCCCGCCGCACGCCGAGGTTGTTGAAGGGCGGCTGCAATTGATTGAACCGGCAGATGCCATAGGTGCCGTCCAGCAGGCGCTGCTGCACCACCACCTCGCGGTTCCGCCGCAGCAGCGGCAGCAGGTCGTGCAGCGGGTATTCCCAGTAGTCCTGCTCCCCGGTCACCATGGCATTGGCCGCCGTGGCGGGGTCGGAGATGATGGTCCACTCGACGCGGTCGAGGCGCGGGACCCGGCCGCCCGCCAGCCCATCCACCGGTTCCTGGCGGGGCACGTAGTTGTCGAACTTCGTCCAGACCGCGCGCTGCCCGGGATTCCATTCGCCCGGGACGAAGCGGAAGGGGCCGCTGCCGATGGCGTCGCGGATCTGCTGGAAGGCATCGGTATTGGCGATCCGCTCCGGCATGACGAAGCAGGGGAATTGCGTCTGGCCGAGGGCCAGCAGCAGCAGGGGCACCGGCTTGTGCAGCCGGAAGCGGAAGCGCCGGTCGTCCAGCGCCGCGACCTCGGCGACCGCAGGCCAGAGCACCTGCGCGAAGGGATCGCGCCGCGCCCAGCGGCGGATGCTGGCGACGCAATCCTGCGCCCGCACCGGCTCGCCATCATGGAAGCGCAGGCCCGGGCGCAGGGTGAAGGTCCAGGCAAGCCCGTCCTCCTCCCGCACCCAGCCTTCCACCATCTGCGGCTTGATCTCGCCCTGGGCATCCTGGGCGCAGAGCTGGTCATAGACCAGGAAGGCGTGGTTGCGGGTGACGACGGCCGTGGTCCAGACCGGGTCGAGGCTGGTCAGGTTCGCCTGCGGCACCACGCGAAGCGTGCGCGCAGCACCGCCCTGCGCCAGGGCGGGGGCGGCGATGGCAGTGGCCAGCGGGGCCTGCAGAAGCGTGCGGCGTTGCATGGATCAGGCCCTCCGGATGCCCCAGAAAATTGCGAAGCCCTTCACCCGGTCCACCAGGGTCCGGCGATGGGCGGTGATGGAGTAGTAGGCGCCGGTCGGGATGTAGGGCAGCCCCTCCATCGCCGCCGCCTGGATGCGCCGCGCGATGGCCTGCTGCGCGGCGAGGTCCGGCGCCTCCAGCCATTCGGCGCGCAGCCGCTCGACCGCCGGCAGGTCGGGCCAGCCGGGCGCGGCACTCTCGCCATCCGAGCGCAGTTGCAGATGCGTGATCGGGTTGATGAAATCCATGCCGGAGGTGGCGAAGCAGGCGCAGGACCAGCCGCCCTGCTCGAGCGGGCCGCGATTCATCCGCCGCTGCGCCACCGTGCCCCAGTCGGTCAGGACGATATCCGCATTCACCTCCAGCCGCCGCAGCAGGTCGGCCGCGACCTGCGCCTGGGCGGTGGTGGAGACGATGTCGGTGGTGCCCAGCAGCCGGATGGTCTCGCCCCTGTAGCCGGCCTCGCGCAGCGCCTGCTTCGCGCGCTCGATGCTGCGCGGGCCCTGCAGCGGCGCCAGCGCCTCGTCGCTCGCATAGGGGCTGCCGGGGGTGAAGAAGCCGACGCCGGTGACGTATTTCGCCGGGTCGGGTCCGACGATCGCCGTCATGAAATCCTCCTGGCTGATGGCGTGCAGGAAGGCGCGGCGGATGGCCGGGTTGTCGAAGGGCGGCTGGCGGTGGTTGAAGCGGAACTGCCCCGGCAGCGGCAGCGGGTCGATCGGCTCCAGCAGCAGGGTGCGGTTGCGGCCGAGCAATTGCTGGATCTCGGCCGGCATCTGCTCGAACCAGTCCACCTCGCCGGCCGTCAGCGCCGCCGCGGCGGTGCCGGCATCGGGGATGATCGACCACTCCACCCGGTCGAAATGCACCACTTTCGGCCCGGCGGTCAGGCCGCTGCCGCCGGCCTGGGTCGGCACATAATCCGCGTTGCGCTCCCAGACCGCGCGGGCGCCCTGGCGGAACTCGCTGGTCACGAAGCGGAAGGGGCCGCTGCCCGTGGGGTCGCGGATCTGCTGGAAGGGATCGGTCGCGGCGATGCGCGCCGGCATGATGAAGGGCTGCGGGTTGGACGGCACCGCAAGCGCGTCGATCAGCAGCGGGAAGCGCGACTTGAGGCGGAAGCGGAAGCGCCGGTCGTCCAGCGCCGCAAGCTCCTCCGTGCGCGCGGCCAGCACCTGGCCCATCGGGCTGCGCCGCATCCAGCGCCGCAGGGAGACGACGCAATCCTCCGCCCGCACCCGCTCGCCATCGTGGAATTTCAGGCCCTCGCGCAGCGTGATCGTCACGCTGCGGCCATCCTCCTCCTCCAGGTGCCCGGCCGCCATCTGCGGATGCGGCCGGAACTGGTGGTCCACGCCATAGAGCGTGTCGTAGACCATGTAGCCATGGTTGCGGATGACGTTGGAGGAGATCGCGATCGGGTCCAGCCCGCCGAGATCGGCCTGCGGCACGAAGCGCAGCACGCGGGACTGCGCCTGGGAGAAGGCCGGGGCGGCGAGCAGTGCGGCGCCGGCGGCCAACAGGCTGCGCCGGGCGATCATGCGCGCCGCAGGTTCCAGAACAGCGCGAAGCCCGGGACCCGCCCCTGCAGGTTCCGCCGCAGCGACGTCATCGAGGTATAGGCGCCGACCGGGATATAGGGCAGCTCGTCCAGCGCCGTGACCTGGATCTCCCGCGCGATGTGGCGTTGCGCCTCCAGGTCGGGTGCGTCGAACCAGGCATCCCGCAATTCCTCCAGCTTCGGCACCGTCGGCCAGCCGAACCAGCCATTCGTCCCGTTGCCGCGCAAAGGGAAATTGTTGGCCGGGTCGGCATACTCGAAGCTGGCGGAGGCGGTGAGGAACACGCTCCAGCCGCCGCGGTCCAGCGGCTCGCGGCTTGCCCGGCGCTGCACCACGCTGCCCCAGTCGGTCAGCACGAAGTCAAGGTTGACGCCGAGCCGGCGGAACATGTCGCCCGCCACCTGGGTCAGCGCCGCCGGCGCCAGGATGTCGGTCGGACCGATCAGCCGGATCAGCTGGTTGTCGTAGCCGGCCTCCTTCAGCATCGCCTTGGCACGGTCGATGCTGCGCGGGCCGGTCAGCACCTCCATCCCCGCCTCCGTCACCAGGGGCGTGCCGGGGGTGAAGATGCCCATGGTCTCGTACAACGCAGGGTCGGTGCCGACGATGGCCTGCATGAAATCCACCTGGTTGATTGCCGGCAGCAGCGCCTGGCGCATCCGCTTGTCGTTGAAGGGCGGGTGCAGGTGGTTGAAGCGCAGCAGCGCCGGGTTCTTGAGGCGGTCGATCGGCTCCACCGAGATCTGCCGGTTGCGACGCAGAAGCTGCTGGATCTCGGGCGGCGGCTGCTCGTACCAGTCGATCTCGCCGGTCTGCAGCGCGCCGGCCGCCGTCGCGGCATCGACGATGATGTGCCATTCCACCCGGTCGAAATGGGCGGTCTTCGGCCCGGCCAGCAGGCTGGGTTCGCCGCGCTCCACCGGGCGGTAGTCCGGGTTGCGCTCATAGGCGATGAAGCTGCCGGAATTGTATTCGCGCGGCAGGAAGCGGAAGGGGCCGCTGCCCACCACCTCCCTTATCTGCTGGAAGGCGTCGGTGCGGGCAAGCCGCGCCGGCACGATGAAGGCGGCGGGGTTGGCCGGCGTCGCCAGCGCCTCGAACAGCCTTGGGAAGGGCCGGCGCAGCCGCAGGCGGATGGTCCGGTCGTCCGGCGCCGCGATCTCCTCCAGCACGCCGGCCAGCTTCTGGCCCATGCTGCTGCGCTTCATCCAGCGCTCGAGCGAGACGACGCAATCCACGCCCCGCACCGGCTCGCCGTCGTGGAAGCGCAGGCCGTCGCGCAGGGTGATGGTGCAGAGCCTGCCGTCCTGCTCCAGCACATGCCCGGCCGCCATCTGCGGCTGCGGCCGGAATTGCTGGTCCATGGCGTAGAGCACGTCATAGACCATCCAGGCATGGTTGCGCGTGACATTCGCCGTGGTCCAGATCGGGTCCAGGCTGGTGAGGTTCGCCTGGGGCACGAATTTCAGCACCCGCGCGGCGCTGCCCTGCGCGATGGTGGAACGCGGCAAGGCGGCCGCCGCAGCGGCGCCGGCGATCAGGTCACGTCGAAGCATCCCGGCCTCCAGGCAGTCGGCGAAGCGATCGAAGTTGCGAAGGCATGCCCGGCGGCGCCACCCGTTCGGTGCGGGCGATGTCGGCGCGAACGGGCATGGCCCCGCAAGCTCTCAGGCGGCTTTCTTCAGGCTCCAGAACAGCGGCATGCCCTTCGGCACCTCCGTCAGGCTGCGGCGATAGGCCGTCGCCTGGAAATACTGGCCGAGCGGCAGGGTCGGCGCCTCCTCGAAGGCGACCTGCTGCATCTCCCGCGCCGCCGCCTGCTGCGCCGCCAGGTCGGGCGCGTCGAACCAGCGCTGCCGCAGCGCCTCCAGCCGCTCGGACGTCGCCCAGCCCCACCAGCCGTCGCGGCCATTGCCGCGCATCGGCTGGTGCACGCCGGGATTGATGTTGTCGAGACCGGTCCAGAAGGTGAAGAAGATACTCCAGCCGCCGCGCTCCGGCGGTTCCCGGCTGGCGCGGCGGGCGATCACGCTGCCCCAGTCGGTGGCCACGAACTCCACATTCATCCCGGCCCGCCGCAGCATGTCGTTGCCGACCTGGCCGAGTGCGTTGAGGGTGGGGAAATCGGTCGCCGCCAGCAGCACCACCTTCTCGCCCTTGTAGCCGGCCGCCTCGATCTCCCGCTTCACCTTGTCGAAGTCGCGCGGGCCGCGCAGCGCCTCGAGGCCCGCATCGCTCGCCAGCGGCGTCTCCGGCGGGAAGAAGCCGACATTCTCCCGCCACAGGCTGCGGTCGGTGCCGGTCACGGCAGTCATGTAGTCGGCCTGGTTGACCGCGCCCATCAGCGCCCGGCGGATGCGCGGGTTGTCGAAGGGCGGATGCAGGTGGTTGAACCGCCCCCAGCCGAGCAGCCCGGTCGGGTTCGGCATGTCCAGCACCAGGTTGCGGTTGCGCCGGATCAGCGGCAGCAGGTCCGATGTCGGCACCTCCCACCAGTCCATCTCGCCATTCTGCAGCGCGGCGGCGGCGGTGGAGGCATCGGGCGTGACGATCCACTCGACGCGGTCGAGATTCACCCGCTTCGGCCCGGCGGTCCAGCTCGCCTCGCCCGCCTCGCGCGGGACATAGTCGGCGAAGCGTTCATAGACGAAGCGGCTGCCCTGCACGCGTTCATCGGCCTTGAAGCGGAAGGGGCCGCTGCCGACCATCTCCGGCACCTGCCGCGCGCCGTCGGTCTGCGCCAGGCGTTCCGGCATGATGAAGCAGCAGGGGGTGACCAGGCTGCCCAGCGCCTCCGCCAGCAGCGGATAGGGCCGCTTCAGGCGGAACAGGATGCGGCGGTCGTCCGGCGCCGACATCTCCTCCAGCCGCGCGACCAGTTCCTGCCCCAGCGGGTGGCGCGGCGCCCAGCGGCGGATGGAGGCGACGCAGTCGCGCGCCAGCACCGGCGTGCCATCGTGGAATTTCAGCCCCGGCCGCAGCGTGATGGTCCAGCGCAGCCCGTCCGCCTCCACCGCATGGCCTTCGGCCATCTGCGGCGAGATGCGGAAATTGCCGTCCATGCCGAACAGCGTGTCGAACACCATGAAGCCGTGGTGGCGGGTGACGTAGGCCGTGGTGATGATGGGATCGAGGATGCCGAGATCGGATTGCGGGATGAATTTCAGCACCCGCGTCCCGGCCGGCTGCGCCAGCCCCGGCATGGACAGGCCGGGCGCCGCCATGGCCATGGCCGCCCCGCCGAGCATCAGGTTCCTACGCTGCATCCCCGCACCCCCGACCGCGGCGGGACGGCGGCCGGCGCCGAACGCCGTCCCGCTGCCGCATGACGTTGCGGGGCGGAGTCACGCGCCCGGCCATCCCCGTCCCGCCGCCCTCCGCCCCGGATTACGGGGAGTACATCACGGACCGCGGCGGCCGGCCAGCGGGGGCGGCCCGCCGGCGGGGCTGGCGG
>NZ_SMOA01000229.1 GCF_004353985.1 Paracraurococcus ruber | reverse complement strand
GGCGGGGCGCGCGCCGGGTCTGCCGCGCCGCAACCTCCCGCCGGCTCGTCCGGCCGCGGGACCGCGCCCGGGCCTGCCGCGCTGGACGCGGCGGCGCCCGACGCCATCTCATCCGCCATGGAGGATCCCGCCGCATGCCCACGCGCCTGCTTTCCGCCGCCTCGGCCCTGCTGCTCGGCGCCTGCTCGGTGATCGGGGTGCGCTCCGGCACCGAGGAGCCGCGCTTCCAGGTGGTGGACCGTGTCGGCGAGGTGGAGATCCGCCGCTACGCCCCGCGCCTGGCCGCCGAGACCACCGTCGCCGCCGCGCAGGAGGCCGCCGCCCGCAACGAGGGTTTCCGCCGCCTCGCCGGCTTCATCTTCGGGGCGAACCGCGGCCAGGCGAGGATCGCGATGACCGCGCCGGTCGCCCAGTCCCCGGAGAAGATCGCCATGACCGCCCCGGTCGCGCAGGAGCGCGCCGGCGAGGGCGCCTGGACGATCCGGTTCTTCATGCCGGCGCGCTACACGCGGGAGACGCTGCCGCAGCCCGAGGACCCGCGCGTGACCATCGCCGAGGTCCCGGCCGCCACCGTGGCGGTTCTGCGCTATGCCGGCGTGCCGAATGCCGCGGCCGCCCAGGCCCGCCGCGCCGCGCTGCTGGCCGCGCTGCGCGGCAGCCCCTGGCAGCCGGCCGGCGAGGCCGAGGACTGGTACTACGACCCGCCCTGGACCCTGCCGCCGCTGCGCCGCAACGAGGCGGTGGTGCCGGTCACGCCGCGCCCGCCCGGCGCCTGAGCGCCAGCGCCGGCAGCACTGCCAGCAGGCAGGCCAGCGCCACGGCCTGGAAGCTGTCGCGGAAGCCCAGCATCCCCGCCTGCGCCGCCAGCACGCGCGAGAGATAGTCGTAGGACCCGCCGAGCAGGTCGGTCTCCGGGATGCCGGCCTGGCGCAGGATGCCCTGCGTCACGCGCAGGAATTCCAGCGTGCCCTCGCCGCCGCCATCCTGGGTCGGGGTCAGCGCCTGGGCGTGCTTCTCGGTGTGCTGCTCCAGCAGGATGGACAGCAGGTTCACCCCCAGCGCGCCGCCGAATTGCCGGGCGAAATTGATCGCCCCGGCGCCCTGGCCGAGGAAGCGCGGCGGCAGCGCCCGCAGCGCCCCGGCATTCATGCTGGGCATGGTGAGCCCCAGGCCGACCCGCCCCACCAGGATCCACAGCGCCAGCACCCAGAAGGGCAGGTCGGTATCGACGCCGCGCAGCAGCCAGGCCGAGACGGCGAAGAGGACGAGGCCCGCGGCCATGGGCTGCCAGGGCACCATGCGGTCCGCCAGCCGCCCGGCGATCGGGAAGACCACCACCATGATCAGCCCGGCCGGCATCATCACCAGGCCCGCCCGCGTCGCGGTGTAGCCCTGCACCGTCTGGACGAACAGCGGGATGAGGTAGGTGCTGCCGAAGATGCTGGCGCCGTAGATCATCGCCACGCAGAAGGCGCCGCTGAAGCCGAGATTGCCGAAGACCCGCGGGTTCAGCAGCGGCGCCTGGGCCTGCAATTCCCACAGCACGAAGCCCAGGGCGAAGACCAGGGCGAGGCCGAGTTCCAGCACCACCCGCTGCGAGCCCCAGCCGTCCCGCTGGCCGCTGGAGAGCCCCATGAACAGCGCCAGCAGCGCGGCGATCAGCAGCGCGAAGCCCACGCCGTCGAAGCGCCGCCGCTGCGCCGCGACCGCGCTCGGCAGGAAGACCCAGCCCATGCCGAGGCCGATGAGCGCCACCGGCATGGCGAGCACGAAGACGCTGCGCCAGCCATGGTTGTCCACCATCAGCCCGCCCACGGTCGGGCCCAGCGCCGGGGCCAGCACCACGCCGATGGCGGCGATGCCCATGGCGCTGCCGCGCTTGGCTGGCGGGAAGACCTGGAAGACGATCTGCGTCATCAGGGGTTGCAGCATGCCGGCGGAGGCGCCCTGCATGATGCGGCCGAGGATCAGCAGCCCCTCGTTCGGCGCCAGGCCGGCCAGCACGGACCCCGCCAGGAACAGCCCGACCGCGGCGGCATAGGTGGCGCGGAAGCCGAAGCTTTCCACGAACCAGGCATTCAGCAGCATGGTCCCCGTCACCGCCGCCAGGAAGCCGGTGGAGAGAAGCTGCGCATGGTCCTGGCCGATGCCGAAGGCGCCCATGATGTCGGGCAGCGCGACATTGACGATGGTGGAGGACAGGATGGACGCGACCGTGCCGATGATGGCGGCGATGGTGACCAGCCAGCGATAGGACGGGCCCCAGCGCGCCGCCAGCGCCTCCAGCGTGCGTTCGCCGGACGGGGTCATCCCCGTGCCTCCGGCGCGGCGTCAGTCCGCGGCCGCGCCACGCCGCGTCTCGATCTCCACCATCATCCCCGGCCGCAGCAGCCCGGGCGGCGGCGCCGGGTCGAGCGCCACGCGGAGCGGGATGCGCTGGGTGATCTTGGTGAAATTGCCCGAGGGGTTGGGCGCCGGCAGCAGGGCGAATTCGCTGGTGGCGGCGCCGCCGACGCGCTCCACCAAGCCCGCGAACCGCCGGCCCGGCAGCGCATCCACGCTGACCGTGACCCGGCTGCCGGCGGGGAAGAAGCGGATCTCGGTCTCCTTCACATTGCCCTCGACCCGCACCCGCGCCGGGTCGTGCAGGGTCAGCAGGCGCTGCCCGGCGGCGACATATTCGCCGGCATCGGCGAAGACGCGGTCCACCACGCCGGCGAAGGGCATCTCGATGCGGCGGTCGCGCAGGTCCAGCGCGGCGCGGTCGCGCTGCGCCGCCAGCTCCCGCTCCGCCGGGTCCAGCGCCTCCAGCTGCCGGCGCAGCACCAGCAGCTCGGCCCGCGCCGCCTCCGCCGCCGCGATCTGCGCCAGCGCCGCCTCGATCTCCGCCATGGCGCCCAGCACCTTCTGCCGGGCGCCGTTCAGCAGGCTCAGCGCCTGGTCGTGCCGCTGCCGGGTGCCGCTGCCGCTCGCCACCAGGTCGCGCGCCCGGCCGAACTCGGACTCGGCGAAGGCGCGGTCGGATTCGGCCGCGGGCAAGGCGGCGCGCGCCACCTCCAGCCGGGCGCGGGCCAGGGCCTGCTGGCTCTCGGTCTGCCTGTCCACCAGGGCGATGCGCGCCTCCAGCTCCCGCTGGCGGGCGGCCAGCGTGCCCAGCCGCGCCTCGATCTCGCGCAGCGCCAGCGCCGAATCGCGGTCGTCGATGCGCACCAGCAGGCCGCCGCCCGGCACCTGGTCGCCGGCGATCACCGCCACCTCCGCCACCCAGCCGGGCAGGCGCGACGCGATGGTGACCATGTCGGCGGCGACGCGCGCATCGTCCACGCTGACGATGGTGAGGAAGCGGTGGGTGGCCCAGGCGCCGGCGGCCAGCAGCGCCAGCAGCAGCCCGGCCGCGCCCGCCAGCCGCAGCCGCCGGGCCAGGGATGGCCGCGGCGGCGCCAGCCGGAGGGAGGCGCTAGGCTGGCCGATATCCATCGCTGGCTTCCTCGGGCGGCGGGGCCGGGGCGGGGACGGCAAGGCCGGTGGCGACGCGTTCCAGCACGGACAGGCAGGCGGCTAGGTCCGCATCCGGGATGCCGGCGAGGATTTCCGCCCGCACGCCGGTCGCCGCCGTCTCGATCCGCTGGATCAGCGGCCGCGCCTTGGCGGACAGGTGCAGGGTCTTGGCGCGGCGGTCATGCGGCGCCTCCCGCCGCAGGACCAGCCCTTCCGCCTCCAGCCAGTCGAGGGTGCGGACCAGGGTCGGCCCCTCGATCAGCAGGCGGGCGGCCAGATCCTTCTGGGTCATGCCTTCCCCGCCGCGGGAGATCGTCAGCAGGCAGAGCCAGCGGGCTTCCGTCAGGCCATATTCGGCGATGCGCTGGTCCAGCCGCGCGCGCCAGCGCCGCGCGATCTGCGCGATGAGGATGCCGAGGCGCCACTGGGTATGGGCGAGGGGGGACCCGTCCCGCATGGGGAAAGGCTAGATCGCTTCCTCATGATGAGGAAGCTAGATATTGCGGCACGCCCGCCCCGTCCGCCATGCTGCCCCCCGAGCCGCGGCACGCCGCGGGGCGCTTCCGCCCCCGCGATCCGCGCCGGCATGGTGCTTGCGGAGCAGCGTGACGCCGCCGGGCGCTTCCGAACGCCGGCGATCCGCATCTGGTTGGTGTTTCCGGAGCCGATTCACGCCGCCGGGCGCTTCCGCCCGCCGGCGATCCGCTCCAACGGGCAGGGGAGGGACGCGATGCGCGCGGTCCGCATGGTCTCGGTCAGCGGGATCCTGGGCTACGGCTATCCGGAGGCCTCGCTGAACGCCGCGCTCGACCGCGGCGTGGACATGATCGGCTGCGACGGCGGCAGCAGCGATCCCGGGCCGTACTATCTCGGCAGCGGCAAGCCCTTCGTGTCGCTGCGGGCGATGAAGCGCGACCTGCGGCTGATGCTGCGCGCCGCCGTGGCGCACAAGGTGCCGATGGTGGTCGGCACCTGCGGCGGCGCGGGCGGGGAGCCGCATCTGCAGCTGGTGGCGCAGATGGTGCGCGACATCGCGCGGGAGGAAGGGCTGCACTTCCCCATGGCGCTGATCCATAGCGAGCAGCCGAAGGACCGCATCCGCCAGCGCCTGCGCCAGGGCCGGGTGAAGCCGCTGGGCCGCATGGCGCCGCTCGACGAAGGCACGGTGGACCGGGCCGAGCGGATCGTCGGCCTGTGCGGGCCGGAGCCCTATATCCGCGCGCTGGACGAGGGCGCGCAGGTGGTGCTCGGCGGCCGCAGCAGCGACCCGGCGCCCTTCGCCGCGCATGCGCTGCGCGCCCAGCTGCCGCCGGCCGAGGCCTGGTATGCCGGGAAGATGCTGGAATGCGGCGCCTCCCCCGCGCTGCCGAAGGGGCCGGACTGCCTGTACGTGACGGTGCGGGAGGATGGCGTGGTCTGCGAGCCGATGGGCGAGCGCGCCTGCACGCCGCTCTCGCTCGCCAACCATTCGCTGCACGAGAACCCGTCGCCGATCCGGCATGTCGAGCCGGGCGGGGTGCTGGACACCGCGGAGTGCCGGTTCGAGCAGGTCTCGCCCAAGGCGACGCTGGTCAGCGGCATGCGCTGGCAGCCGGCCGAGGGCTATACGGTGAAGCTGGAGGCGGCGGAGCGGCTGGGCCACCGCGCCATCACCATCGCCGGCACGCGCGACCCGGGGCTGATCGGCCAGCTCGAGCATTTCCTCGGGGAGGTGCGGGCGCTGGTCGCGGGCAAGGCGCGCGACCTGGACATCACGCCGGAGGAGTATGTTCTCACCATCCACCGCTACGGCGTGGACGGGGTGATGGCGGCGCGCGAGCCGCTGCGCGACATGCGCCCGCACGAGGTCGGCTTCCTGGTGGACGTGGTCGGGCGGGATGCCGAGATCGCCGCCGCCGTCATCGCCCTGGCCCGCACCAGCATGCTGCATTGCGACTTCCCGGGCCGGCTGTGCAAGGAGGGGAACATGGCCTTCCCCTTCTCCCCCAGCGACCTGCCGGCGGGCGAGGTCTATCGCTTCAGCATGTCGCACATCGTCCTGCCGGACGATCCCTGCGAGATGTTCCCGATCGAGCATGAGAGGGTGTGACGCCGATGGACCTGTGCCATGACGGCCGGCCTGCGCCGTTCCTGCCCCTGCGGGGCTTGGCCCCGCCGCCCTGGCCTCGGGCGCGGTTCGGCGCCTCGGCCGGCCGCGGGTCGCCCCATGCCGATCTCGGCCGGGCACCGGCCGACCGGGGCGCCGCGGGGTGCGAAGGCCTGAACCGGATGGTCGAGCAGGGGGACGCGCCATGGCGCTGATCCGCGACATCGCCAAGGTCTGCAAGAGCAAGAATGCCGGCCCCTTCGACCTGACCATCGACGTGGTCTTCGGCGACGACGCGATGTTCGAACGGGTGCGGGCGACCGGCGTGCTCGGCCCCGCGCTGTTCGCCCGGCTCTACGGGGTCGCCGAGGCGGATGTCCTGTTCACGCCCTATCCGGCCGGGCGGGCCTTCAAGGCGACGCTGCCGCGGCTGGTGCCGGCCGGGGAGATCGGCGACACCGACATGTACGGCGCGCAGCAGCACGCGCCGCTGCTGGAGGTGGACATCCCAATCTGACGCCGGCGGCCGCATGGGATGCCCCGCAACCGGCGGGGCGCCGGATGCCGCCGGCCGCCGATGCGGCGCGCCGCACCGGCGCCCGCGATCCCGGCAGACCCCTGGGGTGCGCCGGGCGGCGGCTCAGCCCGACGCCGCGGCGTCCCGCTCCACCGCGCGCTGCCGCGCCTCCTCCGCCAGGCTCGCGGAATCCCAGCCATCCACCGGGCCTTCCCGGCCGCGGCCCTGGTCGCGTTCCAGCACCTGCAGCAGCTGCTCCGACGCTTCCCGCACCGCGACGCGGTAGCCGCCGTCGTCGCTGCGGATCTTCGCCAGGCGCTCCAGCATCCGATGGTCGTGGCGGCGGAAGAAGCGGCCGGCCCGCTCGGCCTCATAGGCCGGCATGCCCAGCCGCCGCAGCGCCGCCACCCCCATCTCGAGCGCGGAGCCGAAGGTCTCCCGCACCGCCAGATGCGCCCCGGCCTCCCACAGGTCGTAGACATGCGGCCGGTCGATGGCGCGGGCCAGGACCTGGGCCTGCGGGAAATGCTTGCGCACGGTCTCGACGATGCTGTCGGTTGTCGCCTTCGCATCGGTCGCCACCACCACCAGCGCCGCTTCCGCCGCGCCGGCGGCCTGCAGCAGGTCCAGCCGGGTCGCGTCGCCATAGAAGACGCGGTAGCCGAAGCGCCGCAGCGTCTCGATCGTCTCCATGTCGTGGTCCAGCACGGTCACCCGGTGGCCGTTGGCCAGCAGCAGCCGGGCGACGATCTGCCCGAAGCGGCCGAAGCCGGCGATGACGACGCTGCCCTCCGCCTTGATCGCGTCCGGCTCGGGCGGCAGGTCGTCCCGCGCCAGGCGGCCGGAGAGCGGACCATAGGCCAGCATCAGCAGCGGCGTGACGGCCATGGACAGCGCCACGGCCGAGACCAGCAGGTTGGCCTGGGGCGCCGTCAGCACGCCGTTGCCGGCGGCATAGGGCAGCAGGACGAAGGCGAATTCGCCGCCCTGCGACAGCACGATCGCCACCAGCAGGATGTCCGGCCGCGGCCAGCGGAACAGCACGCCCATGCCGATCAGCACCACGGCCTTCAGCGCGACCATCAGGAACACCAGGCCGGCGACGGTCGCCGGCGCCTCCATCACCGCGCCGAAATCCATCGACGCCCCGACGGCCAGGAAGAACAGCCCGAGCAGCAGGCCCTTGAAGGGCTCGATGTCGCCCTCGATCTCGTGCCGGAACTCGCTTTCCGCCAGCACCACGCCGGCCAGGAAGGCGCCGAGCGCTGGGGACAGGCCGACGCTCTGCATCAGCAGGGTGATGCCCACCACCAGCAGCAGCACCGCGGCGGTGAAGATCTCCCGCAGCTTCGTCTCGGCGATCAGGCGGAAGGCCGGGCGGGTCAGCAGCCGCCCGCCCAGCACCACCGCGGCCATGGCGCCCAGCACCGCCAGCGCCTGCTGCCAGGCCGGCAGGGTGGTGATCCAGGCGCCCTCCGCCGCATGGCCATGCGCCACCTCCGGCATCACCGCCAGCAGCGGCAGGATGGTCAGCACCAGCACGCCGGAGACGTCCTGGAACAGCAGCACGGAAAAGGTCGTCTCCCCGGCGCGGGTCTTCAGCAGCCCGCGTTCCGCCAGCACCTGCAGCGCCAGCGCCGTGCAGGACCCGGCGATGATCAGCCCGGTGGCGACCGCGACCCGCCAGTCGAAGCCCAGCGCCACGCCGATGCCGCCCACCACGGCGGCCGTCAGCAGCGTCTGCAGCCCGCCGACGCCGAGCAGCGGCACCCGCAGCGCCCAGAGGCGGGAGGGCTGCAGTTCCAGCCCCACCAGGAACAGCATCATCACCACGCCGAAGGCGGAGAAATCCATGGTTGCCGCGGCATCGCCGGCCAGCCCCAGCCCGAAGGGCCCGATCACCGCCCCGGCGATGAGGTAGCCGAGCACCGAGCCGAGGCCGAGCCGCTTGGCGATCGGCACCGCCGCGACGGCGGCGAGCAGGTAGACGAAGGCCTGCAGCAGGAAGCCGCCTTCCATGGTCAGCGATGCCCCGGCGCGGCCGCGAGTTCGGGCTCGTCCCGCAGCGCCAGCAGGCGCTGCCGGTAGGCCGCGCCCTGCCGGGCCAGCGCCGCGCCGTCCAGCAGATGCGTGCCATGCACCACGAAGGGCGGGTGCCAGCGCATGTGGCAGAGCCGCGCCGTCGCCTCGAAGGGGCGGAGGAAGTCGTGGATGGAATGGCGGTTCAGCCCATCGGGCGAATAGGCATGGCCGGTGCCGCCGGTGCTGATGGCGGTCATCCAGCCCTTGCCCGAAAGCTTGGTGCCGGCGCGGCCATAGGCGAAGCCGTGTTCCAGCACCAGGTCCAGCCATTCCTTCAGGATGGCCGGGCAGGAATACCAGTAGAGCGGGTGCTGGAAGACCACCGTGTCATGCTCCAGCAGCAGCGCCTGTTCCCGGTCCACGTCGATCATGAAGTCCGGATAGGCCTCGTAGAGGTCGTGCAGCGTCGTGCCCTCCAGCTCCGCCGCCGCGGCCCGCAGCGCCGCATTCACCCGCGACCGGCGCTGCGCGGGATGGGCGAGGATCAGCAGGATGCGCTGCGGCATGCGGGGGCGGTCTCCGGGGCTTGGGGAAAGGGTCGGCCGGGGGCCGCGCGGCGGTCAAGCCGGGGCGCGACGCGCCGCCGCGCCGCAGCCGGCAGGAGGGGGCGGCCGGGCCG
>NZ_SMOA01000228.1 GCF_004353985.1 Paracraurococcus ruber | reverse complement strand
GGCGGCGCGCCTGCCGGCGCGCCGTCGGGCGCAACGGGCCTGCCGGTCCGCCTCGCGCGCGGTCGCTGGCCGCGAGCGAGGCGGGCGCGCCCTTCAGGCCGCTGCCATCCGGCCAGCCCGCCGGCCGGTCGCATCCGGCGCTTCCGGCGACGCCGGCCCGGCGGCGCCCGATGGCGCCCTGCCCTGCCCCACCGACGGCGCCGCCGCGCCGCTGAAGAAGGCGCCTAGGGCACGGACCGACATCGCCTCCCGCGCCAGGTCGTAGAAGCCGCAATGGCCGCCACCGGCGATCGGCAGGGGCAGCACCGCCGGGCAGTCCGCCCAGGCGATGCCGTCCATCGACCCGACCGGCACCAGCGGATCGTCCGCCGCCAGCATCAGCAGGGTCGGGACGCGGATCCGCGGCAGGGCGGCGGCCGGCCGGTTCACCTCGCAGAACACGCCGTAGGACGGGTAGCCGAAGCGCGGCGCCGTCACCCGCGCCTCGAATTCCTGCAGGGACGTCGCTTCGCGCGCCGCCGCGCTCAGCCCTGGCGGCAGGTCGCGCGCCGGCACCGCCAGCACCTCCCTGCGGTACAGCGCCAGCAGCGCCCGCCCGAACAGCGGGTCGGCGTCGATCGCCGCATGCGCCAGTTCCGGCTGCAGCGGCGGGCCGACGGCGGCGCCGGCGACCAGGCGCGGCAGGCCCGGCGTCTCCGCCGCACGCGCCAGCAGCAGCAGGACCAGCGCGCCACCCAGCGACCAGCCGGCCAGCGCGACGCCGTCCCGCACCAGCGGTTCCGGCAGGGCGGCCAGCGCCGCCGCCAGGTCCTCCGACCGGCCGAGATGGTAGTGGCTGGTGCTGCGCGGCAGGCTCGGCCCGCTGCCGCGCAGGTTCAGCCGCAGCACGCGGAAGCCCCGGCGCAGCAGGCCGCGCGCCGCCTCCCGCAGATACGGGTCGTCCTCGCTGCCGGTCAGGCCATGCACGAGCACGGCCAGCGGCAAGGGGCGCGGCGTTTCGGGAAAGTGCAGCGCGGCGGCCAGGGCATCGCCATCCGGCAAGGGCAGCCACAGGCGATGCGCCGGCGGCAGCCGCGCCGCGATGGGCCACCGCAGGGCGCGCAGCGTCTGCAGGCGGCTGGTCAGCCAGGGTGGGCGCGGAAGGAAGGGCACCATGCCTGCGGCAACGCGGCACCGGGCAGAAAGTCGTCCGGCGGCCCGGGCCGGGGCCTGCGGCCTGTCGCATCCGGGCCGCTTGCGGCGGAGGTCGCGCCCGGAGCATGGCCCGGCGGTCGGATGATTTCATCCGGACGGGAACTGTCCTAGAGCATCGCCCCGCAACACAGTGTCAGGCGATGCCCGAGCGTTTCACCTTCTTCTGGCAGGCGGACAGCCCCTTCAGCCAGTGGCACACCGGGGCACCCTTCGAGAAGCACGGGCTGCGCTTCGCTACGGCCGAGAGCTGGACGATGTGGCGCAAGGCGCAGCTTTTCGGCGCGCCGCAGGCGCCGCTGGACGCCATCCTCGCCGCCCCGGCCGATGAGGCGCGACGGCTCGGCCGCCAGGTGCCCGGCTTCCTCGAGCCGGTCTGGCAGGTCGCCGCCCGGCCGCTGGTGGCGGAGGGCAACTACGCCAAATTCACCCAGAACCCGGCCGCGCTGCGCGCCCTGCTGGACACCGAAGGCACGACGCTGGTCAAGGCTTCTCCCTGAGACCGAGCCTGGGGCATCGGCCTCGGCGCCGAGGACGCGCGGGCGCAGGACCGCGCGCAATGGCGTGGCCGGAACTGGCTGGGCGAGGTGCTGACCGATATCCGCGACACGCTGCTGGCGGCGCGGACCCGCTGACGGATTTCGCCGGCGCAGGCAGCCGGGCCCGGGGCGGCGGCACGCGCCGCGACCCGCCCGCCGCCCCATGATCGGCCCCGCCGGTCGGCGCCGGGCCTTCGCCCCTGCGGCGGCTGGCCGGCAGGCGCGACGGTCCAGCCGGTCGGCATCGCCGGCCCGGCCTGGGTGCCGGCCCTGGGAGGCACCGCACCCCCGGCCGGCGTGCCGTCAACGGGCGGGTCGCGGCCGACCTATCAGGCGGATACCGGCGGCATGAAGGCTCCCGGCCTGCCGGGCGCCACCACATATGCGGCGTCGCCAAGGCTCGCGCCGCCAACCGCCCGGCGGTTGCAGGGCCGTCGATCGGTCACGATCGACGGGCCATCCGCATCAGCCGCCCGCACCCAGGCCCGTGCCGCGCAGGAAGGCCGCGACGAGGCCGATCTGCCCCGCCTCCATCAGCGCAGGCGCATGGCCGCAGCCGGGGATCTCCACCAGCCGCACGCCCGGCCGCGCCGCCATGGCGCGCGCCGTCTCCGGCAGCAGCAGGTCGCTGTCGGCGCCGCGCAGCAGCAGCACCGGCGCCGTGACCCGCTCCCAGAGCGGCGAGAGGTCCATGTCCTGCGCCGGCGCGCCGCGGAAGGGGAGCGCGATGGCGGGGTCGTAGTGCAGCGCCACGCCGCCGCCCGGCGCGGCCCGGGCGGAGGTCTCGGCCAGGTGGTGCCATTCGGCATCCGTCAGCGCGCCGAAGGGCGCATGGACGCGGCGCAGATGCGCCTCCAGCGCCGGCAGGTCGGCGAATTCCGTCGCCTGCCCCAGATAGTCGCCGATGCGGGCGACGCTGTCCTTCGGCACATGCGCGCCGATGTCGTTCAGCACCAGGCGGCGGATCGGGTTGCCGGGCGTCGCCGCCACCGCCATGCCGCAGATGCCGCCCAGCGAGGTGCCGACCCAGTCCACCGGCCCGTCCAGCCGCGCCAGCAGGTGCGACAGCGCGGCGACATAGGTGGGCGGGACATAGAGCGCCGGGTCGGGCAGGAAATCGGACCCGCCGCGGCCCGGCAGGTCGGGGCACAGCACCCGCCGTCCCGTCCCGGCCAGCGCCGCCGCCAGCGCGTCAAAGTCGCGGCCGTTGCGCGTCAGGCCATGGACGCAGAGCACGGGCGCGCCATCCTCCGGCCCCCATTCGGTCCAGGCCAGCGTGAAGAAGCCATGCGGCAGCATGAAGCGCAGCCGGTTGCGGCGCATATCGGAACCCCTGTTCGGTTCTGGTCGCCCCGCCCCGTTCGTTCGCGTGGGGGTGGCCGGTTCCGGCCCTTCCCGCCCAGCCTGCCCCCTGCCACCGGCGGGGGATTTGGCGCACCGCAAGCGGCGGCGCGCCGGTGCATCACCCTCCGGTGATGCCCTTCGCCTTCAGGCCGGCCAGCTCGGCCTCGCTCATCCCCAGCAGGCCCGACAGCACCTCCTGCGTGTGTTCGCCAAGGACGGGCGGCGCGCTGCGGTAGCTGGGCGGCGTCGCGGAAAGCTTCACCGGGTTGGCGATGACCTTCACGGTCTGGCCGGACCCGTGCTGCATCTCCAGCACCATCTCCCGCGCCTGGACATGCGGGTCGGCGAAGACCTGCTCCAGCGTGTTGATGGGGCCGCAGCCGATCTTCAGCGCCTCCAGCGCCTCGATCCACTCCGCGGTGGTCTTCGACCGCATCGTCGGCGTCAGCGTCGCCGTCACCAGGTCGCGGTTCTGCACCCGCGATGCGTTGGTGGCGAAGCGCGGGTCGCTGAGCATCTGCTCCAGGCCGAAGGCCTTGCAGAAGCGCTCGAAGGTGGGGTCATTGCCGACCGCCAGGATCAGGTAGCCGTCCCGGGTCGGGAATTCCTGATAGGGGGAAATGTTCGGGTGCTGGTTGCCGAGCCGCGGCGGGTTCTCCCCGGTCGCCAGGTAGTTCATGCCCTGGTTGGCCAGCCAGGCGACATGCGTGTCGAGCATGCCGATATCGATCTGCTGGCCCTGGCCCGTGGCGTTGCGGTGGTTCAGCGCCGCCAGGATGCCGATGCAGCCATAGAGCCCGGCGAAGAGGTCGGCGACCGGCACGCCCACCTTCTGCGGCGACCCGCCCGGCTCGCCGGTGAGGGACATGACCCCGCCCATGGCCTGGATCAGCGCATCATAGCCCGGCCGCGGGGCATAGGGGCCGGTCTGGCCGAAGCCGGTGATGGAGCAGTAGATCAGCTTCGGGAAGCGGTCCTTCAGCTGCTCGTAGCCGAGGCCGTACTTGGCCAGCGCGCCGACCTTGAAATTCTCCGCCAGGATGTCGCAGTGCTCGAGCAGCCTGAGGACCAGCGCCTGCCCCTCGGGCTTCGCCAGGTCGAGCGTGACCGACTTCTTGTTGCGGTTCACCCCGACGAAATAGGCGCTTTCCTTCGTGTTGGGGATGAAGGGCGGGGCGAAGCCGCGGGTGTCGTCGCCGGCCTCCGGCCGCTCGATCTTGATGATCTCGGCGCCCAGGTCGCCCAGCATCTGCGTGCAGGTCGGGCCGGCCAGCACGCGGGTGAGGTCGAGCACGCGGAGGCCCGCCAGGGGCCCTTTCGGTTCCTGCATCGTCTGCTCCCTTCGGGATCGTGTCGTCGCACCCATGTCATGCATCAGGCGGCCGAGGCTTCATAGGCGGGCGAAGCCGGGGAGTCATGCGGACGGCCCCTGGCCACGCCCCCGCCGGCCGAGGCGGGCAGCGGCCGCGAAGGGCGGCCGCCGGTCCGGCGAGCCAAGGCCGCATGATCGGGCGTGGGCAGGGGGAGCCGCGCGGGGCCGCCCCGACCGGCCCACGACCATGGCGGAAGGCCCCCGGCGTCACAGCCAGCCCGGCAGGATGAACATCAGCCAGGCGAGCGGCGGGCCGGCCAGCACGATGAGGATGCTGTAGATCAGGAATTTCCGATAGACGCCGTCCCGCTCCTCCGGCGCCGCATTGGCCACCACCAGCGCGCCATTGGTCGAGAAGGGGGAGACATCCACCACGGTGGAGGAGACCGCCAGCGCCGCCACCATCCCCGCCGTCCCGATCTGCCCCTGCAGCAGGAAGGGCACCGCCAGCGGGATGATGGCGCCCAGCACGCCGACCGAGGAGGCGAAGGCCGAGACCACGCCGCCGATGTAGCAGAGCAGCAGCGCCGCCAGCAGCGGCGTGCCGAGATCCGACACGCCCTGCCCGACGCTGTCGATGGCGCCCGATTTCTGCAGCACGCCGACATAGGTGATGACGCCGCCGACCAGCAGGATGGTGGACCAGCCGATCTTGTCCACCGCGCCCTTCTGCTCGTTCGGCGCCAGCAGCGTCAGCACCACCGCCACCGTCACCGCGACCAGCCCGACATTCAGGCTGAAGGCCAGCGCCCCCACCGCGAGCGCCGCCAGGCCGATGAGCGTCGCCCATTGCTGCAGGTCCAGCCGCGCCGCGGCGGCCTGGGCGGGCGCGGCGATGACCGATTCGGCGCTGGTGCCGAAGCCCCGCAGCGGCAGGTCGGGCGGCCCGTGCTCGTCGCCCGTCACGCTCGCCGGCACCGCCCGCCGCCCCAGCAGCGACCGGCCGCCGAAGGCGAAGAAGACGCCGGCGGCGCAGAGCAGGTTGTAGAACAGGCTGGCCAGGAACAGCGATGTCTCGCTCACCGGCAGGCCGGACCGCGCCACCACCTGGTTGGTGATGCCGCCATAGATCGAGATGGGGGAGAAGCCGCCGCCCTGCGCGCCATGGATGACCAGCAGCCCCATCAGCAGCGGGCTGATGCCGTAGCTGCGGGCGAATTGCAGCGCGACCGGCGCCAGGATGGCGCAGGCCGCGGGCGAGACGGCGCCCACCGCCGTCAGCGCTGCGGCGACGCCGAACATGATCCACGGGATGGCGGCGATCCGCCCGCGCACCGCCCGCACCGCCTGGTGGACCAGCCAGTCGATGGTGCCGTTCTTCTGCGCGATGGCGAACAGGTAGGTGATGCCGACCAGCGTGACGAAGAGGTCGCCGGGGAAGCCGGCGATGATCTGGTTGGCGGTCATCCCGACCAGCGTGGTGCCGATCAGGAAGGCCATGGCGAGGCCGAGCGCGCCCATGTTGATCGGCAGCGCGGTGGCGATGACGAACATCGCCACCAGCCCGAGGATGGCGGCGGTCTGGGGTGACATTCTTCCGGGTTCCTCCCGCCTCTGCGTCCGCGATGCGCCCCGGCCTTCGCAGGCGGACCGCGACCGCACCTGCCGGCCGCCCTGCTGGCGGGCCGGCCTCGTCCCTGTGTCCGGCGCACCGCCCAGCCGGGGCTGCGCGCGATCCTGGTGGGCCGGGGCTGGTCCCGGCCCCCGGGATCAGTTCGTCCTGGCTGGCGCCTTCTCCTCCCCGCCCAGCAGGCGGGAGAGGGCGGAGCGGGAGGCGGCGGGCGCGAGCCGCGGCAAGTTCAGCAGCCCGTCCACCTGCGCCGAGCGCACGACCTGGCCGGATTGCGCGAAGCGCTCGTGGTTCGCCTCGATCCGGTCGCGGTCATAGAGGTAGTTCACCATCACGCCATAGCTTTCCCGCATGCCGCGGGCGCCGGTATTGCCGAGGAAGTTGATCCGCTCCAACTGCGCGCCGTTGCCGAGGTGGAAGCGCGCCACCGGGTCGATATTGCCCATGCCGCTGTTGGGCCGCGTCAGGTATTGCGCCGCCAGCCGCAGCAGCGGGGCGCGCAGCGCCTCGCGGCGCGCCTCGTCCTCCCACCAGGCGCCCTCGGTCATGGCGGCCAGGTCGCGCGTGCCGAAGGCGGCGAGCTCCTCGGCGCGGAGCAGCCCGCCCTCCGGCGGCGCGGCGATCTGCCTCTCCACCCAGCGGCGGAAGCCCGGCACCGGCGACAGCGTGGCGAAGCGGGTCAGCTGCGGCAGCTCGGCCTTCAGCTCCTCCACCACCTGCTTGATGAGGAAATTGCCGAACGAGATGCCGCGCAGCCCCTCCTGGCAGTTGGAGATGGAGTAGAAGATCGCGGTGTCGGCATCGCGCGCGTTGCCCGGCCGGTCCTGCCGCGACAGCAGCGGCTGCACCGCCTGCGCCATACCCTGCACCAGTGCGACCTCGACGAAGATCAGCGGCTCCCCCGGCAGGGCGGGGTGGAAGAAGGCGAAGCAGCGGCGGTCGGCCTCAAGCCGGCGGCGCAGATCCTCCCAGCCCTGGATCTCGTGCACCGCCTCGTAGCGGATCAGCTTCTCCAGCACCGCCGCCGGCGTCTGCCAGTCGATCCGGCGGAGCTCGAGGAAGCCGCGGTTGAACCAAGAGGCGAAGAGGTGCCGCAGGTCGCTGTCCAGCACGCGCAGCGCCGGCTCGGCGCGGGTCAGCGGCGCCAGCTCCTCCCGCAGCGCGACCAGCGCCGCGGTGCCGCCCGGCGCCAGGTTCATCCGGCGCAGCAATTCCTGCCGCGGCGGCTCGGCCGCCTCGGCCAGCCGGGCGGCGCCATCGGTGGACGGGGCGGCCAGCCAGGCCTCGGCGGCGGCGCGCAGCTTCGCCTCGTCGGGGCCGAAGCCCTCGGCCAGGAAGCGGAAGAAAGCCAGGCGATCCTCGCCCTGCAGCGCGCAGACGCTGTCATGCAGGTCCCGCGCGACGGCGGCGCCGGAAGCCTCGCCGCGTTCCGACAGCAGCGCATGAGCCAGCCGCCGGGCGCGGTCCAGCGGCGGCAGGCCTTCGGCCGGCACATCGGCATAGGCGCGGCCGCGATCGGCGATGCCCGCCCAGAGCCGTTCCAGCCAGAAGCGCGTGCCGGCCAGGGTGCCGATGGTGGCGCTGTCCTGCGTCGCGGCATCCGACATGCGCATCCCCCTCATGTATTCGAAGAAAGTGTTTCACGCTGTTTCAGCATGCACAAGGGATTGAATTTGCCATCGCGGCATATTGACGGGGACCGAGCGGAGGTTCCGGACCCGCCTGGCTGCCGCGCGGCACCGCCCCGTGCATCGGCCGACGCGCCTCGGTCAACGCGCCCGGGCGGCCAGGGCTGCGCGCGGTCGGCGCTTGCTCGACCGCGACGGCGGCGGCGGGCATCATCGCCGCGGGCAGAGGGGGGCTGGGCGATGCCCGTGGGTGACAACGCACCGAAGGCGAAGCCGGTACCTTTGCCGGCCGCGACGCTGGCCGAGACCATCCGCATCGCGCTGGCGGAACAGATCATCGCCGGCCACCTTCCCCCGGGCAGCGAAATCGAGGAGCAGGAGGCGGCGGAGCGCTTCGGCGCGTCCCGCACCCCGGTGCGCGAGGCGCTGCGCGAACTGGCCGCCGCCGGCCTCGTCACCATCGAGCCGCGGCGGGGCGTGCGCGTCGCCGCCCTGACCATCGAGCGCCTGGGCGAGATGTTCGAGGTGATGGCGGAGACCGAGGCGATGTGCGCCCGCCTGGCGACCCACCGGATGACGGCGCCGGAGCGCTTCGCCCTGCAGGCCCTGCATGAGCGGTCGGAGGCGGCGGTCGGCGCCGGCGATGTCGGCGCCTATGACGCGCTGAACCGGGATTTCCACTCGGCCGTCTATCGCGGCGCGCACAACGCCTTCCTGGCCGAGCACGCCCAGGCGCTGCGCCTGCGCCTTGCCCCCTTCCGCCGCGCGCAATTCCATGGCGCGGACCGGCTGCGGCGCAGCTTCGCCGAGCATGAGGCGGTGCTGCGCGCGGTGCTGCGCGGCGACGGCGAGGCGGCGGGGCGCGAGATGCGGGCGCATATGCTGACCGCCGGCGCCAGCTTGGCGGCGACCATGCGCGGGCCGGGCTGAGGCTTTGCGGCCCGCTGCCCCCGGCACGGGGCGCGGCCGGCCACCCTGCCAGCCGCGGGCCTGCCCGGGCGGATCGGCGATCCCGCCGCGCGGCGGGCGGTCGGCCGCGCCGGGGCCAGGTATTCGCCCGCTCGCGGCAGGCCGCCGCCTCGGCGATGCGCGCCGCCCGCGTCGCCGGCCGTTTCGCCTGCGCCAGCCACGCCGGATTCGCCCGGCGACGGGACGGCGGG
>NZ_SMOA01000227.1 GCF_004353985.1 Paracraurococcus ruber | reverse complement strand
GCCCGCGGCCGGCGGCGGGTCGGCGCCGCGGCGCTTGCCCCGGCCCGAAGGGAACCGCCAGGATGCGGGGTCGCGGCGCCCGGCCCGGGCGGCAGGGGCCCGCCGCGCGCCGCCCATGGTCGATTGACCAGGCCACCGCTTGCCCCCCTGCCGCGTTGGGGCTGATATGCCAGCGGGGATGGAGACGGGAGAGGGCATGTTCGGCGGCGTTCGCATCCTGGAAGGCCGGCCTGTCGATTGCGACCTGCACCCCATGGTGCCGGGGATGCAGGCGCTGGTGCCCTACATGGACGCGTTCTGGGCCGACCAGGTGACCGAGCGCGGCATCACCACGCTCGACAGCCAGTCCTGGCCGGTGAACTCCCCGAAGACCATCCGGGCCGACTGGCGCGGCGCCAATGGCCGCGGGGCGGACAGCGTCGAGGCGCTGCGCACCCAGGCGCTGGATCCCTTCGGGTCGGAATTCGGCATCCTCAACCCGCTCTACGGCGTGCAGCTCGTCCTCAGCCAGGACATGGCAGTGGCCTTCACCCGGGCGCTGAACGACTGGACCCGGGCGGAGTGGCTGGACCGTGACGACCGGCTCCGCGCCTCCATCGTGCTGCCGATGCAGAGCGTGGCGGCGGCGGTGGAGGAGATCGAGCGGCTGGCGCCCGACCGGCGCTTCGTGCAGGTGCTGGCCCTGGCGCTGGGCGAGAACCCGCTGGGCAAGCGGCAATACTGGCCGATCTGGGAGGCCTGCGTGCGGCACGGCTTGCCGCTGGGCATCCATGCCGGCAGCGCCTACCGCCATCCGCAGACCTCGGTCGGCTGGACGTCCTGGTACCTCGAGGAATACGCCGCCAACCAGCAGGGCTTCCAGAGCACGCTGGCCAGCCTGATGACCGAGGGCGCGCTGGTGAAATTCCCCGCGCTCAAGGTGGTGCTGCTGGAGAGCGGCGTGACCTGGCTGCCCGCCTTCCTCTGGCGGCTGCAGAAGACCTGGAAGGGCGTGCGCTTCGAGATCCCCTGGGTGGACCGGCTGCCGGCCGAGATCATCCGCGACCAGGTGCGGCTGACCGTGCAGCCCTTCGACGCGCCGGCGGACGCCGTGCCGCGCGTGCTGGACCATTTGCGGTCGGACCGGATGCTGCTCTGGGCCTCCGACTGGCCGCACTGGCAGTTCGACGGCGACGCGGCGATCCCGGCCGGCTTCCCCGAGGCGCTGCTGCCGAAGCTGCTGCGCGACAACGCGCTCGAGACCTATGCCCGTCTTTCACCCCCGATCGCGGACCGCCCGATCGCCGACCGCCCAGAGCGCGTCGCGTGACGGGGCGCCCCGCCATGGCTGAGGGAGTTCCCGCATGATGAACGTCATCCAGCCCATCCAGGTGCCGGGCAAGCCGCCCGCCGCGACGCTCGGCCTGATCGACGTGGACATCCATCCGCGCCCCAAGGCCATCACCGAGTTCAGGCCCTTCCTGTCGGAGCGCTGGTGGCAGCACCTGCAGACCTGGGGCATGCGCCAGCGCCACGGCTTCACGGGTGGCCAGCCGCCCTTTCCCAAGGCCCAACCACTTGCGTCGCGGCGCGACGCCTGGCCGCCGAATGGCGGCACGCCGGCCTCCGACCTCGACTTCCTGCGCTTCCAGCTGCTCGACAACTACGGGATGGATGTCGGCGTGCTGAACCCGCTGCAGCCGAGCGGGCAGGGCGACCGCAACGGCGCCTTCTCCGCCGCCATGGCCCACGCGGTGAACGAGTGGCAGCTGGAACACTGGCTGCGCAAGGAACCGCGGCTGCGCGGCAGCATCGTCGTGCCCTATGAGGACCCGCAGGCCTCGGCCGCCGAGATCCGCAAGCGCGCCGGCGACCCGAATTTCTGCCAGGTGCTGATGATGAGCCGCACGGCCGAGCCCTGCGGCAACCCGCGCTACTGGCCGATCTACGAGGCGGCGGCCGAGGCCGGCCTGCCCGTCGCCTTCCACGCCTTCGGCTACAGCGGCTGGGCCATGACCAATGGCGGCTGGCCGAGCTTCTACATCGAGGAGGTCAGCGAGCACGCGACCTCCTGCCAGAACCAGGTGATCTCCCTGGTGGTGGAGGGCGTGTTCGAGCGCTTCCCGGCGCTGAAGGTCATTCTCATCGAATGCGGCTTCGCCTGGCTGCCCGCCGTCGGCTGGCGGCTGGACCAGGCCTGGAAGAGCCTGAAGTCCGAGGTGCCGCACCTGACGCGCCTGCCCTCCGAGCAGATCCGCCAGCATGTCTGGGTCTCCACCCAGCCGATGGAGGAGCCGGAGCGAGGGCCGCACCTGCTCGACATCTGCGAATGGGTCGGCTGGGACCGGATCCTCTTCGCCTCCGACTACCCGCACTGGGATTTCGACGATGCGCGGTCGGCGATGCCGGGGGTGATCCCGGCCGAGAAGCGGGCGGCGATCTACGGGGGCAATGCCAAGGCGCTGTACGGGCTGTAGGAGCGGGGGGAGAGAGGGACCTCTCCCCCTCCCGAGCCCCCTCTCACCTTTTTCTGCGAGTCTGCCGTGCCCAAGCTGGTCGTAGGTCCGGTGTCCGAGATTCCGCCGGGCGGGCGGAAGCTGGTGGAGGCCGACGGCAAGCGTATCGTCGTCTTCAATCTCGCGGGCGAGTTCTTCGCGCTGTCCGACCGCTGCCCGCACCAGGGCGGCAGCCTCTGCGCCGGGCTGGTCAGCGGCCATGTCGAGAGCCCGGAGCCGGGCGTGTACCACTATGCGCGGCGGGGCGAGATGATCCGCTGCCCCTGGCACTACTGGGAATTCGACATCCGCACCGGGAAAAGCTGGTTCGATCCGAAGCGCGTGCAGGTGCGGCAATTCCCGGCGCATGTGGAGAGCGGGGCGGCGCTGGTGGAGGGGCCCTACACCGCCGAGACCTTCCCGGTGCGGGTCGAGGATGCCTATGTCGTGGTGGAGGCCTGAGCGTCCCGCTACGGCGCGACGCCGCGGATCTCGATGACCCGCGGGTTGCGCGCCGCCAGCGCCTCCGCCTCCCGCAGAACCCTCTCCCGCAGCGCCCTGTCCGCCAGCGCCACCATGCCGCGCTCCGCCTCTCGCAGCCGCGGGAACCACGCCTCCGTCAGCAGCACCCGCGCCAGGCAGCGCAGGTCCAGGTGGAAGGGCCGCTGGTTCACCCGCTGCGCCGCCGCGGCGTCGAACTCGATGACGCCCACCGGCAGCCCCGGCCCGGCGCCGCGCCAGCGGCCGGAACTGCTGTAGGCCAGCAGAATCTGCACCCCCTGCCGCCCGACCCGGTGGCCGAGCACATAGGCGATGTGCGGCGCCGGCCCGGGCTGGTCCGGCCGGTGCTCCGGCGGGCCGAAGGGGAAGTTGGTCCAGACGAAGGCGCCCTCGGGGAAGGGCGCCCCGGGCGGCGCGGCGATCGTCAGTCCCCGCCGAACAGCCGGTCCAGCGTCGCCGCCCGGCTTGCATGCCGCGCCGCGTCTTCATCGGCCTCGCGCGCCACCATGCCCTCCGCCGCCCCGGCCAGCGCCGGGTCCACGAAGACCCGCACCACCCGCTCGGCCTCGTCCCGCGCCGCCAGGTCGCGCTCCACCAGCTGTTCCAGATAGGCCGAAGCCGAGCGGTGCTCCGCCTCGGCGATGCGTCGCACGCGGTCCAGCAGGTCGGGCGCCAGGCGGACGGTCAGGCCCTGGCGCGACGTGTTCGCGTCACTCATGCCCGCAATATGCATCACTCTGATGCAGCCTTCAAGCGCCATCCTCCCGAACCCTTGCCCGCCACCCCGCGTTCGCGCCCCCATGCGAATCGGCTGGTGCTGCAAGTTTGTCCCCCCGCCCGGCGACCCGCGCCCGGCCACGGCCCTGAACCTCCGCGACACCACCGTCGCCGCCCTCTCCCGCCTCTCCCCCGCCCAGGCGACGGCGAAGCTCCTCGCCCTCGTCCGGCATAACCTCGACGCCCTCGCCGCGCAGGTGGAGGAAGCCGCCGCCGCCCCGCCGCTCGAACGCTGCCTGCGCATCATCAGCAGCGTCCTGCCCTGCTACACCCACCCTGTCGCCCGCCCGCGCTATGACGACCCCGCCCTGCGCGCCGTCATCGAGACCAGCCTCCCCGCCATCGGCGCCCGGGCCCGCGCCGCCGGTGTCCGTCTCTCCATGCATCCCGGCCAGTTCTGCGTCCTCTCCACCGCCAACCCCGCGGCGCTCGACAACAGCGTGGCCGAGCTCGACTACCACACGGAGATCATGGCCCTGCTCGGCCTCGCCGGCGGCTGGCATCCCATGGGCGCGCATATCAACATCCATGGCGGCGCCCGCGCCCCGGGCACCGAGGGCTTCCGCTGCGGCCATGCCCGCCTCTCGCAGGCCACCCGCGACCTGCTGACGGTCGAGAATGACGAGACCGCCTATGGCCTCGAGGACCTGCTGCCGCTGGCCGACCTGCTGCCCATCGTGCTCGACCTGCACCACCACTGGTGCTTCACCGGCGGCGCGCACATCGCCCCCGACGACCGCCGCATCGCCACCATCCAGGCAAGCTGGCGCGGCACCCGCCCGATGGGGCACCTCTCCGCCCCGCGGCAGGACCTGCTGCCCGCCGGCCTCGACCCCGACACGCTGCCGGACTTCCAGGCCCTGCGCGTCGCCGGCCTGCCGGCGCGGGAGATGCGCCGGCATTCCGACCGGATGTGGAACCGCGCGATCAATGCCTGGGCGCTCGGCCACCTCGCCTGGACGGACCTGGAGGTGGAGGCGAAGGCCAAGAACCTGGCCAGCCACGACCTGGCGGAAGCCCTGGCGACCGCCGCACCGCCCCCCGAAACGCCCCCCAGATCGCCCTTGGGGCGGCGAAGGGTGGCGGGGGCTGCCGCCAGCCGCTAGAAGGCCGGCTCACGCCGTCCCGGACCCGCAGCGCAGCCCCATGGCCACCGTCCTCCTCATCATCCACCTCTTCGTCACGCTGGCCCTGATCGGGGTGGTGCTGCTGCAGCGCAGCGAGGGCGGCGGGCTCGGCATCGGCTCCTCCCAGGGCATGGGCGGGTTCATGACCGGCCGCGGCACGGCCAACCTGCTGACCCGCACCACCGCCATCCTGGGCACGGCCTTCTTCGTGCTGTCCCTGACGCTGGCCCTGCTCGGCCGCGGCACCGGCGCGCCACGCTCGCTGCTCGATTCGCCGCCGCCGGCCGCCGCCCCCACCGCGCCGGCCCCGGCGCCGAGCGTGCCGACGAACTGACGTCGCCGCAGGGGGGCGCCTGACCCCCATCGAACGCGCCCGTTCGATCCCCTGCCAAGGGCCGAAGGGCCCTAGGACCCCTTGAGTCATCGCCTCGGCGATAAGCCCACGCGGGAGTCCGGGGGGCGCCCGACCCCCGGCGGGGGATGCAAGGGGGCAGCGCCCCCCGGCGACGCATGGCGGCCCGGCGTTGCGCCGCTGGCGGCGGCGCCCGCCCCGCGCTAAGGAGGCGGCCCATGGCGCGGTACGTATTCATCACCGGCGGCGTGGTCTCCTCCCTGGGCAAGGGCATTGCGGCAGCGTCGCTCGGCGCGCTGTTGCAGGCCCGCGGCTACAGGGTCCGGCTCCGCAAGCTCGATCCCTATCTCAACGTCGATCCGGGCACGATGAGCCCGTATCAGCACGGCGAGGTCTTCGTCACCGATGACGGGGCGGAGGCCGACCTCGACCTCGGGCATTATGAACGCTTCACCGGCGTGCATGCCTCGAAGGCCGACAACTGGACGACGGGGCGGATTTACTCCGACGTCATCGCCGCCGAACGGCGCGGCGACTACCTGGGCGGCACCGTCCAGGTGATCCCCCACATCACGGACAAGATCAAGGAAGTCGTCCAGGCCGAGGTGGACGGCTACGACTTCGTCCTGGTCGAGGTGGGCGGCACGGTCGGCGACATCGAGTCGCTGCCCTTCCTGGAAGCCATCCGGCAACTGGCGAACGAGATGGGGCCGCAGCGCAGCCTCTTCGTCCATCTCACCTTGCTGCCCTACATCCCCTCCGCCGGGGAGCTGAAGACCAAGCCGACGCAGCATTCCGTGAAGGAGCTGCTCGGCCTCGGCATCCAGCCGCAGATCCTGCTCTGCCGCTGCGACCGGCCGATCCCGGAGAATGAGCGGCGCAAGATCGCGCTGTTCTGCAATGTCCGCCCCGAATCGGTGATCCCGGCGCTGGATGCCGGCACCATTTACGACGTGCCCATCCAGTACCATGCCGAAGGCATGGACCAGGAAGTGCTACGCCATTTCGGCCTCTCCGCCTATGGCGAGCCGGACATGAAGCGGTGGGAGAGGATCGTCCAGGCGATCAAGCAGCCGGAAGGCGAGGTCACCATCGCCGTCGTCGGCAAGTACACGAACCTGCTCGACAGCTACAAGTCGCTGGCCGAGGCGCTGACCCATGGCGGCATCGCCCACAACGTCCGGGTGAAGCTCGACTGGGTGGATTCCGAGGTGTTCGAGCAGGACGGCGCCGCCGTCGCCCGGCTGGAAGGCGCCAGCGGCATCCTGGTGCCCGGCGGCTTCGGCGAACGCGGCACGCCCGGCAAGCTGGAAGCAGTGCGCTTCGCCCGCGAACGCAAGGTGCCCTTCTTCGGCATCTGCTTCGGCATGCAGATGGCGGTGATCGAGGCGGCGCGGAACCTCGTCGGCCTCAAGGGCGCCAGCTCGACCGAATTCGGCCCCTGCGAGCATCCGGTGGTCGGGCTGATGACCGAATGGCTGCGCGGCAATGCGCTGGAACGGCGCAACGCCGCCGGCGACCTCGGTGGCACCATGCGCCTCGGCTCCTACCTCGCCCGGCTGTCCGACGGGTCGCTGGTGCAGAAGGTCTATGGCGGCGCGACCGAGATCAGCGAGCGGCACCGCCACCGCTACGAGGTGAACGTCACCTACAAGGACCAGCTCGAGGAAGCGGGGCTGCGCTTCTCCGGCATGTCGCCCGACGGCGCCCTGCCCGAGATCGTCGAGTATCCCGACCATCCCTGGTTCATCGGCGTGCAGTTCCACCCGGAGCTGCGCAGCAAGCCCTTCGACCCGCACCCGCTGTTCCGCGGCTTCATCGGCGCGGCGGTGCGGCAGGCCAGGCTGGTCTGACGGCGGCGGGCCGGGGGCGGTTCGCGCCTTTGCCCGGCCGCGCCCGCCGCGCCAGGTCATCGCGGCAGCAGGCCATCGCGGCGGCGCGTCTGCGCGCCGCGCCGCCATCCGGTCCGGCCGGACGCCGCCGCCCGGCCGCCGGTGGCCCCGCCCGGGGCCCGATTCATGGGGCACGATCCATGGGGCCCGATCCGTCCGGCACATGACAGCTCCTTAGCTTGACGCGGCGGCGGCGGGCGGCGTCACTGCCGCGCCCTTCCGGAGCGCTCGTCCGCATGCCCCTGCGCCGCCTGGTCCTTGTGCTGCCCCTGCTCGCCGCCGCCTGCGCCGGGCGGGACAACCCGCCGCCCGCGCCGCTCGCCCTCCGCCTCGGCACCGCGCTGGAGGCGGCGGACCCGGCCGCCGATGCCGTGATCCTCCGCATGGATGGCTTCGAGCGGCTGGCGCGGCGGGAGGACGCCGCCATCGCCTTCGCCGCCGGGCCTGCCCGCGGTCGCGCCGCCGCGCCCCCGGCAGCCCCCGGCGCTGCGGCCGAGGCGGCCGGGCAGGTGCTGATGCCGGCCTTCACCGCCCTCGGCGACTATGCGCATGGCCTGGCGCAGCTCGCGGCCGGGGACCCGGTGTCGCCGCGCACCGGCCCCGCCGGCGCGCAACTGGCGCGGGCGGCGGAGGAGGGGCTCGGCGCCGTGCAGGCGGCCAGCGGCACCGTGGTGCCGGCCCCGGTGCGCAGCGCCGGCCTGGCCGGCATCGCCGCCCTGTCCGACCTGCCGGACCGCATGGCGGGGGCCGCCGTGCCGGCCATGCTGGCCGAGGCCGCGCCGCATGTCGCGGCCGTCGCCGGCCTGCTGCGGACGGTGATCGGCGCGCAGCCTGGCCAGGGCACCCGCGGCGCCATCCGCGCCCGGCGGGAGGGGCTGGACGCCCTGCATGACCGCTTCCTCGGCGCCGTCGCTGCCGATCGGCGCCTCGGCCCCGGGGAGCGCTACGCGATCTGGCGCAGCGTGGCCGAGCTGCGGGAGGGCGACCCGGCGCCGGGCAGCTTCACCGCCCTGGTCGAGATGCTGGACCGGCTGGAGGCGGCGCATGCCGCGCTGCTGGCCGGCGGCCCCGGAGCGGAGCCGGCGGTGGCGGGCTTCGAGGCGGCGGTGGCCCGCCTGGCCGCCCTGGCCGAGGCCGGCCGCCGCGGCTGATCCTGGCGGCCGTCGATCGTGACCGGTCGCCGGCCCTTCACCGACGGGCGGCCTGCCGCGCCAGGCCGGGCGACACGCCTTGGGCCGCGGCGCCCGCCGTGGCGTCCGGCCTGGCTGGCCCGGTCGTGCCGCTGGTCCGAAACCGCGCGACGGCCTGCCCGCTGGCGCCCTGCGCCGCCGGGGCGGGGCAGGACCGGTTGCGGCCCCAATGCGCGACGCCGCCGGGTCTGCCCCGTCGTGCCTGGCGTGGCCGCCACGCCGCGCCGCGATCCAACCTCGGCCAGGCGCCGCAGCGCCTGCCGGTCGCGCGACGCGGCGGCCATCGCACAGGCGGGGACCGACGACCCGGCAGGGGGATCGACCGCGGGCCGGCATTGCCGGCACCATGCGCTTCGCCAGGGTCGTCCGCGGCGCCCAGGCCGGCTGGCATGCCGGCCGCGCCGCGGCGCTGCCGGCGGCCGGCGCCTGGACCGGGTGCCCCCGCAGGGCTGGCGATCATGGCGTGTCGAGCCGGTCCGGCCGGTGCGATCCGCCTCCCCCGCGGGGGGGCGCGGCGGTCGCCCGGCGCGCCGGGGCCTGGCCGCCCGCCGACGACCCTGGCAGGCCGCG
>NZ_SMOA01000226.1 GCF_004353985.1 Paracraurococcus ruber | reverse complement strand
GCCGTCACCGCCCCGCCGCGCCCGGCCCGGCCGCCGAGCGAGCCGGAGCGGCTGCCCGGCCTGTGGCTGCCGCAGGGGTTCCAGCTGCAGCCGGCCCCGCGGCCGGAGGCGCCGAGGCGCGGCGGCCTCGACCTCTCGCTCGGCAGCCTGGCCGCGCTGGGCCGTGGCGGCGTGGAGCCGCAGCTCAGCGTGCGCGGCGCCGAGGTGGGGCCGGACTGGCGCAATGCCTTCCGCCGCTGGCTCGACGAGAATGTCCGCTACCCACCGAACGCCGCCGTGGTGGGCGACGAGGGCACCAACCGCATCCAGCTGCTGGTCGACCCCGACGGCCGGGTGCGCGGGGCAAGGCTGACGCGCCGCTCGGGCTCGGTCTGGCTGGATGCCGGGCTGGAGATCCCGTTCCGCAACGCGGTGCTGCCGCCCTTCCCCCCCGGCGCGGATCCGAAGGGCGTCGAGGTCAACCTGACGGTGCACTGGTCGATCATCCGCCGGTGACCGGCCGGCGACCGGCACCGGGGCCCCCTGGCCAGGGCCGGCCGGGCATGCCATCGGACCCGGGACGGCCGGTGGCCGGCCGGTCGCCCGACCTAGAACGGACGCGGCCACCTGCGCATTTCCCTGGACCCGCGCAATGCTGCGGTGCAACATGAGCGCGCGAGGAAGGAACGCCTACACGATGACCATGGTCACCCCGCCTCCGGCCCGGGAGCTGATGCTCCGCGGGGCCGAAACCATGTCCCGCGTGATGGACCAGGCCCGCGCCCTGGCCGATGTGGCCCGCCGGCAGGCCGAGGCGCTACGGCCGAGCTTCGAGGCGCCGCCGCCGCCGCCGGCCTCCGGCAGCCCGATGGACCTCGCGCGCGATGCCATGGAGTACGCCTTCGACGCCTCGCAGCGCGCCGTCCTGTTCTGGGACACCATGCGCCAGGCCGGGAACACCTTCGTCGAGCACGAGGCGGCCGGCTGCCCGCCGGTGCTGATCTTCGACTACGAGATGGTGGTGGATGGCCGCACCCTGTCGCGGCCCTGCAACTACGCCCTGGTGCGGATCGCGGTGCCGGAGGGGCTGCCGCCCACCGACCCGAAGCTGCGCCCCTTCGTCATCATCGACCCGCGTGCCGGCCACGGCGCCGGCATCGGCGGCTTCAAGTCGGACAGCCAAGTCGGCGTCGCGCTGCGCCGCGGCCACCCGGTCTATTTCGTCATCTTCTTCCGCGACCCGGAGCCGGGGCAGACCATCCTCGACATCACCCAGGCCGAGGGGATCTTCCTGCGGAAGGTGTCCGAGGCGCATCCGGAGGCGCCGAAGCCCGTCGTCATAGGCAACTGCCAGGGCGGTTGGGCGGTGATGATGCTGGGCGCCTCGCAGCCCGAGCTGACCGGCGCCCTGGTGCTGAACGGCGCCCCCCTCTCCTACTGGGCGGGCGAGCGCGGGCGGAACCCCATGCGCTACCTGGGCGGCCTCGCCGGCGGGTCCTGGCCGGCGGCGCTGCTGGCCGATCTCGGCAACGGCAAGTTCGACGGCGCCAACCTGGTGCTGAATTTCGAGAGCCTGTCGCCGGGCAACACCTGGTTCAGGAAGTACTACAACCTGTTCCAGAAGGCCGACACCGAGGGCGAGCGCTTCCTGGAGTTCGAGCGCTGGTGGGGCGGCTACTTCCTGATGAACCGCGACGAGATCCGCTGGATCGTCGAGAACCTATTCATCGGCGACCGCTTCGCGCGCGGCGAGATCAGCGCCGGCGGCGGCGCCACCTTCAACATGCGGGCGGTGCGCAGCCCCGTCGTCGTCTTCGCCTCGGCCGGCGACAACATCACCCCGCCCGGCCAGGCGCTGCGCTGGATCGCCGACGTGTACCGGGACGAGCAGGAGATCAAGGCGCTCGGCCAGACCATCGTCTACCTGATGCATGACGACATCGGCCACCTCGGCATCTTCGTCTCCGGCGCCGTGGCGCTGAAGGAGCATTCCGAGATCGCCGAGCTGCTGACGCTGATCGACAGCGTCGCCCCCGGCCTCTACGAGATGCTGATCACCCGCGAGCCCGACAGCAATGCCTGGCATGTGGAGCTGAAGGAGCGGACCATCGCCGATGTCCGCGCCCGCAGCGGCGAGGCGAAGAACGAGGCCTTCCCGGCGGTCGCCAAGATCGCGGCGCTGAACCAGTCGCTCTACGACCTGTTCGCGGCGCCGATCGTCCGGCAGCTGAGCACCGAGGATTCGGCCGAGAAGCGGCGGCAGATGCACCCGCTGCGGCTGCGCCGCACGCTGGTCAGCGATGCCAACCCACTGGTCGCGCCCATCGCCGGCCTGGCCGAGCAGGTGCGCCAGCACCGCGCGCCGGCCAAGCGGGACAATCCCTTCCTGGCCTGGGAGAAGCTCTGGGCCGATCAGGTCGAGCGCAGCCTCGACACCTGGCGGGACTGGCGCGACGCCTGGACCGAGATCGCCTTCCACGGCGTCTACGGCATGCTGGCGGCGGTCGGCGTTGCCGGGGGCGAGACGCCGGAGGAACCGCCCTCCGCCGCCGCGCTGGCCGATGCGCCGGAGGTGCGGCAGGCCCTGGCCCGCATCGGCTCGGGCGGCTTCGCCGAGGCGGTGGTGCGGATGATGATCCTGCTGGCGCAGGCGCGCGGTGGGGTGCGCCGTTCGCGCCTCGCCCGATCCAACGCGCTGATGCAGACCGAGGCGCCGTTCAGCGAGATGACCGCGAGCGCCCGCCAGGCGCTGATCCGCGAGCAGACGGTGATCGCCAGCATGGCGCCGGCCGAGGCGTTGGCGGCGCTGCCGAAGCTGCTGCCGAAGCTGGCCGAGCGCCGCCGCGCCATGGCGCTGGTGGAAGGCGTCGCCGGGCCGGAAGCCGAACTGGGCGACGCGGCGCAGGCGATGCTGGCGCAGCTGCGCAGCGCGCTGGGGCTGACTGGTGGGCTGGTGCGCGTGGGCTTCGAGCACGCGGCCATACCGTCGGACTGAGGAGGGCCCCCGCCCTCCTCGAGCGCCTCCCGCCAAGGGCCGAAGGGCCCTTGGAACCCTCGGGCCTGAACGACAATGAGGAGACCCCGCCGGGGTCTCCCCATTGTCGTTTTGGTTCACACGGGGGGCCGCGGATCAGTTCGATCCCCGGCGGGGCGGGTTCGGGAGGGGCAGCGCCCCTCCCCGCTCAGGCCGCCAGCCGCGCCGCCGGCACCCGCCGCATCGCGCCGCCCGGCGTCGCCCCCGGCACGCCCGCCGCCAGATCCGCCGCGACCAGCAGCTTTGCCCAGTCGACGCCGGTCTCGACGCCCATGCGGCGAAACAGCCAGACCACGTCCTCCATCGCCACATTGCCCGTGGCGCCGGGCGCGAAGGGGCAGCCGCCGATGCCGCCCGAGGCCGCGTCGAAGATGCGGCAGCCCGCCTCCCAGGCCGCGGTCACATTGGCCAGACCCATGCCGTAGGTGTCGTGGCCGTGATAGGCGAAGCGCGTCCCCCAGGCCGCATGCGCATGCTCGAAGACGCGGCGCACCTGGTCGGGCGCAGCGTTGCCGGTGGTGTCGGCCAGCGCGATCTCCATGTCGGGATCCAGCGCGATGATCCGCTCCACCCAGTCCAGCGCCTCCTGCTCCGGCACCACGCCCTCGAAGGGGCAGTGGAACACGCAGGAGAGGTTGAAGCGGATCTTTGTCCCCTTCGGCGTCTCCCGCACGATGGCGGCGAGGTCGGCGAAGCTCTCCTCCCGCGTGCGGTTCAGGTTCGCCATGTTGTGGCTCTCGGTCGCGCTCATGAACAGGCCGAGCCGGTCGGCGCCGGCATTCATCGCGCTCTCGAAGCCCTTCCGGTTCGGGACGAGGACGGTGCATTCGAGGCCGGCGAGCTGCTTCGCGACCTTCAGGACCTCGCCGGTATCGGCCATCTGCGGCACCGCCCGCGGCGAGACGAAGCTGCCCACCTCCATGCGGCGCAGCCCGGCCTCGTAGCTGGCGCGGACCAGGGCGATCTTGGTCTCGGTCGGCACGAAGGCGCCGATGGACTGCAGCCCGTCGCGCGGCGCGACCTCGCTCAGTTCGACCTGCGCGCTCATGGCGTCTCCTCCTCCAGCATGCGGAACACCTGCTCGTTGTGCGCCCCCGCCGCGGGGCCGGTCCAGCGCACCATGTCGCGCGGCGCCACGCCGTCGAAGCGGAAAGGTGCGGCGGGGTGCAGCACCTCCCCCAGCAGCGGATCCTGCACCGGCATCACCAGGTCGCGGGCGCGGAAATGCGGGTCCTCGGCGCAGTCGCGCATGTCGTACAGGCGGGAACAGGGCACCTCCGCCGCCTCCAGCACCGCCTCCGCCTCCGCCGCCGGCAGCGTGCGGGTCCAGGCGGCGATCATGGCGTCCAGCTCGGCCACGTTCTCGCAACGCAGCGCGTTGCTGGCGAAGCGCGGATCCGCCGCGGCTGCGGGCTGGCCTATCGCCGCCATCAGCCGCTTGAAGATCAGGTCGGAATTCCCGGCGATGCAGAGCCACTTGCCGTCGGCGCAGGGATAGGTGTTGGTCGGCGCTGCGGTCTTGATGGCGGCGCCCTGCGGCTGCCGCACCCAGCCGAACAGCCCGTATTCCGGCAGCATCCCCTCCATCAGGGAGAAGACGCTGCCCACCAGGTCCACATCGACGACGCGACCCTTCGCCTGCGGGTCGCCCTTCACCTGCCAGCAGGCGGCGACCAGCGCCATGGCGGCGTACATGCCGGCGAGGTCGTCGCTGATGGAGACGCCGCAGCGCGGCGGCGGATGCTCGCTCTGGCCAGGATTGGCGGTGAGGTGCCGGAGGCCGCCCATCGCCTCCCCGATCGCGCCGAAGGCCGGCTTGTCGCGATAGGGCCCGTCCTGGCCGTAGCCACTGATGCGGGCGATGACGAGGCGCGGGTTCACCGCATGCAGGTCGGCGGGGCCGAGGCCGTAGCGCTCCAGTTGGCCGGGGCGGAAATTCTCCACCAGCGCATCGGCGCGCGCCACCAGCTTGCGCACCCGTGCCTTCCCCTCGGCGGATTTCAGGTCGAGCGTGACGGAGAGCTTGTTGCGGCCATGCACGCTGAACCAGACGGGGTTGCCATCGACCGCGGAGCCCCAGCCGCGCACCGGGTCGCCCTCGGGCGGCTCCACCTTGATCACCTCGGCGCCCAGATCGGCCAGCAGGCGGGTGGCGAAGGGCGCGGCGATGTAGTGGCCGAGCTCCACCACGCGCAGGCCGTGCAGCGGCAGGCGCGGGGCAGCGGGGGGTGCGGTCGCGGACATGGCGACCAGGGATAGAGCAGAACGGGGCCGGCCGGAACCGGCCCCCTCCGGCTCAGCGCATGCCGCTGCTGGCGCCGACCGGGCCGCTGCTGCCGGCGCCGCCGCCGCCGCTCATCCCCGGGCCGCCCAGCGAGGAGCCGCCCACGGACGACCGGCCCAGGGACGATCCGCCCAGCGAGGACCCGCCGGACATGCCGCCACCATAGCCGCCCGGCATGCCGCCGGTGCTGCCGGCCCCCATGCTGCCGCCATAGCCGCCGGAGACCGAGCCTTCCTGCCCCGACTGGGCGCGCTGCAGGCTCTGGGCGTTCAGCTGGTCGGCCGAGTTGTCGGCGGCCGAGGAGGGGGACGCGGCGGCGCGCGACGCGCCGCGATGATGCCGCTCGGACGCCGCATCGGCGGGCAGCGTGGCGAGGGTGAGGCCGAGCGCGGCGGCAGCCGCGACGAAACCGGTGAGGCGCATCTGTGCAGTCTCCCTATGCTGGTTGTGGGGCATGGAATGCCCCCGGGCCGCGCGCACGGCACGCCGACCCGCCGGCAGGGCAACGATGGCCGCCGCCGAGGGTTTCCCGCTGCCGCGTCCTGCGCCAGCATCCATCCCCGTCCGCGACCGCCGGAAGACGCCGGCCAAGGGAGACGGAACCGATGCCCGAGCCGAGCCCCATGAACGCCGCGTCCCATGCTGCATCCAACGCCGCCCTGGCCGAGGCTGCCGGCCTGCAGCGCGCCTGGGCCGACCATCGCGCCGATGTGGAGGAGGCGATCGCCGCCGCCGCCCGGCTGCGCACCGCCTTCGCCCGGCCCGCCGACCCGGCGGCCGAACCCCTGCCGGCGCATCGCGCGCCGGAGCCGATGCGGTGACCGCCCCGCATGCGCTGACCCTGGCGGAGGCTGCGGCGCTGATCGCCGCCCGCCGCCTCTCGCCCGTCGAGCTGCTGCAGGACTGCCTCGACCGCATGGCGGCGCTGGAGCCGCGGCTGAACGCGGTGATCCGCCTCCTCGCCGAGGAAGCGACGGCGGCCGCCCGCGCCGCCGAGGCGGAGATCGCCAAGGCTGGCCCGCGCAGCCCGCTGCACGGCATCCCGGTCGGGCTGAAGGACATCATCGACCTAGCGGGCCACCCCACCACCTGCCACTCGAAGCTCTGCCTCGACCGCGTGGCCGCCGGGGACGCGGCGGTGGTGGCCCGGCTGCGGGAGGCCGGGGCGGTCTTCCCGGCGAAGCTCGCCACCCATGAATTCGCCATCGGCGGGCCGGCCTTCGACCTGCCCTTCCCGCCCGCCCGCAACCCCTGGAACCCGGCGCATCATCCCGGCGGCTCCTCCTCCGGCTCCGGCGCCGCGGTCGCGGCGCGGATGCTGCCGGCGGCGCTGGGGACCGATACCGGCGGGTCGGTGCGGCACCCGGCCTCGCATTGCGGGCTGGTCGGCCTCAAGCCGACCTATGGGCTGGTCTCGCGGCGCGGCGTCTTCCCGCTCTCCTTCACTCTCGACCATGTCGGCCCGATGACGCGGACGGTGCGCGACGGCGCGCTGCTGCTGAACGCCATGGCCGGGCACGACCCGGCCGATCCCGGCAGCGCCGCCCACCCGCCGGAGGACTATGCCCGCGACCTACATCGCGGCGTGGCGGGGCTCCGCATCGGCTTCGTGCGGCATTTCCACGAGCGCGACATGGCCGCGACGCCGGAGGTCGCGGCGGCGCTGGAGGCGGCGGCGGCCCTGCTGCGGGCGGAAGCGGCCGAGGTGGTGGATGTCGCGCTGCCGCCGCTCGGCGAATTCGCCGCGGTCAACCGCGCCATCATGCTGCCGGAAGCGGCCTCGATCCACGAGGCCTGGCTGCGCGAGCGGCCGGGCGACTATGCCGCCGTGACGCGCCGGCGCCTGCTGCCCGGCATGTTCGTCACCGGCGCCGACTATGTCGCGGCGCAGCGCCGCCGGCGGCAGCTGACCGCGGCGGTGCAGGATGCCTTCGCCGGGGTGGACCTGCTGCTCTGCGCCAGCTCCATGGATCCGGCCAGCCGCATCGACGACAGCCCGGAGGTGGAGCGGACCTATCCGCGCCAGGCGCGCACGCCCTTCAACGTCACCGGCCACCCCGCCCTATCGGTGATGTGCGGGATCAGCGGGGCGGCGGGCCTGCCGCTCGGGATGCAGCTCGTCGGCCCCTCCTTCTCCGAGGCGCTGATCTTCCGCGCGGCCGCGGCCTATGAGCGGGCGGCGCCCTGGCGCGAGAGGCTGCCGCCGCTATAGCCGTGCGCCCAGCCCCGCCAGCAGGCGGGAGCAGCGGGCGGCCAGGGCGCGGATCGGCGCCGGCAGGCGTGGCGGCGCCGGCGGCGCGACCGCCCCGGTCGCCAGCCGGTCCAGCAGCACCTCCGGCGGGCAGGGCAGGCCGGTGACCGGGTCGCGGCAGCGCAGGTGCAGGATCAGCGCGCCAGCGACCAGCTCGTCGAGGCTCAGGCGGCGGGCGCGGCGGGGCGGCGGGGCGCGGTCCTCGGTCAGCCCCCAGCCGGCATAGAAGGGCTGGCCCCAGCAGGTCACCCGCAATCCCCGCAGCAGCGCCTCGAACCCCGTGAGGCTGGAGAGGCAGTGGACCTCCGCCGCCAGCGCATAGAGCGGCGCGACCGGCACCCGGTCCAGCACATGGTCGGCGAGCCGGGCGGCCTCGGCCCGGGGCACGCGGCCGCGGCGCATGCCGGCCTCGACATCCGGGTGCGGCTTCCACAGCAGGATGGCGTCGGGGTTCTCCGCCCGCACCGCCCGCAGCAGGCCGAGGTTGCTGCGCAGCGGCCCGCCGCCCCGGCGGATGGCGGCATCGTCCTCCACCTGGCCGGGCACCAGGATGACGCGACGGCCCGGCGGCAGGGGAGGCAGCGCGGCCGCGCCGGTCAGGTTGTACTTGGTGATGCCGGCCGCGGTCAGCCGCGCCCGCAGCCGCGCCGCCCGGGACAGCAGCGCCGCGTCGAACTCCGTGCTTGCCAGCAGCCGCTCCAGGTCGCTCTCGGCCGAAGGGTCGTAGTGGATGCCGGAGGCGTCCATCACGAGGGAGGCGGCCGGGGCGCGATGCACGCCGAGCCCGGCCGAGCGGACGAAGCCGTCCTCCATCCGCACCAGCCCGACGCGCGCCCGCGCCGCCCGTGCCGGCAGCCCCGCCGGCATGACCGCCGCCCAGATCCCCACTGCCCCACCCGCCGCGCCGGCCAGGGCCAGGGCACGGGAGGCGCGGAAGACCATGCGCGGCGCGCCCTGGTGGTGCCCGAGGGCCCGGCGCATGGCGTCGCGCTTGAACACATCCATCCCGGTGCAGGCGACGAGGCGCCGCCGCTCCGCCTCCGCCACCCGCCAGGCGCCGAGCTGGGCGATGCCCTCCGCCGCGGTCCAGGGCGTGCCGCGGAAGGGATCGGTCCAGCGGGTCGCCGCCAGCAGGGCGGCGAAGGCGGCCTCGGGCGCGGCGCCGCCCCAGGCCGGCGCAGCGTCCAGCCAGGCGGGCAGGCCGGCGGCGCCGGCCAGCAGCGCCATCTCGGCCGACAGCGTGTGCACCTCCGCCGCCAGGTCGAGCAGCGTCCAGGGCGCCAGCCGCGGCAGGCCGGGTCCGGGTAGGACCGGCGGCGCCTCCGCCGGCGCGGCCGGGTCGCGCGCCAGCAGCACCGGCC
>NZ_SMOA01000225.1 GCF_004353985.1 Paracraurococcus ruber | reverse complement strand
CCGCCCTGGTCCCGCCGCCGGTCGCCGGGATGCCGCCCGCCCCGGCGCGCGCCCCGCCGCAGCAGCCCCGCGCACCCCCCGCCGCCTGACGACCGCCCAAGCCGCGCCCCGGCGCGTCCCGCATCGTCAGGAGAACACCCCATGCCATCCCTTGCGCGCGCCGCCGGCGGCGCGCTGTTGCTCGCCGGCCTGCCGGCCCTCGCCGCGGCGCAGGCGTCCGAACCCGGCGCCACCCTGCCGGAGATCCAGGTGCTGGGCCGCGCCCCCGGCTCCCTCACCGTTCCGCCGGTGGAGGAGCAGCGCCGGCAGGTGGAGCAGGCGCCCGCCGCCGTCCGCTTCGTGGATGCCGAGCAGTTCCGCAACCGCCGCGCCTTCAACCTGCGCGACGTGTTGGCCGAGACACCCGGCGTCTTCGTGCAGGAACGCTACGGCCAGGAATTGCGGCTTTCCATCCGCGGGTCCGGCATCGCCCGCGGCTTCCACCTGCGCGGGGTGGAGGTGCTGCAGGACGGCATCCCGGTGAACCTCGCCGACGGGTCCGGCGATTTCTACCAGATCGACCCGCTGGCGCTGCGCAGCGTCGCGGTCTTCCCCGGCGGCAATGCGCTGGCCTATGGCGGATCCAGCCTGGGCGGGGCGGTGAATTTCGTCACGCCCACGGCGCAGACGGCGGAAGCGCCCAACATCCTACGCGCCGAGGCCGGCACCTTCGGCACCTGGCGCCTGTCCGGCCAGGTCTCCCGCATCTGGGGCGACTGGGATGCGCTGGCCAACTTCAGCCATTTCTCCACCGATGGCTGGCGCCGCCACAGCCGCGGCCAGTACGACCAGTTCAACGCCAATGTCGGCTACCGCATCTCCGACACCGTCGAGACGCGGTTCTATGCCGGGATCTACAACACCAGGCAGCTGCTGCCCGGCGCCCTGACGCTGTCCCAGGCGCTGAACACGCCGCGCATCGCCAACCCGGCGGCGCTGGCCGGCAACCAGGCGCGCAATGTCTGGGCGGAGCGCTTCGCCAACCGGACCACGGTGCGGCTGGAGGCCGGGCAGCTCGACGTCGATTCCTGGGTGATCCACAAGCGGCTGTACCATCCGATCTTCCAGGTGATCGACCAGGACGGGCTGACCTGGGGCATCGCCCCGCGCTGGACCCATTCCTTCACCGCGGGCGGCCTGCGCAACGACCTGGTGGTGGGGCTGCGCTACTTCGCCGGCACCAACGACGCCGACCAGTATGTGAACCTGCGCGGGTCGCGCGGGCGGCAGACCCTCTCCTCGGTCCAGCGGGCGCAGAATTACGAGGCCTATCTGGAGAACCGGCTCTGGGTGGTGCCGACGCTGGCGGTGGTCACCGGGGCCAAGGCGCTGCGCAATGAGCGGGAGTATGAGGATCGCGGCCGCGGCCTGGCCAATTCCCGCGGCGCCATCGCGCTCGGCCGGACCTATGACGGCTTCGTCCCGCGGCTTGGCCTGCTGTGGCAGCCGCAGCCGGACCTGCAATTCTTCACCAACATCACCCGCAGCCAGGACGTGCCGGATTTCAGCGACCTGACGCAGCAGGTGCGGGGCAGCACGAATTTCGTGCCGCTGCAGGCGCAGCGTGCCTGGACGGTGGAGATCGGCACGCGCGGGCGGCAGGACCGGCTGGCCTGGGACGCGGTGCTGTTCCGCTCCAACATCAACGGCCAGCTGCTGCAATTCACCCCGGCCTTCGGCGTGCCGGCCAACACCTTCAACGCCGGCACCACGGTGAACCAGGGCGTGGAACTGGCGCTGCGGGCCGACCTGGCGCGCGGGCTGGCGCGGGAGGGCGATGCGCTCACCCTGGGGCAGGTCTGGACCTATAACGACTTCCGCTTCCGCGGCGACCCGCAATACCGCGACAACCGTATCGCCGGCCTGCCGCCGCATGTGCTGCGCACCACGCTGGCCTATACCCAGCCGGACCGCTTCTTCGTCCGGCCGGCGCTGGACTGGGTGCCGCAGGGCGCCTGGGCGGACTACGCCAACACGCTGCGCGCCAACGCCTATGTCCTGCTGGGGCTGGAGGCGGGGGTGACGGTGGCGCCCGGCGTCAGCGTCTTCGTCGATGCCCGCAACCTGACCAACAAGCGCTACGTCACCGACCTGTCCACCATCGCCGATGCGCGCGCCGCGGGCGCCAACACGGCGGTGTTCTACCCGGGGGACGGGCGCAGCGTATACGCCGGAACGCGGATCGCCTTCTGATCCGCGCCACGATCGGGGGGGATGGGGTGGCTTGCCTGTCCGGCGGGCCACCGGCCCGCACGCCGGTTTGATGCCGCTTCCCGCCGCCGCGGTTCCGGCCGGCGCCGCCGCATGCCATCCCGGGCCATCCATCCCGTCCAGGCAACCGGAGTGCCGCCATGCAGGACCTGACCGAGGGCGCGCGCCAGCGCCTGCAGGAGATCGCCGCCCGCCACGACACGAGCATGGAGGCGGCCGCCATGCTGCTGCGGGCGCTGGCCGCGGGCGGCGGCACCATGGCGCAGTTCAACCACCCCGAGCTGGGGGGCATGGGCCAGTGGAGCCAGGGCGGCATGATCATGGTGGGGGACATGTTCAACACCGGCCTGAAGCACCGCGTGGACGCGCTGTGCCAGGACCTGGCCGGATTGCTGCGGGAGGGCCCGGCCTTCGTCCCGCCGCCCGCCCGGCCGCCGGACGGCCAGACGCCGTCGCGGGGCGGCACCTGGTGGCCGGCGGCGCTCGGCGCCCCCGCCGCCTCGGGCGGGCAGAACGACATGCGCTACGCGCATTTCCCGCAGGCGGGCCGGCTGGCGGTGCAGATCGGTGGCCGCATGCGCCTGTACGACACGGGCGGGCTGCAGATCCACGGCGTGTCGCAGCAGCAGGGGCAGGGCCAATCGCTGACCGTGTCCACCAGCCAGGGCGCGCGGCGGCTAGAGGATCTGCGCCCGGCGGATGCGCCGGCGCCGACCCCCCCCGCGGCCGCGCCCATGCCCGCCCCGACAGGCGGCGAGCACCCGCTGTCCGTGCTGGCGACGCTGGGGGAGCTGCACCAGCGCGGCATCCTGACCGATGCCGAATTCGCCGCGAAGAAGGCGGAGCTTCTCGCCCGGCTCTGACCGGGCCGCGCGTGCCGGTCAGCCGATGCGGCGATAGTCCAGCCGGCGGGCCAGCCAGCAGCCGAGGGTGAGGCCCTCCACCTGGCCGCCGGCATCGCGGCGGAAGGCGAGCGTCCAGTCGCCGGGCGGCGTGTGATCCAGGGCGCGCGGGCAGGGCAGCGCCCAGAGATCGGGGCCGATCGGCTCCAGCATCTCCATCCGCCCACGGCCGAGGAACCCGCCGAAGGCGCCGTAGGGGATGCCGCCGGCCTCCACGATCTCCAGCTCCGCGCCCAGCTCCGCGCAGGCATAGCGGCCGGCGATGTCCGGGCGCGGCGCGCCGGCGCGTGGCTGCAGGCGACCCGACTGGTTCTCCGCCGCGCGGTCCATCCAGAGGCCGTCCGGCGCCGGGCGCAGCGTGGTGCGGCCATTGGTCGCGCTGCCATCCGGCTGCAGGTCCAGCCGCTCCATCCCATGGCCGAAGCGCAGCCGCACCTGACCGGGCGCCGCAAGGTCCAGGCGGGCGGCGAGGCCCGTCTCCGGCTCGGCATAGGCGCCCAGCCAGCCTGGCGCGGGCAGCGCCGGGTCGGGCTGCGGCCGCTTCGCATCCAGCACCGCCGCCAGCGAATCCAGCGCCGCGCCATGGGCGTCCGAGAGGTGGTTGAACAGCACGACGACCGAGACGCGCTCGGCCGGCAGGTACATCCGGTGGCTGCGCCAGCCGCGCAGCGCGCCGCCATGGCCCAGCGCCGCCTGGCCGAATTCCGTCGCGCGTCCCAGGCCGAAGCCATAGGGGGCCGGCGCGCCATTGGCGAAGGCGACTGGCGCCGACAGGCGCGCGGGCAGCGAGGCGGGGTCGTCGCGCGCGGCGTCGATGAAGCGTTCCCAGGCGATCATGTCGTCCAGGCTGGCGCCGAGGCCAGCATCGCCGGTCCAGAGGATGCGGTTCTCCGCCGCGCGGAAGCCGGTGGCGACGGAGCCCTCATAGCCTTCCGTCCCGTCCGGCATGGCGCGGGTATCGGCGGCCAGCAGCGCGGTGGCCATGCCGGCGCGGTCGAAGACCGGGCGCAGAAGCTCGGCAAAGCCGCGGCCGGTGACGTCCTGCAGCGCATCCGACAGCAGGCGGAAATTCTGGTTGGCGTAGGAATAGCGCGTGCCTGGCGCGAATTGCAGGCTGCGCGTGCCGGCGATGACGCGCATCGCCTCGGCATCGCCGAAGGGCGCCTCCACCGGGGACCCATGCAGCATCGCCACCGCCCAGTAGTCGCGGAGGCCGGACTGGTTGTGGGCCAGGTGCAGCGCGCCGGGCGCCGCTTCAAGATGCGGCAGGCGGGCGCGGATGGCGGCGTCCAGCGCGGCGAAGTCCTTCGCGTGTTCCAGCGCCGCCGCGCAGGTGAACTGCTTGGTGATGGAGCACAGGCGGAACAGCGTGCGCGGGGTGAAGGGGATTCGCGCTTCGGCATTCGCCCAGCCCCAGGCATGGCGCGCCAGCACCTCGCCCCGCCGCAGCAGGGCGACGGCGCCACCGGGGCCGGGATAGGCGCGCGGCAGGGTGTCCAGCAGGCGGTCGAGGCGGGTGGCGAGGCCATGATCCATGCCGGCGATCCTGGCACCACGGGCCGGCGCTGGCCAAGCGGCCTTGCCGGCCCGCTGCGCCATCCGCATCATCGGCGGCGGGAGCAATGCGTCACCGGCGAGCCGTCCCGCCCCCGCATCGCGGCGGGCGGCATCCTTCATGGCCGCGACGCGGAGTGCCGCGCGGCCGCCGACCCCGCTGCCGGAGACCCGCCATGCCCGCCCATCACGAGATCCCCGCGACGCCCGAGAGCATGATCTGGGGCACGCTGGATGCCCGCACGCCGCCCGCCCTGACGGTCGACTCCGGCGACGAGGTGACCATCGCCACGGTCCCCGCCGGCGGCTTGCCCGGCTTCCCGACCGACGGCACGCCGGTGCCGGAGGAATACCGCCTGGCGGTGGAGAAGCTGCCGCAGGGGCCGGGCGCGCATTTCGTCAACCGTCCGGTCTTCGTCCGCGGCGCCATGCCGGGCGACGTGCTGCAGGTGGACATCCTGTCGGCCGAGCCGTGGATGGATTGGGGCTTCACCTGCGTGCTGCCGCTGCTGGGCACGTTGCCGGAGGAATTCCCCGAGCCCGAGCACATCCACCCGAAGATCGACCATGCGCGCGGCGTCTGCACGCTGCCCTGGGGCACGGAGATTCCGCTGGACCCCTTCTTCGGCGTCATGGGCACCTGCCCGCCGCCGCATTGGGGCGCCTGCACCACCAATGTGCCGCGCGCCTTCGGCGGCAACATGGACAACAAGGAACTCAAGCCCGGCACGACGCTGTACCTGCCGGTCTTCAACGAGGGCGCGCTGTTCTATGTCGGTGACGGCCACGGCGTGCAGGGTGATGGCGAGGTTTGCATCAGCGCGCTGGAAACCGGGCTGCGCGGCCGCTTCCGCCTGACGGTGCGGAAGGACCTGGACTACAAGGTCCCCTTCGCCGAGACGGCGACGCATCTCATCTCGATCGGCATCGACGAGGATCTGGACGATGCCGCGAAGCAGGCGGTGCGGGAGATGGTGCGGGAGGTCTGCGCGCGCACCAACCTCTCGCGCAACCACGCCTACATGCTGTGTTCGCTGATCGGCGATTTGCGCGTCACCCAGACCGTGGACGGCAACAAGGGCGTGCACATGATGCTGGCCAAGAAATACGTCTGACTCGAGGGTTCCAAGGGCCTTTCGGCCCTTGGCGGGTGGAGCTTGAGGAGGGCAGAGCCCTCCTCAATTGTTCCGCCGGTTGTCGCTGTGCTGCGGAACTCCCGTCTGCTCGAAGCAGACCCGCGCGAAGGCCGCGACCCCCTCCCGGATCTCCTCCTTGCTCGGCAGCGCGAAGCACAGGCGCAGTTGCGACCTGGCCGCCTCCGGGTCGCAGGCCCATTCGGGGCCCGGGTTGAACTGGATGCCGCGCTCCGCCGCCGGCTTGACCAGCTTGCGGACATCCACCTGGTCCGGCAGCTTCAGCCAGAGGAAGATGCCGCCCTTGGGGACGAAGCATTCGACGCTGCTGCCGAATTCCCGCTCCACCGCCTCCACCATGCAGCGGAGCTTGTCCTCCAGCACGCCGGACAGCGCGCCGACATGGCTGTCGAAATGCTTGGAGAAGTATTCGGCCACCAGCATCTGCTCGACCGCGCCGGTGCCGCCATCGGTCTTGAGCGAGACGAGGCGGGAGAGGACGGGCCAGGGCGCCACGGCATAGGCGCTGCGCAGGGCGGGGGCGAGGGTCTTGGAGAAGGACCCGATATGGATCACCTGCGCCGGATCGAGCGCATAGAGCGCCGGCGGGGCGTCGTTGCCGGCCCAGATGAGGTCGGCATAGCACTCGTCCTCGAAGACCGGGACGCCATGCGCGCGCGCCAGGTCCAGCAGCTTGTGGCGGCGGTCCAGCGGCAGGATGGAGCCGGTGGGGTTCTGGATGGTCGGGATGGTGTAGATGTATTTCGGCGTGATGCCGCGCGCCTTCAGCCCGGCCAGCGCATCCTCCAGCGCATCCATCCGCATGCCCTGGTCGTCCAGCGCCACCGGCACGATGGTCACGCCGCGGGCGCGGATGCGGGAGATGGCGCCGCCATAGGACAGCTCCTCCACCAGCACCGTGTCGCCGGCTTCCAGCAGCAGGTCGTTGACGAGGTCTAGGCCCTGCAGCGAGCCGGAGGTGATCAGCACGTCGTCGCGCGTGCAGGCGACGCCGCGGTGACGGCCAAGCTTGTCCGCCACCAGGTCGCGCAGGCCCTGGTGCCCCTGCGGCCCCTGGCCGAGATTGTAGAGCGCGAGGCCGGCGCCCTCGCGGCGCAGGGCGGTCGCGGCGGCCTCGGCCAGCGCCTCCACCGGGATCTGCCGTGGTTCGTTATGGCCGCCGACGAAATTGTATTTCGGAAAGCCGGTGAAGCGCGCCGTGCCCGTGGGCACACCCTTGCGGAACAGGCCGTCGTAGTCCGGTCCGGACATGCTGCGATTCCTTACGCTTCGCCGTAATGCACGCGGCGATAGGGGCGGGAGACGACGGTGTCGTCGGTGTGGATGTCCCACAGGCTGGCGCCATTGCCTTCCTGGTGCCGGGCGAACATCGCCTGCATGGCGCCGAGGCCGGTGACGGTGCTGCCGCGCACGCCGAAGCCCGATGCCACGCCGGCCAGGTCGCCGCGGCCATGGATGACGAGGGAGGGGTCGAGGCCGTTGGCGCGGAATTTGTGGATCTCGGCGCCGTAGCCGCCATCGTTGACGATGGCCATCAGCAGGCGGTGGCCCTCGCGCCGGATCACCTCCAGCTCCTGCACATGCATCAGCAGGCTGCCGTCGCCTTCGATCAGCAGCACCTTGCCGTCGCGCCGGGCGGCAGCGATGCCGATGGCGGCGGGCAACCCGTTGCCGATGGCGCCGAAGTCGCAGACCACATGGATGCGTTCCGGCGCGCGGCCGCGCAGATGGGTCATGGCGATGCCGAGATAGTGGCCGCCGCCGATCACGACGTCCCAGTCCTTCGGCACGATGGCGTCCAGCTCCAGGATCGCCTGGCGCGGGTCCACCAGGCCGGGGGCGATGGCGAATTCCTTGCGGTCCGGCCGGTCCTCCGCGATCTGCGCCGCCACCGCCGGGCTGCGGAAGCCGGGCTTGCGGATGCCACGCTTGTCGAGCGCGGCGGCAATCGCCTCGGCGCCGCCAAAGGCATCGGCGCGGATATGCATGTCCGCGGTGCGCAGCCCCTGCCAGAGGCCGCGCGGGTTGATGTCGATCTGCACGGTCCGGGCGTTGGGATAGAGATAGCCGCTCTCGGTCGTGTAGGCGCCGAGGCCGACGCCGATGCCGATGACCAGGTCGGCCTCAGCGAAGAGTTCGCGGGCGCCGTCCGAGGCGAAGGAACCGGCGATGTCGAGGTTCCAGGGATTGCCCTCGAACATGCCCTTGGCCTGGAGCGAACTGGCAAGCAGCGCGCCGCAGCGCTCGGCCAGCGCCTCGATCGGCGCACGGGCGCCGGCCAGGCGGGCGCCGCGGCCGGCGATGATGGCGGGCTTCTCCGCGGTCTCGATCATCGCCACCAGCCGGTCCACCATGGCCGGGTCGGGCAGGCTGCGCTGCGGCATCGGCAGGTAGTCGGCCGAGGGGATGTAGTCCGCCATGAAGGGATAGGCCTGCTTCTGCAGATCCATCGGCACGCTCAGCACCACCGGCTTGCGTTCCAGCGCGGCGGTGTGGAAGGCCTCCCGCACATTGTCCAGCGCGCGGTCCAGCGACTTCACGGGGATGTAGCGCGCGCCGCAGGCCTGGGCGAGCGGCGCCATGTCGATCTGCTGCACGTAATAGGCCGCCAGCATCGGCGAATCGCCGGCGAAGACCACCAGCGGCACGCTGGCGCGCGACGCGATGGACAGCGCCGTCATGATCTGGGTGAAGCCCGGCCCGCAGGTGGTGGAGGCGACGCCGACCTTGCCGGTGGCGCGGGCATAGCCGTCGGCCATCGCCACCGCGCAATGCTCGTGCCGCGCATTCACCACGGTGATGCCGGGCTGGCGGGACATCGCCTCGGTCCAGTACATGTTCGCGTCACCCATCAGGGTGAACAGCACCTCGCAGCCCTCGGCCGCGAAGGCCTGGGCCAGCACATCCTGCAGCTTCACGGCCATCTCACGCTTTCCCTTGCACGAACAGGCTTCGCAGCCAGGAGAGGAAGGCACGCCAGAGCAGCGCGGGGCCGCTGAGCGCGGCGGCGGGCGCGGGCGGCGGCGGTGGCGGCGCGACCCGGGCGGGTTCCGCCGCGGC
>NZ_SMOA01000224.1 GCF_004353985.1 Paracraurococcus ruber | reverse complement strand
GGCCGGCGGCGCGGCGGGGCACCCCTGCGGGTCCGCTGCGCCGGCAGGCCCCCCCGCCGCGTGGCGGCCGGGACCCGGCTCCGCGCGGCGGGGCCAAAGCCTCTCCCACGCGGCGGGGCCAGGCCCCTCCCATGCGGCGGAGCCAGGCCCATCCCGGGCGGCGAAGCCAAAGTCTATCCCGTGCGGCGGAGCCAAAGCCCATCCCGTGCGGCGGAGCCGCAACGCCAGCCCCGCCACCGGCGCATGCAGCGTGGTTTGTAAGTCGCGCTTGACACTGCCATGTCAGTCCGGTGTCGGGAACCCGCTGGTCAACTCTCCTAAGCTCCGGTTTATTGCGACCGGGAACATGTGCGGATGGGCTTTCGCCCGTCCGGGAAGGGGGGATGGGCCGGTGCAGCTTGGCTCTTCCATGGCGATCGCAGGGCGGACCTGGACGGTGCCGGTGGCATCCGCCGGGCGGAATTGTGCGCCCTCGGGCGAATTCCGGCCTCGCCGCCGGGCGGCCCCCCTTCCCGAACAGGCCGCCGCCCGCATCTGCCGCAGACTGACCCGCCCGTGCAGGATCGACCGCCCTTCATGAATGCTCCGCTTGCTGCCCCGGCCCTGCAGGCCGCCCGGTCCCGCATCGCCATCATCGGCGCCGGCCCGGGCGGGCTGGCCGCCGCCATCCTCCTCGCGGCCAAGGGCGCCCAGGTCACCATCTACGAGAAGGACAAGGTCGTCGGCGGCCGCACCCGCACCATGGCGACGCCCGAGGGCTACCGCTTCGACCTGGGCCCGACCTTCTTCCTGTACCCGCGGGTGATCGCCGAGATCTTCGAGAGCGTGGGGACCCGGCTGGAGGACGAGGTGAAGCTGGTCCGGGTGGACCCGCTCTATCGCCTGTTCTTCGAGGACGCCGCCAGCGTCGACGCCACCGCCGACCCGGTGCGGATGGAAGCGGAGATCGCCAAGCTCTGCCCGCAGGACGCCAAGGGCTTCCGCCCCTTCATCGCCGAGAACCGCGCCAAGCTCGACGTCTTCCGCCCGGTGCTGGAGAAGCCCTTCGAGTCGATCTTCCGCTTCCTCCACCCGGAGGTGCTGAAGAGCCTGCCGCTGCTGCGGCCGCACAGCACGGTGGACCGGGACCTGGCGCGGCATTTCAGCCACCCGCTGGTCCGCCTCGCCTTCTCCTTCCAGACCAAGTACCTGGGGATGAGCCCGTTCCGCTGCCCCAGCCTGTTCACCATCCTCAGCTTCCTCGAATACGAGCACGGGATCTGGCATATCGAGGGCGGGGTCGGCTCCATCTCGGAGGCGATGGCGCGGGTCGCGCGGCAGCTCGGCGTCGACATCCGGCTGGACACGGCGGTGGAGCGGGTGAGCGTCGCCGGCAAGCGGGCCCATGGCGTGCAGGTGGGCGGCCGGCACATCCCGGCCGATGCCGTGATCATGAATGCCGATTTCGCCCATGCCATGCCGCGGCTGGTGCCGGAGGCGGTGCGGCCGCGCTGGAACGACCGCAAGATCGAGACGGCGCGCTATTCCTGCTCGACCTTCATGCTCTACCTGGGGATCGAGGGATCCTACCCGGACCTCGCGCATCACACGGTGATGCTGTCCAAGGGCTATGAGCGGAACATCCGCCAGCTCGAGGACGGGGTGGTCCCGGACGAGCCGAGCCTCTACCTGCACAACCCCAGCATCCTCGACCCGACCATGGCGCCGCCCGGGCATTCGGCGCTGTACCTGCTGGTGCCGGTGCCGAACATGCGGGACAGCGCGGCGCGCGGCGTGGACTGGGCGACGGAGACGCCGCGCTTCCGCAAGCTGGTGATGCAGCGGCTGGCGCTGCTCGGCCTGGGCGACCTCGAGGCGCGCATCCGCTACGAGAAGGTGGTGACGCCCGCCGACTGGCTTGGCGAATACGCGGTCGGCCATGGCGCCACCTTCAACCTGCGGCACGACCTGGCGCAGATGCTGTGTTTCCGGCCGCAGAACCGCTTCGGCGGCGTGCAGGGGCTGTACCTGGTGGGCGGCGGCACGCATCCCGGCAGCGGGCTGCCGGTGATCTACGAGGGCGCGCGGATCACCACCGCGCTGCTGTCGCGGGATCTGGGCCTGAAGCCCGGCCGGGCGGAGGCGGAACTCGCCGCCATGGCGACGGCGCTGCAGCCCGCGCGCTGAGCGCGGGGCGCCGGCGTCCTGGCGTCGGCGCCACGGCATCGCGCGCCGGGCCGGGGCGGCGGCGGCGCGCAAGAACAAGGGACCGCGCGGCGCCATCGGCGCGGCGCAAGGACGGGAGAGGGGTCATGGCCTCGCATATCGTGGTGGTGGGGTCCGGCCTTGGCGGGCTGGCGGCGGCGGCGACGGCGGCGGCGCGCGGGCATCGGGTGACGGTGCTGGACAAGAATCCCTGGCTGGGCGGCAAGGCGGCGGTGCTGAACCTGCCGGACCCGGAGCGGCCGGGCAGCAACCAGGGCTTCCGCTTCGACATGGGCCCGACCATCCTGACCGTGCCGCGGGTGCTGCGGCGGATCTATGCCGAGGCCGGGAAGGACCAGCAGCAGGAACTGCCGCTGATCCGGCTGGACCCGCAATGGCGCTGCTTCTTCGACGACAACACCCGCATCGACCTGCTGGAGAATGTCGAGGCCATGGCGCGCGCCATGGACCAGTTCGCCCCCGGCAGCGGCCAGGGCGAGGGCTATCGCCGCTTCCAGCAGGTGGCGGAGAAGCTGCACGAGGTGTCGGAGAAATTCTTCTTCTGGAAGCCGGTGGAGGGCATCACCGACACCATCGACATGAAGGCGAATTTCAACCCCGACACCATGCGCGACGTCATGGCGCTGCGCATGGGCAAGACGGTGGCGAAGGTCATCCGCGGCCATGTGCCGGATGCGCGGCTGGCGCAGATGCTGGACCATTTCTGCCAGTATGTCGGGTCGAACCCCTACATGGCGCCGGCGGTGCTCTGCTCGATCGGCGACATGCAGGCGACCGAGGGCGTGTGGTACCCGGTCGGCGGCACCCGCGCGGTGGCCGAGGGGCTGGCGAAGCTGACCGCCGAGCTCGGCGGCGACCTGCGCCCGAACACCGAGGTGACGGGCTTCGAGATCGAGAAGGGCGCGGTCCGCGCGGTGCGGACCGCGTCCGGCGAGCGGATCGCCTGCGACGCCGTCATCTCCAACATGGATGCCATCCGCACCTACAAGGAGCTGGTGGGCGGCGATCCCGGCCGGAAATACGCCAGGAAGGGCTACGAGCCGGCCTGTTCCGGCGTCGTGCTCTATCTCGGCCTGCGCAAGCGCTACGAGCATCTCGCGCATCACTGCTTCGTCTTCTCCCGCGATGCGGAGGAGGAGTTCGACGCGATCTACAAGCGCGGCGAGCCGGCGCCGGACCCGACCGCCTATCTCGCCGCGCCCTCCTGCTCGGACGACACGGTGGCGCCGGAGGGGGGCGAGGCGCTGTATGTGCTGGTGCACACGCCCTATCTGCGGCCGCACCATGACTGGTCGAAGATGTTCGCGCCGTACCGGCAGGTGATCCTCGACAAGCTGAAGCGCACCGCGGGCATGGAGGACATCGAGGAGCGGATCGTGGTCGAGCAGGCGCTGACGCCGGTCGACATCCATGAGCGCTACAAGGTGCTGAACGGCGCGATCTACGGGCTGGCGAGCCACGGCGCCTTCACCGGCGCCTTCAAGCCGGGCAACCGGTCCAAGGCGGTGAAGGGCCTGTACCTGTGCGGCGGGGCGGCGCATCCGGGGCCGGGCATGCCGATGGTGATGATGTCCGGCTGGATCGCCGCCGATGCCATGGACCAGGACCTGGGCGGCCGCGGCATGGGCAAGGAGGCCGACTGGGCCGGCCAGCGCGACGCGGTCCGCGCCCGCATGGCCGCCGAGTAGCCGCGCCATGGCCGCGCCGCGGGGATCGGAGGGGGCGTCGCCGGTCGCGCTGTTCTCGCCGGCGCGGTTCGGCTTCTTCCGCTTCATGTTCGCCGGCTTCGCGCGCAAGCATCTGCGCGCGGTGCGGGTGGCGCATTGGGGGCTGCCGGGGGCGGATGACGGGGCGCGGCCGCTGGTGGTCTATGCCAACCACCCGTCCTGGTGGGACGGCGTCGCCTTCATGCTGTACAGCACGGAGCTGTTCCCGGGCCGGCGCATGTTCATCCCGATGGAGGCGGAAGCGCTGACGCGCTACCGCTTCATGCGCCGCATCGGCGTCTTCGGGGTGGAGCAGAATTCGGCGCGCGGCGCGGTCGCCTTCCTGCGCACGGCGAAGGAGGTGCTGGGCGCGCCGGGCCACATGCTCTGGATGAACGCGCCCGGCCGCTTCATGGATGTGCGGGAGAGGCCGGTGCCGATGGCGCCCGGCCTGGTGCGGCTGGCGGAATATGCGCCCGAGGCGCGCTTCCTGCCGATGGCGATCGAGTACCCCTTCTGGGCCGAGCGGGCGCCCGAGATGCTGTGCGCGTTCGGCCCGCCGGTGGAAGGCCTGGCGGGGCTGGAGCGCGCGGCGCGCGGCGAGGCGCTGTCGCGCGCGTTGGAGGCGACGATGGACCGGCTGGCGGTGGATGCGATGGCGCGCGACCCGGCGCGCTTCCGCGACCTGCTGCGCGGCCGGGAGGGCATGGGCGGGGTGTATGAACGCTGGCGGCTGGCGCAGGCGGTGCTGCGCGGCAAGCCCTTCGACCCCCGCCACGACCCGAGGGTGGGGGGAAAGGCATGAAGACTCGCAAGAATGGATGCGGGGCTCGGGGGGAATACCTTCCCCCCGTTCTGTCGTCCTGATGGACTGGACCTGGCTTTGCCTGGGGTTGGCGGCGCTTCCCGCTGCGCTCGGCGCCCACAACCTGTGGCGCCTGCCCACGCTGTCGAAGACCTCGGCCGAAGGCGTCGTCTCCGTCCTCATCCCCGCCCGCAACGAGGCCGCGAATATCGAGGCCTGCGTCGCGGCGGCGCTCGCCTCCCGCGGCGTGGCGGTCGAGGTGGTGGTGATCGATGACGGCTCCACCGACGGCACCGCGGAGATCGTGCAGCGCCTGGCGGCGGACGACCCGCGGGTGCGGCTGATCGCGGCGCCGCCGCTGCCGCCGGGCTGGACCGGCAAGGTGCATGCCTGCGCCCGGCTGGCAGAGGCGGCGCGGGGCGACCGGCTGCTGTTCATCGATGCCGATGTGCGCCTCGCGCCCGGCGCGGCGGCGGCGATGGCGGCGCATGCGAAGGCGCGCGACCTCGCCATGGTCAGCGGCGTGCCGCGGCAGGTCATCGGCTCCCTGGGGGAGGCGCTGACGGTGCCGGGGATCAATTTCCTCCTGCTAGGCTACCTGCCGGGCGGCGGCCGGGCGGAATCGAAGCGGGCCGACATGGCGGCGGCCTGCGGCCAGCTCGTCCTGTGCGACCGGCCTGCCTATGAGGCGATCGGCGGCCATGGCGCGGTGCGGGAGGTGCTGCATGACGGGCTGGCGCTCGCCCGCCGCTTCCGGGCGGAGGGCCACCGGACCGAGGTGGTGGACGGCGCGCCCCTTGCCACCTGCCGGATGTACCACGGCTTCCGCGAAAGCTGGGCCGGCTTCCTGAAGAATGCGCGGGAAGGGATGGCGACGCCGCTCGGCCTGCCGGTCTGGACGGTGATGCTGGGCGGGGCGCATCTCTGGCCCTGGGCGCTGCTGCCGGAGATGCAGGCCTTCCTCGCCATCGCGCTGATGCTGGCGCTGCGGGCCGCCATCACCCTGCGGGTGCGGGAGCCCTGGTGGACCATCCCGCTGCACCCCTTCGGCATGCTGGTGGCGCTGGCGATCCAGTGGTGGGCCCTGGCGCGCTGGGCGGCGGGCAAGCCGGCGGGCTGGAAAGGCCGCGCATATCCCGCCACAAGGGCGGCATGAACGCACCGGTGAGAGTGGACGCGAGTCTGGCGGTCGCCGCGACCCCGACCCGCGACCATGACGAGGAGAATTTCCCCACCGCCTCCCTGCTGCTGGCCAAGCCGCTGCGGGCGAAGGTGATGGCCTTCTACCGCTTCGTCCGCGTCGCCGACGATATCGGCGACAGCCCGGACCTGGCGCCGGAGGAGAAGCTCCGCCGGCTGGACGCCATGGACCGGGCGCTGGACGACCCCGGCACCGCGGTGCCGGAGGCGGCGGCGATGCACCGCGCCATGGGCGGGGCCGGCGTGGGGGTGGCGGAGGCGCGGCTGATGCTCTCCGCCTTCCGCCAGGATGCGGTGCAGCATCGGTATGCCGACTGGGACGATCTGGTGGACTATTGCCGCCGCTCCGCCGACCCGGTCGGGCGGATGCTGCTGCGGCTGCACGGGGATGGCGCGAACGGGCCCGCCAATGCGGCGGCGGATGCGCTCTGCACCGCGCTGCAGATCCTGAACCACCTGCAGGACCTGGTGCCCGACCGCAAGGCGCTGGACCGCATCTACCTGCCCGAGAGCTGGATGGCGATCGCCGGCGGCGAGGCGGCCTTCTTCGACCCGGCGAACGGGGCGCGGCGGCGGGAGGTGCTGGACGCGGCGCTCGACCGGGTAGAGGAGCAGCTGGACCGCGCCGCCATCCTGCCGCGGCTGCTGCGGTCGCGGCGCCTCGCGGTGCAGTCGGCCATGACCATCGGCTGCGGCCGGCGCCTGCTGGCGCGGCTGCGCAGGGCCGACCCGGTGCTCGGGCGGGTGGCGCTGACGAAGATGGATTTCGCCGCCGCACTGGCCGAGGGGCTGCGGCTCGGCCCGCCGGACGCGCCGGTGGTGGCGGCGCGGGTGTCGCGGGCGGGCTCCTCCTTCGCGCGCGGCATGGCGGCGTTGAAGGGCGGGCGGCGGCGGGCGCTGTGGGGCGTCTATGCCTTCTGCCGGGCGGTGGACGACATCGCCGATGGCGCCATGCCGGAAGCGGAGAAGCGCCGCTTCCTGGCGGACTGGCGGCGGAAGCTCGACGCGCAGGATTGCGTGCTGTCCCGCGAGCTGGCCTGGGCGCGGGCGGAATACGGCGTGCCGCTGGCCGAGTGCGAGGCGATGATCGCCGGCATGGAGACCGACAGCGCCGACCGGCTGCGGCTGGAGACGGAGGCCGATCTCGACCTCTATTGCCGCCGGGTCGCCGGCAGCGTCGGCGCGATGAGCGTGCGGATCTTCGGCGCGCCAGAGGCGGAGGGGTTCGGCCTGGCGCTGGGCCACACCTTCCAGCTGACCAACATCCTGCGCGACGTGGACGAGGATGCGCTGCGCGAGCGGGTCTACATCCCGCGCGACCTGCTGGCCGCGGCGGGCATCCCGGACGGGCCGGCGCAGGAAATCGTGGCCCATCCGGGCTTCGCCGCGATCTGCGAAAGGCTGGGCGAGCGGGCGCGGGCCGGCTTCGCCGCGGCGGAGCGCGACATCCGCCAGTACGACCCGCAGGCCCTGCTGCCGGCGGCGGTGATGATGTGGGGCTACCGGCGGCTGCTGGACCGCTTGCTGGCGCGCGGCTGGCAGGCGCGCGGCACCCGCCCGCGCCTCACCACCGGCGAGAAGCTGCGCATGGCCTGGATGGCGCTCGGTTCCGGCAAGGCCCGTGGCTAGGGCGGTTGCAGGCGGGCTTCGCCCCCGGGCGGCGGGTGCGGGGAGGTCGGGTCACCCGGTCGCGCCATCCGCGGTGGCGACCACCCGGGGCCGTCCCGCAGGTCGCCTGCCGCGATGACGATGCATGTCGTGGGCGGCGGCGTCGCCGGCCTGGCGGCGGCGGTCGCGCTCGCCGATGCCGGCCGCGTGGTGGTGCTGCACGAGGCCGCGCCGGTGGCCGGCGGCCGCTGCCGCGCCCTGCCGGATGGCACGGACAACGGCACCCATGCCCTGCTCGGCGCCAATGCCGCGGCGCTCGGCTTCCTCGACCGCATCGGCGCCCGGGCCGGCTGGGTGGAGCCGGAGCCGGATGGCCTGCCGGTGCTGGACCTGCGCGACCACCGGGCCTTCCGCGTCGCGCTCTCGCCCTTCGGCTGGGTGGACCGCGCGCTGCGGCCGCCCGGGCTGGCCGGCGGGGCGCTGCTGGCGCTGGCGCGGCTGGCCATTCCCGGGCGCGACCGGGCGGTGGGCGCGGCCATGGCGGCGCACCCGGAATTCCATCGCGGCTTCGTCGACCCGCTGGTGATCGCGGCGCTGAACACGCCGAGCGAGGAGGCCTCCGCCAACCGCCTCGGCGCCGTGCTGCGGCGGCTGGGCGGGCGCGGCGCGACGCGGCTGTTCGTCGCGCGGGACGGGCTGGGGCCGGGCCTGGTGGCGCCGGCGCTGGCGGCGCTGCAGGCGGCGGGCGGCACGGTGCGCTTCGGCGCCCGGCTGCGGCGGCTGGTGACGCAGGGCGGGCGGGTGCAGGCGCTGGATTTCGGGGAGGATGCGATGGCGCTCGGCCCCCGGGACGCCGTGGTGCTGGCGACCCCGCCCTGGGAGAGCCAGCGGCTGCTGCCCCACCTGGACGTGCCGGCGGCGCATGCGCCGATCGTCAACCTGCACTATGCCCATCCCACGCCGGGGCCGGTGCGCTTCATCGGCATGCTGGACGCGCTGTGCCAATGGGTGCTGGTGCGGCCGACGGGCGTCGCCGTCACCGTCAGCGCCGGCGATGCGGCGGCGCGGGAGGAGGCGGAGACGCTGGGCCCGCGCGCCTGGGCCGAGTTGCGGGAGGCGGCGCTGGCCTTCGGCGTTGCGGGCGACTGGCCGGCGCAGGCGCCGCCCTGCCGCGTGGTGAAGGAACGCCGGGCCACGCCGCGCCACGCGCCCGGCCCGCCGCTGCGGCCGAAGCGGCTGCCGCTGGCCAACCTGGCGCTGGCGGGCGACTGGACCGATCCGGTGCTGCCGGCGACCATCGAGGCCTCGGTGCGCAGCGGCCAGGCGGCGGCGAAGGCGCTGCTGCGCTGAGCGCGCGGCCCGGCCAGCGGCGCCGGCGGCGGCTTCCGCCGTGGCGGGGATGGGCGCGGCG
>NZ_SMOA01000223.1 GCF_004353985.1 Paracraurococcus ruber | reverse complement strand
GGCGGCCCGACCCGCCGCCAGCGCCTCCCGGGTAACCCGAACCGCCGACTTCGACATCCTCCGCATCGCTGGTCTCCGGCCTCCGCCAAAAGTGGACCGAACCAGCAGGAGGCGCAGAGGGTTTCAACAGAGCAGCCGTTGGTATTAGTGCTCGGGACTGGTCCACCAATCGCGGCCAGGCTGGGCACGAGAGCCCGCGGCAGCTTTACGCCTACCGTCAGGGGCTTGAGCTCGTGCTGCGAGAGATGCTGGCGGAGACCTTCCGGGATCTCCAAGTCACGGTCTCGATCGAGCCCATTCCGGCGCCGCTGTCGGTCAGCCGCATGACCGCACTCGTGCTGCTGGTGAACGAAGCAGCCCTCAACGCCGCGAACTACGCCTTCCGCCCTGGGTACGACGGCATCTTCGCGGTGAGCCTGCGGCCGCATGCTGGCGGGGCGCTTCGGCTGGTCGTGCATGACGACGGCCCGGGTCCCGTCAGGGCGAGCGCGGAACCGCCGGCGACGTTGCCCGCCGGCGCGCGGGGTTAGAGATGTCGATCGTACAGTCCCTGGCCCGGCAGCTCGGCGGCGAACTCGAAGTGCTTGACGGGCCCGGCATGGCCCTCGCCGTCACCTTCGCTCCGCATTGATCGGCGCCGCCCGCGGCCGCGAGTGGCGGAGCCGGCTGGAAGCGGGATGCGACCGGTACGTGACCGCGTCTGCGTTCCGCACCGAGGCTTCTCCGTAAATGTTTCCAAACCCACCCGCATCCGCAGCATAGAAGGTTTGCTCCCCTCCTGGTGAATAGCGCGGAGCAGAAAATCTACTTCGGAAGCCGACCCGCAGCAGACGCGTCAGGCGTAATCAGGCAGGCAGTTCCTTAGCGAGGAGCGGTTCGGCAACTTCCGCATGCCCGTGGCCCGTCTGCATCGACCATTGTCCGAGGGGGGATGAAGCCGGCCCACAAGCTAGATGCAGACGGCGATCATCGGACCGACGGGTCGAGCAGGACCCAGAGGCGGGATATTCGCCTATCCACGATCTGCGCTGCGTCAGTGCCTGTTACGGCAACCTCCTCGCCCGGACCCGCGTGCCACCGCAAGGTGCCAAGGCCATGGTGGCCGACGGCCACGCCGTCCGCGTGGAACGCGAAGGTCAGCCCGAACTGATCCAGCAGACGCCCCGCGACCTCGCAGATCGCCGCGCGGCCCGTCACGATTGCGGTGGGCTCGTACATCACGGGATCGACGACATAGAGGTCCGCTACGGCCGCGGCGCGGCGAGCGGGATCGCGCTCGTTAAACACACGCTCGAGGTTTGCGCGGAGGAGATGGTTGAAATCTGCCTCCGGCGCTCCCGGAAGTGTCAGGTCGTTGCTCGACATGATGGGCCTCTTCAGAGACGAAAAGGTGTCGCGCGCAAGGAACTGCGCCGGGCCATGTGGCCGTGCCCCCTCGGATCTCCGAGGGCGATGGAAGGTCCGGCGCGTCGAGAAAGCCATTTGGGCTTCGTCCAGGGCCGAAGACGCCCCAGCCCTCCGCGCCGCGCAGGATCAGGCTCCGAAGCCCCCGTCGATGGTGTGCATGGCGCCGGTCACAAAGCCCGCCTCCGGCCCCGCGAGCCAGGCCACCATCCCCGCCACCTCCTCCGGACGCCCGTGACGCTTGAAGGCCATGGCGGGGTGCAGCAGGTCCTTCAGCGGTCCCTCCGCCGGGTTCATATCGGTGTCGATCGGCCCGGGCTGCACAACGTTCACCGTGATCCCGCGCGGCCCGAAGTCGCGCGCCAGCCCTCGAGCCAAGCCCTGCAGCGCCGATTTGCTCATCGCGTAGGCCGACACGCCCGGGAAGGAAACCCGGTCGCCGTTGACGGAGCCGATGACGATGATCCGGCCGCCCTCCGGCATCCGCCGCGCCGCCTCCACCGCCGCGTGGTAAGGCGCGTTCACGTTGATGCGGACCAGCCGGTCCACCACGTCAGGGTCCAGTTCCAGCGGGTCGCCGAAGACGACAACCCCAGCATTCACCACCAGCACGTCGAGCGGCCCGCTTTCGCGCACCCGCTCGATTACAGCATCGCGGTCTGCGCTGTCCGTCACCACCGCCATGGCGCCTGTCTCGGCTGCCAACCGCTCGGCCGCCTCGCGCGATCCGGCATAGGTGAAGGTCACCGCCGCGCCTTCCGCCACGAAGCGCCGCACAATCGCCGCCCCGATCCCGCGGCTGCCGCCGAGCACGAGAACGGATTTGCTCTGAAAGCCGGCCATGTGAGGTCCTCCTTGAGGTTCGATCTAGTGGTCGCTACATAAATACTCAGAAGGCTCCGTCAAGGCGTTTAATAGTGATTGATACAAAAATACCGCGCCCGCGCGGCCGGCCCCGGCGGTTCGACCCCGAGGCCGCCATCGCCACCGCCCAGCGCCTCTTCCACGCTCGCGGTTACGATGCCGTCAGCGTTGCTGACCTCACTGAGGCGATCGGCATCAACCCACCAAGCTTTTACGCCGCCTTCGGCAGCAAGGCCGGGCTCTACGCCCGTATCCTCGGCCGCTACAGCGTTGCTGACGGCCTGCCCCTGAACGAAATTCTGCGCCCTGGCCGCCCCGTCGCCGACGCCCTGGCGGCCCTGCTGGAAGAGGCCGCCCGCCGCTACGCCGCCGACCCGGCCACCGCCGGCTGCCTGGTCATCGAGGGGACGCGCTGCAACGATCCAGAAGCGAGGCAGGCGGCTCGTGCCATTGCCGCCACCGGCGAGATCGCCATCCGTCGCTTCATCGCCGCCACCAACCCGGACTCAGCAGGGCGCCTGGCCGACTACGTCGTGACTGTGATGACCGGCCTCTCCACTATGGCTCGGGAGGGCTACGGCCTGGATCGCCTGCTCACCACCGCCCGCCTCGCCAGCTTGCCCTTCGGACAGGTGCTCCAAACCTGAGCGCCTTGCCGAAAGCGCGTTGTCTGTTGTGCGAAGCCAGCCGCGCAATGCCTGCGTCCCGCGCGCACATAGAGGGGGCGGACGACAGCCGCTTTCCGCCCCCGCAACAAGATGGCCGGCCTGCAGTGGGGATCGTGCGAGCAAGCCGACTTATGAAGCGTGAATAAGTGGGGGCAGGGCCAGCGCCAGACGGGCCAGGATTGCGTGTCGGACGCCGCACCGAGTGCGAGGTACCGCTCCCGAAATGCGGCCTTGTCAGAAGGTAAATGAGTGGCGCGGGCAAGCGAACAGCACGCCTCGCGGCACCGCTTGGGGGCACGGCATCGTCAGGAATGCCTCAGGCGCCAGAATCCGGGCGATCCCGGCCAAATTTAACCCGATGGCAACGCTTCCCAAGCGGGAGCGACCGCGGTGCTGCTAGTATGGTGGCCAGTAGGCGTTGATGAGGATAACGCCCATGGCGTGGAGAAGGACGACGCGACGGCCATCTCGAAAGGCATCGATATCTAACGACGGCGACGCGGGGGTCGGACGGACCCGGCACTGCGGCCGGCCGCCATGCCGGGAGAACCATCGAAGTGCTTTCGGTTATTCCAGATAAGCGCTAAACTTCCCCCATGCCGATCCGCGCCCACATCCGCCACTCCCTACCATCCTGCGAGCGCCCCGGCGGCGCGCGAGGCGCCGCCGCCCTGCGCGCGGCCGAGCGCGCCGAGCTGCGCGTTGCCCGCGGTGACGGGACGGAAGAGGCGCTGAGCCTGCCGCCCTCGGCGCTGCCAGCGCTCGCAGAGCTCCTGGAGGGCCTTGCCACCGCAGAGGCAGTCACGGTGTTCGCCGACGACGCCGAGCTCACGCCCAAGGAGGCGGCCGCTGTGCTGGGGATCTCGCGCCCCCTCGTGCGCCGCCGGATGGACGCCGGGCTGCTGCCCTTCCGGCGGGTGGGCGCGCACAGGCGGGTGCGACTAGCCGACGTGCTCGCGCTTCGCGCGCGCGAGACGAACCGGCGCGCCGCGATAACTGAGCTCGCCACCGACGCGGAGGACCTCGAACGGCGCCATGGTGTCTGAGCCTGGCGAGGGCGGCGAGGCACCACTCTCACCGCCCCCCGGTCGTCGTGATCGACGCAAACCTCCTCCACCCTCTCCACATCCGAAACGTACTGGTTCAGGTCGGCGCGGATCCACGAGGAGTGGATCGCCAACCTCGCGGCCACGGGCCGTGTCGGGCGCGAACGCCTTCTGCACACCCGCGACCTCATGGACCGCGTCCTGCCCGAGGCTGAGGTGCGCGGCTGGGAGCCGCTCGTGGACGGGCTGTCGCTGCCGGACCCCGGCGATCGGCACGTGCTGGCGGCGGTGATCGCGGCGAGCCTGGGCGTGATCCTGACGATGAATCTGCGCGACTTCCCGCCGGGCGCCCTCGCGCCGCTCGGCGTCGCCGTGGCGCACCCGGACCCGTTTCTCTGCGCGCTGCACGACGCTGACCCGGAGGCAGTGCGCGCCTCGGCGGAGGCCGCCCATGCCAACCTCAGCCGGAGCACGCCAACGTTCGGCGCGTACCTCGACGCGCTGAGGCGTCAGGGGCTTCCGAGCCTCGCCGCAAGACTCTGCGCTCCGGGCGGGTAAGGCCGACCCGGAGGGGACTCTTGCGATATGGCGATTTACCCTCACGTCGGCCAGGACAAGCTCCGGTGGCTGGCGATGCTCGCGCAGGACCTCGCCCTCGGATGTCCCGTGCTCCACGGCCAGCCATCCGGAAGCTCAGCCAGCCGCAGGGCCAGCCGGGGTCAGCCCGCCCGCGCGCTCCAGGAAGCGGTGGTTGACGGGGCTGTGCGGGCGCAGCGCCAGCCGCTCCTGCGCCAGCGCTTCCGCCGTCTCGGCCAAGCAGCCCCGGATCGCCGCCTCCGTCAACGTCCAGTCGATCACGTCGCGCTGCGCATGGCTTCCGCCGAAGGCGTTGGCGATCTGCCGCGCGCCGAACAGGTGCTCGACGGCTGCGGCGTAATCGCTGCGGCGGAAGGCGGCGAAGCCCTCGATCAGCGGCAGGCCGGTCTCGTGCATCCAGCGCGCGGCCTCCGAGCCCTCCGCCCGGCGCGCGGCCGCGAGCAGGCGCTCCACCGCGTCCAGGCGGCCAGCGCCGAAATGCGCCATCGCCGCATGCCAATCGTTGAAGGCGTAGAGCCGCCCATCCGCCTGCTGGTCCCAGGCCACGGAGAGTTCGTCCCAGCGCGCGCCAACATCCACGCCCAAAAGGTCGAGCCGCCACAGCAGCGCCGAGGCATCCACCAGATCCACAGCGACCGCGCTCCGTCCGCCGCGCACGGGCCCGTCATAGAGCGCGAGCGCAGCGGCCGTGTCGCCGAGTTCGATGTGGCACAACGCGCGATGCCACCAGTTGTGGACACGGAAGAAGTTCTCCTTCCCCGCCCAGTGCGGCTCCCGCCCGGCCATCCAGGCGAGGCCTTCGGCCGGGCGGCCCTGCATCTCCATTACATGCGCGACGGCGTGGTGCGCCCAGCAATCACGCGGGTCGGCCTCTACCGCCTCCTGCCCGACGGCCTCGGCGCGGGCGTGGTCACCCGACTCCTCGAGCCCGAAAGCATACATGCCGAGCACGAGCGACCGACCCGGCATGCCCCGCCAGTGCGGCAAGGCCCGAGCGATGCGGTCGCGCAGCGCGCGGGCATTGGCGCTGAAGAAATCGATGAGGTGCCCTGCCTGCAGTGCCGGCAGGTCGTGCGGGAACAGCAGGGAATGCCGCTCGAGCGCCAGGCCCCCGGCGCTCCAGTTGCCGGCCAGAACCTGCGACAGCGCCTCGGCATGGCCGGTCTCACGCGCCCGAAGGGGCAGCGCGATGGCCTCGATTAGCAGGGCGCGCGCCGCCGCAGTCGCCTTGGGCTCGGTGGTCAGGGCGAAGAGCCACGCCTTGAACAGCCGCGCCATCGCAAAGCGCGGGGCGACGGCGATCGCCTCGTCTAGCAGGCCGACGGGGTCGCCGCGGTACAGGGCGAAGGCTTCCGCGGCGGCGTCGAACAGCCGGATGGCCTCGGGGGTGACGCCGGAGAGCGGCTCGGGCATGCGGGCGATGGTCATGGCCTTGTCCTTTGCTGGGTCTGGCGATGCGCTGAACCTGCCCGGATCGACCGGCACACCCTATCGCGGTTTGCGTTCGGAACTGAACGCTACACCGCCATGGGCCTTGTTGGCGGAGGGGATTCACGCTTTGGACCGTTCAAGCGCCGCCGCAATCCGCTCTGGCCAGCCATTGGCTCAGCCGCGGCAATGTGCTGCCTTGCCCTGCGAAATCAGACAGTGCCTGGGCGCCCGGAGGGCGCCGCGCAATGCGTCCGATGGCCAGGGCGCAGGAGACGCGTAGGCGGATCCTGTATGCAGCGCCCGCTTTGGTCCTGGCCAGGGTCTTCGGCGCAACCCCGGCCGAGGACCTTATGGCCGAGACAGGCCCAACCGGAGCGGCCTCCTGCCAGAGGACCGCGCGCTGGCTGCCGCAAAGACAATGCAACACCAGAACGTTCAGGAATGCGGCGCTTGAACAGCATGGGTCGAAGCGAGCGGCTTCCGCTGGCTTCAGCCCATGGCGGACGTTGAACATCAACCGCCTGCAATTCCCCACGCACCCATTGAGAGCGCCGGGCCCCTTCTCCCCTACGAATCTGTTGGCTCGATGACTGTGTAGATCGCCAGCTTCAGCGCCGGATCGTCATTCGCCTGGAAGGTGGCGTACTCGCATCGCAGCAGCCCCCGGCGGGGGTGGTGCAGGAGCTTCTCACCCGACCTGGCCTCGTGGACGTCATGTGCCTCCCACCACCCCGCGAACTCCGGGCAGCCCTGCCGCAGCCGCCGCAGCAGGTCGAGGAAGGCCGGGTCGCCAGCCCAGAGGTCGTGCGTGGAACGGAACTGAGCCACCATGCGCCGCGCTTCCGCGGCCCAGCCGGCTCCGAAGAGCTGGCGCGCGGCAGGCTTCGTCAACACGCTGACCAGGGTGTTGCGATCTTCCGCTGGCAACCTGTCGAAGGCGAAGAGCTCCGCTGCCGCGGCGTTCCAGGCCAGGATGTCCCAGCGGCGGCCGGTGACGTAGGCCGGCGGGTGCAGGCCCTCCACCGTCCGGCGGATCGCCCCAGGCACCGTCTCGGGCACGAAGGCGCGCTGATCGGCGTCGCGCGTCAGGGCGCGCAGATGAGCGTGCTCCACGGGGCCAAGACGCAGCGCCCGCGCCAGCGCATCGACAGTGGTGACGGAGGGACTGACGCTACGCCCCTGCTCGAGCCGGATGTACCAGTCGATGCCGATGCCGGCGAGCTCGGCCACCTCTTCCCGCCGCAGGCCCGGCGTTCGGCGGCGGCGCCCGTTGGGCAGCCCGACCGCCGCCGGGCTTAACCTTTCTCGCCGCGACCGGAGGAAGTCGGCCAGCTCGCTCCGACGCGGATCCGCCATGGACGGGTCACTCCCGATGCTGGGTGTCACAGTCCCAGGATAATGCCAGGCCTGGATGCCGCTCGGCCAGCTGCGACTCTGGGATTCCGGAACAGCGAGGTCCGCCCCATGAATGCCGCCATCTTAAAGGCGTTCGGCTCGCCGCTCGTCATCGAGACCCTGCCCGACCCAGTCCTCGGCACCGGCGAGGTGGTCGTCGAGGTCGCCGCGACGCGCGTGCTGTCCTATGCGAACGAGGTCTTCAGCGGAGAGCGCCGCTACATCCTCGACCTGCCGGTGGTACCGGGCCCGGGCGGCATCGGCCGGGTCCTGCAGGTCGGGCCGGATGCTGCGTACCTTGTGCCCGGTGACTGGGTGTTCTGCGACCCCACCGTGCGGTCGCGCGACGCCGCCGCCTCGCCGGAGATCACCCTGCAGGGCTGGAGCGCCCGGGGCGAAGGCGGCCTCCATCTGCAGCGACATTTTCGGCACGGCTCTTTTGCTGAACGGATGCTGGTCCCGACCGAGAACGCCAAGCCAATCGGCCCGATCGGACCGGATGAGGCGGCGCGCTGGTGCGCGCTCGGAACCTTGCTGGTGCCTTATGGCGGCTGGCTGGCGGCTGGGCTGCAGGCGGGAGAGACGGTGCTGGTCAGCGGCGCCACAGGCAATTTCGGCAGCGCCGGCGTGGCGGTGGCACTGGCTATGGGTGCGGCCTGCGTCGTGGCCCCCGGCCGGAACCGGGCCATCCTGGACGACCTTGAGCGGCGGTTCGGCTCGCGGGTGCAGACCGTCGAGCTGACCGGAGAGGAGGTTACGGACCGCGAGCGGATGCGGCAGGCAGCCCCAGGCGCGATCGACTGCGTGCTCGACCTGCTGCCGCCCTCGGCGCCCGCCAGTGCGGCGCGCGCCGCCATCATGGCGGTCCGTCCCTACGGCCGGGTGGTGCTGATGGGTGGCGTCGGCATGCTGGGCGGCCCGGGACTTGAGTTGCCCTATCCTTGGATCATGCGGGACTGCATCCGCATCCTCGGCCAATGGATGTACCCGCCCGATGCGGCAACGCGGCTGGCCGCGCTGGTTCGCTCCGGCCTGCTGTCGCTCGGCCAGTTCAACGTCGTGGAGTTCCCGCTGGATCAGGCGAACGCCGCCGTCGCGCATGCGGCCGCAAATGCCAGGCCATTCGCCATGACGGTCCTCAAGCCATCATGACCAAACCTCGGCAGGCCTTCCGCTTCATCGTAGTCCACCGCGGAGTTCCTGCAGCACTGAGCCTCGGATGATCTAACCGCTGCGCCACCGGACAGCGGCGGTGTATTCTCGGGTTTGGATCGTGTGATCGTTGGTTGCGCTACCGCGCCGTCCAAAGGAACACTTCTGGGCCGCCCGCCGAGCCGGCATGGCGCCGTATAGGGCGGGATGACGTTGAACGGCATGCGGCGAGCCTGGTGCTCCTGCGCGTGTCCGCCCGGCCAACCGATGTAGCTACACCCCTGCCCGTCCTCTCGGCGGGCACACGAGGGCCCCGTGATCTCACCCCGAGGTCACGGGGCTTTTCGCGTCTCCGTCGCCGCTGCGCGATCGCGCCGTGATGGTGGTGCAGGTCACAGGCCCGGATGCGGGGCCTGGGTAAAGTCCCTTTGTCGAAGGCGATCACCAGGGCGGGACGCAACCCGAAGCCCGGTGTCATCCGAGAGAGACAGAAAGGACCCCGGCCATGCGCAAGATGATCCTCCCCGCCGCCCTCGCCCTGCTGGCCGGTGCGGCCGCCCTGGCCCCCACGGTGCAGGCCCA
>NZ_SMOA01000222.1 GCF_004353985.1 Paracraurococcus ruber | reverse complement strand
ATCTCACCCTTCTCTGGCGGCATACCAAAGGCTTCGATCCTGCGAGGTGGACATTCACGCAGACCAGGTGCCTCGACCGGATGAGCCGCTACCTGAAGCGGCAGGGGATTGAGCCCTGCTTTGTCTGGGTCCGCGAGGTCGGCCGCTTCAAGCGTGAGCACACCCACCTGCTGGTCCATCTTCCGAGGCGGCACCGCGGGAAGGACTACGTCGAACTCCGGGCCGAGCTCGTCTCGCGCTTGACCGAGATCGGTGGCTTCCGGGTCAACGGCATTCGCGTCGGCCGCAACCGCCGCTATCCCGGGACGCCCGCGATGCGCTGGGGCTGGGGCTGCTATTTCCTGAAGAGCCTGGATCCCGCCCTGACCATCGGTCTCGGCGCCGGCACCGTCCCGCTGGCAGAGGTCCTGGGCATCAGGCTTGAGGACGATCTCATGCCGCTGTCGGGCCGCCGCTCCCATAGCTCCGAGAACCTCGGGCCGAAGGCTCGCCTCGAAGCCGGCTACCGCGAAGTCGACGATCCTCTCGGCTTGGCGCATCTGCTCTCCCAGGGCAGCTGCTTCACCAAGAAGAGCCGAAAAGCCCGCAAGCGCCGCCGCATTCCGCCACCGCGGCATTGAGCCTCTCGTCTACCTGGCTTGATAGGGGCGCGGTCTGTCATGCCGGGCAGCACCACTTCCCCAGAGCGCTTCGTCGGGATCGTCGGCGGCGCAATCATGCCGCAGCTTCGCGCTACGTCGAGCGCCAGGCAGACAGGACTGGATGGGCAGGGATGAGAGACTCAGCACGCCGCACCGCCACCAGCGCGCAGCGGCTCGGCATTGCTGGGCATGCGGTGCCGCGATGCCCCGGCACACGGGCTCCCGGTACCTGGTGCAAGCCGCCGGTCATCCCGCCGTCCCGCTCGCGCGATGTACGGCAGTCTCGGCACAGCCCACATGCCCCGCATTTCGAGTTGGAAGCGCGTACACGGCACTTCGACGCTCGTCTGCGGCACGACTACTGCTGTTCAGCAGGCGGCCTTCCAGACTCACCAGAATGGCAATGCGGGGCATATGCCACCAGAGCCCTGGCCTTGAGCCGTCTCGCGCATCATCAGGGTATCGCCGACAGCCGGGCCCACACCAGCCGGTCCACCGCGATCCCAGTCTGCACCGAGCTCGAGGATCGGAGTCCGACCCAACCCTGGCGGCAACCGAGTCAATTCAAGGCGTCCTTGCCAATGCTTTCACTATGCATGTCACGCATCATCCCGATATTCATTGCTGCCGGGTTCCTCGTGCGCTATAATAGATGTGCATTGGCGATGGCGTTCTTCGTGCGTCGCGTCCTTGCAGTCCACGCTGGTCGGATTAACGGCGGCGGCGTGGACTTCATCGCCTACCGTGGGATCTCCCCAAGGCGAAGCCCGGTCCGAAAGGCGCGAGGGGGGGGGAGCGCGGAGCATGGTCCGCGGAAGTCGGCGTCGAAGTGGCAGGCTCATGCGCCATGTCCACTGCCGAGGCGAGGGGCGGCTCCAACGAGAGGCGCAGCATTCGCGCAGGCATAGGGACCAGCCCCGCTTCATGCGGGGATGGTCGTCCTATGCCAAGGCTCAGGGCTTCCACCGAGAGTGCATAGTAGAAGATTTGCCCCGGCATCGACCCGGGCCACTCCTCAACAAGCTTTTTTCCTGCCCGTTGTCAGGGAAATCAAGAGGCTTGCTGCTGGACTGGCAGCCCGGTGCTCCTCGGCAAGTCGCCAGGATCTGACGGCTGGTGCCACTGCCAAGGTCGTAGGAGGGCGGAGAGCGGACCGTCGGTGTCGCTGCAAGCAGGGGCGAGCATCCGCCGCGCCTGCCGCGCGCATTACGCGCGACGTACGGTCTCGGCTGAGGAATAGGAAGCCCGATTTGCAGTCCCGTGACGCAGGCGTGAGACACTGGCCGTCCATCCCGGCGCACTGTGCGCTGGCGGCGGGCGTCTGGCCCGCTGCCGCGAGGCCCGGAAAGGACCAAGGCCCAATGCGACACCACGTAATGCGGCTGTTGGCGGCTCTGGTCGTCTCCACCGCGGCGCACGCCGCCGAACCGGTCGAGCTCGCGGAGTTCATCAGGCTTACCAAGCCAGCCCCGACCGAGATCCTTCACTACGGGAACGGAGCCTCGCAGGCCATCGACCTGTTCCTGCCGGAGGGCGACGGCCCACATCCTGTCGCGATCCTGCTGCACGGCGGGTGCTGGCGGGACTTGCCCGACGCGGGGCGAGAGCAGCTGCGCCACATGGGCAAGGCCCTGGCGGAACTCGGGATCGCCGCGTGGAGCATCGGCTACCGGCGGGCCGACGAGGCAGGCGGTGGCTATCCCGGCACGTTCCAGGACGTCGCCGCTGCGCTCGATCGCCTGCCGCGGGAGGCCGCACGTCTTCGCCTCGACCCCTCCCGCAGTGTCGCCGTAGGACATTCTGCCGGCGGACATCTCGCGCTCTGGGCCGCGGTGCGCGACCGTCTCCCGCCGGGCAGCTCCATCCGGGGCGCGGCGCCGTTCGTGCCACGCTCGACCATCAGCCTGGCCGGGATCGGTGACCTGAGGCGCTTCGCGCGGTTCATACCCGTCCATTGCGGTCCAGGCATCCTGGACCGGCTGGTGCCCGCTTCGGCGTCGGCCGACCTCTACGCCGAAATCTCCCCGGCGGAGATGCCGGCGCCGGCTGGGCGTGTCGTCCTGGTCAGCGGTGTCCTCGACCGTCTCGTCCCGCCCTATGTCGCGCACGACTACCAGCGGGCAGTCGGACCGAGGGGCACAGCGCCAATCGAGCGCGTTGAGATCCCAGACGCTGGTCATTTCGACTTTGTGACGCCGGGCACGCGGGCCTGGGCGGACCTCATCTCCCGCATCACTGCCTCATTGACGGCACCGAGGTGAGTAAACCACCGGATTAGCACGCGAGCGGCGCAAGCGCGGCCGTATGGCAGGCGCGCTCCATCTGCTTAACCTTCGTTGGTCCGGCTTAGGTCGGGAGCGGCAGCGCTCTCGGGTATCGAGCCTCAGAACTTGGCCGCTATGTGATCGACCCGGGAAAGTCTTCGCCGCGAGGAACGGCTGCCGTCGCCATTACGCCTGATCGGAGGCAAAGTCCTAGGCAGGATCGGTTGCCGGCATCCGGGTCTCGCCGGCGCTTGGCCAGGATCGTGGTCATCCTTGGACAGCCGAGGTCAACTTGGACGTCCTCAGCCGCCTGCATGAGCGGTCGCTTGTCGGATGTGGGACAGTCACGGCTATATTGACCGCGTACCCCTGCTGCGGGAAATGCCGGTCAAAGCTTGGGTCGGCACAACTGCTGCGGAGCCGCAAGGTGGTTGCATGAGCAATGATGGATCAGGCGAGGGTGGCGCCCGTGCCTACCTCCGTACGGAGGTCGAGGTACGCCGCGAGTTTGAGGCGGCAAGTTACGCAATCTGGATCGGCTTGGCGCGATTGCTCGGGAGACGTGTGGACCAGATATCCCTTGCCCACGCCCATGTCTCCTCCAAGGTGAGGGAGTTGAGCGACCTGGCGCGGCTTCGTTGTCTGCCTGATGGCCTCCCTCTGCCCGCCGCAGCCGTTCTGGATGCTCTGAACCGAGATGTCATGCAGAATGGCAAAACGCCCGAGCGGGTAGTCGAGAGAATTGTGGTTCGTGAGCTGGTTGGTGAACCACGCACTTCCCGGACGCCCAAGGAAATCACAGCACTCATTCATGCTTTCCTGCGCTGCTACGCGGCCGACTATGAGCGTGGCGAGGTGACCTGGATCGATGAACTCTACACCATGGTCGTGCCCGATGCGCCTCGCATGAGCTGGGTCTTGGACATCCCTTTTGTCGGTCGGAAAGAAGGCGATGAGACCGTCACCGTGCAGATTCCCGCCGCAGCTCTCAAGGCGGCCGGTCTGCATACCGGTGACCGACTGATCCTGGAACCAAGGTCCGACGGCCTCTGGCTCGGGAAGGCTCCCGATCGTAGCCCCAGGCCTGGCGAGCACGAGTAAAACGTGGATCCTCCCCGCAGATGCCGGCCCTCCTTCAGGAAGCGTGGTTCAGGCGGCGATCTGTTCAGCCCTCAGCTGTCCTCGAACCAGTCTACGTCGCCGTCATCAAAGTCGTAGCGTGCCGCGATGATCTTCAGTCTTTTCTGCTGCAGCGCCTCTTGCAGCACGGTGCTCTGCGTCTTGAGGCGTCCAGCCACGCGCCGGGCATTCATCCGAACCGCGTTGTCGAGCAAGTCGCCGGACTGGCTGCGGGCGGCAAGGACGGCGGGGATGATGGGCTGGATCATCTCCCCAATCACGCCAGGAAAGGTGGCGTTCCTGTCCACCACATCGACCGCGGCCGCGACCGCACCACACGCCTCGTGACCCAGGACCACGATCAGGGGGCAGCCGAGCACGCCCACCCCGTACTCGATGCTGCCGAGCGCGGCGGTGTCGACGGTGTTCCCGGCATTGCGGATGATGAATAGCTCGCCCAAGCCCCGCCCGAACAGCAACTCGGGTGGAACGCGGCTATCGGAACAGCCGACCAGCACGCAGAAGGGCGCCTGCCCCCGGGCCAGCTCAATGCGACGCTCGCGGCCCTGAGCGGCGCGGTAGGGGGCATCCATGCGGAACTCGTCGTTGCCCTCCTTGAGTAACCGGAGCGCCTCGTCGGAGGTGAGCGTGGTCTTCGCGGTCGGGTTGGCCGCCAAACTGGGACCGGCTGGGATGCCAACAGCTGCGAGCGCGCCGGCGGCGACGCCGCCGATGAATCTGCGCCGGCCAGAAGCATTGATGTGGCGGAGACAGTCGCCGCAGCGACAAAGATCACCTTGCATGACATCCATCCTCAGCAGATTGGGCCGTGCCTTGCTGCCGCGAGCCGGCACGCCAAGTTGCTCCGCTCAGTCCGCCAGTTCCAGAGGTCGTAGAGGGTCGACGTGACGGAAAGCCGCTGTCGACCGCGGTGATGGCACCAGCTTGTCGCCCCCAATAAGGAAACACTACTGGAATCCAGAACGGGATCGGCATGAGGCAGGCAGTCGTCACCGCGGTGGATCCGCCAAGCGCCATCGTGCCGCTCGACCCGGTGCACGCCCGCGCCCGGGGCTACGCCAGCCGCGCCACCGCCGCGGCCACCCGGAAGGCCTACCAGGGCGACTGGGACTGCTTTGCCGCCTGGACCACCGCGCATGGCCTGGATCTCCTCCCCGCTCAGCCAGAGACGGATGGCGCCTATCTGGCGGCCAAGGCCGACAGCCTGCGGGTCAGCACCCTGGAGCGGCGTCTCGCCGCCATCGCCACGGCGCACCGCCTGGCCGGGCATCAGCTCGACACCCGGCACCCGGCGATCCGCGAGGTGATGCGCGGCATCCGCCGGCAGCATGGCAGCGCCCAACGCCAAGCCGCCGCGGCGACGGTCGAGGTGGTTAGGGCCATGGTCGCCACCTGCGATGATGCGCTGCTCGGGCTGCGCGACCGGGCGCTGCTGCTGCTGGGCTTTGCCGGGGCCTTTCGGCGCAGCGAACTGGTGGCACTGCAGGTCGCGGACTTGGCCGAGGAGGAGAGCGGCCTGCGCGTCACCATCCGCCGCAGCAAGGGCGACCAGGAGGGCGCCGGCCAGCTGGTTGGCATCGCCCGGACCGGCAGCGCGACCTGCCCAGTCGCCGCGCTGGCGGCCTGGCGGAACGCCGCGGCCATCGCGGACGGGCCGCTGTTCCGCAGCGTCGATCGGCATGGCCGGATCGGCGATAGCCTGTCAGACAAGGCGGTAGCGCTGATCGTGAAGCGGTGCGCCGCAGCGGCGGGGCTCGACCCGGCGGGCTTCTCGGGGCACAGCTTGCGCGCCGGCCTCGCCACCAGCGCCGCGGCGCACGGCCTCGAGGAGCGCGACATCCAACGGCAGACCCGGCACCGCAGCGCCACTGTGCTGCGCCGCTACATCCGCGATGGCGGGCTGTTCCGCGCCAACGTCTCCGGTCGGGTCGGACTGTGACGGTCGCTACGCTGGAGCGTCAGCGAGCTCGGGTGCGATGCTGATAACCCCCCCGGGGGGGGGTAGGGGCCCGGCGGCTGACAAATGGACGGGAAGCTTGGGCTCTCGCAACACAGGTCGTGTGAAACCGAGACTTGGCACTGAGACGGAGTGTGGGCTGGCGGACCGCTCGGCGTGCTTCAGCAAACGATGGATATCAGTAGGGCATCCGCGGTCGTGGCAAACGATCTGTCAACCACTTCCTGCGTAGAGCAAGGTGGACAGCGGTTCGTCGCCGCCTACCTCCCCTCCAGGATCACAATGAAGCCTCTCAATCCGGCGCCTTTGGCGCTGGTGGTCGGCGAAACAGCACTCGCCTGCATCACCGAAGACCTATTATTGGCCGAGGGGTTCGACGTCGTCGTGGCTCACGGTTTAGCTGCTGCAGAGACTATCACCGCCAAGCTCACATTGGTGGTGGTCGATCAGCACCCCGGCGCCGGCTTGTTCAGCCGCTGCTTGATTGGGCGCCTGCGACGCGCCAATCCCGACCTGCCCATTGTGGTGGTCACGGACAACGATGAGGAGATGCCAGAGGCTGGTCTTCTCAACCCGAGCAGCGTCACGGTGCGGATGCTCAAAGCCGCCGACTATTTGGCGTTCACGCGCGTGGTGTGGGGCCTGATCGATCGCGCGAAAAGATGCGCTGACATGCCGGACGATAATAGCTGGAGCGAACGGCTCATAGCGGCGTGACCCGGCTGTCGAGCCGCTGCTTCTCATCCAACGCCGGCTGTTATGCTCGCGTGCCACCACGCAGCCAATATTGGAATGCCTGTCCTGCGCACAGCAGCCATGAGCCCGTCAATCAGCGACGCTACGACGTGACACGAGCAAACTGGCGGCTCTCGCGTAGTTTGTGGATGGCGGCTGAGCGTCCGGTCGCAACGGCAGCACGCGCCCACCGCGGCGTCATGGTCAACCAGTCTGGTATCTCGGCATCCATATGGGCCAGCAGGATGCCAAACTCGAAGTAGGTGATTGCGGACGCATCGCTGTAGCGCGATGCATGCTGCTCGGCCAGGGCGGCACTCAGTGCGCCCAAGGTCTCGGCCAACGTCGACATTGTCACTTGGTCCATTTGCGCTGAACCGTGCGCCGGCCGAGCACAAAGCCAGTGCCAATCTGCGATGCCAGATATGGCAAAGCCGAAGGCAGTACGCCCATGCTACTCGATGCCAGCTCCCCGCATCCGCTTGGCTCATTGTCGTTCATCGGCTCAGCGCCTTCGATGCTCGTGATTGCGGTGAAGGCAGCGACGATGGACCCATAGACGCCGACCGGACTGCTGGTAAGCGCGTTCGTCAGCAACAGGCCAGCTGGCATCTTGATCAGGAGCCAAGTCGGGACAGGTTCATCTGTCGCGCCATCCGAGCCGCAGGTGGCGATGCCGAGCACCCCATGGCCGGTCACGGTCTGCAGAGACCTGATGGACCAGGCAGGCCCGCGGAATGCACACCACGTGGCAATCGCGCGCCGTTCACCGCGCGTGAAGTCCAGGTCGCGCGTGGGCCGGACGGGGAGAATGCGAGCAGTCACTGTTGCAACCCATGGAGAGCAGGCTGGAATGCCGGCTTTTTCTCACGCTGCTCCGTGCATGTCCTGAAGAAGCGAGCATGGCGGTGCCTCAGCGAGACACTTCGCGCCTGTTGGACGAACTCAGATCGGCAGTCCTTGGGCATAGCGCGTCATCGCTTCGGTCAGGGCATCGCGGTCCATCAGGATGGTGCCATCGGCCAAGGCGAGGTGTTCTGGATCAGATACCAGGTGCGTCCAGAGTTCATGGGCCTCTGCAATGGCGGCCTCGACATTGTCGTGCTCGCTCGTCAGGCGGGTCAGCAGGTGCCAGAAGTGCAGCAGCACTCTGGGCGGCGCGGCGGCGTCACGGCGCATGGCACGCGCGATGGCGCCGAAGTCGTCGGCGAGGAAGTCCGGCAACGTCTGTCTCCTTCGTTCCGGATCATGCATGAGGCGGCCAAGCCGTGGAGCGGGCGGTCGTATCGCTTTCATGTCACCGGGCTGAAGAGTACGCGCGCTGTGCCTCAGAGGTGACGCGGCTCCGAACCAGCCCACGCCGGTACGGGAAAGCAGGGGCGCCGGAGCACACGAAAAAAGAGGGCCGGTGATTGCTCACCGGCCCCGAGTGGCGATCGATGCGCCCGACCCCAGGTCGCGACGCAGATCACTGGGAGGAGACGTCCAAGAACAGCTTGAACGCATACAATATGCCTCGCTCACATGTGAGTGACAAGCATATTTGGTGGCATGTGAGGCACCTGCGCTCCCACGCGGCATCGCTGCTCGAGATATCAATCCCCGATTGAAATCGAGGGGCGTGAGCCGCTCCGCGTCGAGCGGGCGGCTCCGCAGGACAGCAGCATGACCGCCGAGACACGGCCTCTGGCATTGATTGTGGAGGATGATGCCGTACTCGCTCTCATGGTGGAGGACCTTCTCACGGCAGAGGGCTTCGACACGCTGATGGCAGTGAACGCGGCTGATACTGTGTCCAAGACCGCCAAAGCAGGCGCTCTCGCGGTGGCTGTGATTAACTTGCAGTTGTTCGGTGTCCTTGCCGGCCAGAGCATCATTGCGGAGTTGCGCCGACATACGCCGCATCTGCCAGTGGTGGTGATAACCGGCTTCAGTAAAGGTTCGCCGCAAGCTGATCTGCGCGGGTTGGGCTGGCCAACGATCCGGCTTGCCAAACCCGAGGGCTACTATGAGCTTGCTGCAGCGGTCTGGAACGTCATCGATCAGGCTCGTACCGATGCGAGGCCAGTCGCCATGCGCCGGCGCGCGGATTGCGCTTAGCTTCGACGCCGAGGTCCGGCACGGTGTCGGGCCGCTTTGCGCCGTCCGAAAGAGGATCGCCGGCTCCGGTCGCTGCATCTCTCGCCGAGGAGACAATGCTCGGAAAGAGGGGCCGCATGCGGGCGTCCTCATCGGCCGCGCGCTTCCTGCAGTATCTACTGCGGATTGAGGCACGGGATCGCCGAGGGGTCGAACTAGTTGGGTCTACGAGCGTCGTGGGAGTCGGAAGGGGCATGCCGGCGGTTCTGTACACACGCCGCAGCATGCCGGGGCCGAATGGCCCTCTCCCACCCAGCCGACTGCCTTGTACCGGG
>NZ_SMOA01000221.1 GCF_004353985.1 Paracraurococcus ruber | reverse complement strand
GCGGCATCCCGGCCTGGACGCGGCGCGCCGCGGCGCCACGCCGCGTGCTGCCATGCCACAGCGGTCTCCGACCGCCCGCGCTGCCCTGGTGCCGCACCACGCCCGATGCCGGGCAAGGTGCGCCGGGGCGGCGGCACGCGCCCCGGCGGCGGCGCCGGCCGGCGTCAGTCCGGCTTGATGCCGGCGGCCCGCACCACCGGTTCCCATTTCGCGGCCTCCGCCCGGAGCCAGGCCTCGGCGCTGTCCGGCGTGCTGTCGGGGCGCACCTGCAGCGCCAGCTCCTCCAGCTTCCGCTGCACCTCCGGCTTCGCCAGCACGCCGTTCACCGCGGCATTCACCGCCTGCACCACCGGGGCCGGCGTGCCGCGCGGGACCATCAGCATGTGCCAGGTATAGGCCTCGTAGCCGGGCAGCCCCGCCTCGGCGAAGGTCGGCACCTCCGGCAACTGGGGCAGGCGCTTCTGGCCGCTGACCGCCAGCCCCTTCACCTCGCCGCGCTGGATGTAGGGCAGGGTGTTGTTGGCGACGTCGATCATCATCGCCGTGGTGCCGTTCAGCAGGTCCGGCATGGCGGCGGCGGAGCCGCGATAGGGCACATGGGTGACGCGGAGATTCCCCGCCTCCCGCAGGAAGAGCTCGCCGGCCAGGTGCAGGGCGCTGCCATTGCCGGCGCTGCCGTAGTCGTACTTGCCGGGATTGGCGCGATAGAGCGCGATCAGCTCCGCCAGGGAGGTCACCGGCAGGTCCTTGTTCGCCATCAGCACCATGGGAATGACGCCGACCAGGGCCACCGGCTGCAGGTCCGCCAGCGGGTCGAAGGGCAGGCGGGCGAACATGGCGCGCAGCACCGCATGCGCGACGGTGGTGTAGAGCAGCGTGTGGCCGTCCTTCGCCTTCGCCACGGCGTCGGTGCCCACCACCACGCCGGCGCCGGTGCGGTTCTCCACCACCGGGCGGAAGGGCAGGACCTTGCCCAGCTCCTCGGCCAGCAGGCGGGCGGGGATGTCGGTGGGGCCGCCGGCGGCGAAGGGCACCACGATGCGCGGCGGCTGGGTCGGCCAGGCGGCGGGCTGCGCGAGGGACGCGGCGGGAAGCAGGGGGCTGGCGGCGGCAAGGCCGAGCAGGGCGCGGCGGCGCATCGGGCAATCTCCGGCAATGGTCATCTTGCGGCCCCGGGGTGGTACGCCCGCGCGCCGATGCGCAGAAGACGCGAGTTGCACCGGGCGGTTGCACCCGGCCGGCTTGCACCCGCGCGGCGGCCGGCGGAAACACCGCCCCGCCCCGCCCCGCCCCGCCCCGACACCGGCCCCGACAACCGGCCCCGTGCAAGGACACGCCGCATGCCAGAGACCCCGGAAGGCCTCCTCGCCCGGCTCGAGGCGCTCGGCCTCGAGACCCGCACCGTGACCCATCCGCCGGTCTTCACCGTGGCGGAAAGCCGCGAATTGCGCGGCACGCTGGAGGGTGGGCACAGCAAGAACCTGTTCCTGCGCCCGGCGAGGAAGGCGCCAGGGGAGGATGCGAGGCCGCATCTGCTGGCGGTGCTGCAGGAGGATCGGCAGGTCTCGGTCAATGCGCTCGCCCGCGCCGCCGGCGCCGGCCGGGTGGAGATGGCGCCGGCCGAGGACCTGATGGCGCTGCTGGGGGTGATCCCCGGCTCGGTCACGCCCTTCGGCATGGTGAATGCCCCGCCCGGCGCGGTGCGGGTGGTGCTGGATGCCGGACTGATGCGCGATCATTCCTGGGTGCATTTCCACCCGCTGGCGAACAACATGACCACCGCCATCCGCCCGGCCGGCCTGCTGCGCTTCCTGGAGAGCCTGGGGCATCGGCCGGAGGTGCTGGAGATCCCCGCGCCCGGCGGCTGAGCCGGGGCCGGCCCGCACGGCCGGCCCGCACGGCCGTCCCGCGCTGGACGTCCCGCACAGGCCGCCCCGCATCGGCCGGACCGCGCGCGATCGGTACGCCCGGGTTCCGGCCGGCGCCGCGGGGTGCTTCCCTGGCCGGATGGACCAGCTTCCAGCCGCCGTCGTCTTCGACATGGACGGCCTGCTGTTCGACAGCGAGGCGCTCTACCGCGACGCGCTGCTGGCCGTCGCCCGGGCGCAGGGCTTCGCCTTCGCCGCCGCCGACTTTCCGGCGCTGATCGGCCGGCCCTGGTCGGCGAACCGGGTGACGCTGCAGCGGCATCTCGGTGCCGGGCGGGATGTCGAGGCGGTGCAGGCCGCCTGGATGCGCGAATACGAGGCGCGGCGGCCCGCCCTGGCGCTGAAGCCGGGCGCTGCCGCCCTGCTGGACCGGCTGGATGCCCTGCGGCTGCCGCGGGCGATCTGCACCTCCTCCGGCCATGCGACGGTCGCCCGCAACCTTCGCCTGCACGGGCTGGAGGGGCGGTTCGACGCGGTGATCGCGGCCGGCGACTACGCCTGCGGCAAGCCGGCGCCCGATCCCTACCGCGCTGCGGCGGCCCGGCTGGGCCTGCCGGCGGGCGGCTGCCTCGCGCTCGAGGATTCCGCGGCCGGCATCCGCTCCGCCGCCGCGGCCGGGATGCGGGCGGTGATGGTGCCGGACCTGCTGCCGCCCGACGACGCGCTGCGCCGGCTGTGCGAGGCCGTCCTGCCGGACCTGCACGCGGTCCGCCGCCGCTGGTTCGGGTGATCCGGGCGCGGCCGCGGCCGCGGCCTGCGCGCGCAGGGCGGAGATGCCGCCGGCCCGCCAGGCTTTTCGGCCCGCCCTTCCGGGGCGTTCCCGGCCCGCCGCCGCTGCCCTACTGTGCGATCGATCCGGCCGGGCGGCCCCGGGCCATCCGGCCGCCGGATGGCCGATGGCCTATTGTCCCCGCGCCCGGCGGGGGCATGTAAGACCGCAAGACTGAGGAATTGCCGCGATGGACGTCATCTTCGACCCGAACCGTCAGGGTCCAGGCCCCGGGATGGGTGCCGCGGCGGGCGGGCCGGACCCGGTGAAGGACGGCGACCAGAAGACCTTCATGCAGGATGTGGTGAATGCCTCGCGCGAGGTGCCCGTCCTGGTGGATTTCTGGGCCACCTGGTGCGGCCCCTGCAAGACGCTCACCCCGACGCTCGAGAAGGTGGTGCGCGCCGCCGGCGGCCGCGTGCGCCTCGTCAAGATCGACATCGACAAGAACCGGTCCCTGGTGCAGCAGCTCACCCAGCTCGGCCTGCCGCTGCAATCCGTGCCGACGGTGGCCGCCTTCTGGCAGGGCCAGATCCTCGACCTCTTCCAGGGCGCGCTGCCGGAAGGCGAGGTGAAGCGCTTCATCGAGGGGCTGCTGAAGGCGGCCGGCGGCCAGATGCCCTCCGCCGACCTGCTGGCCGAGGCGAAGGCCGCGGCCGAGGAGGGCGACCACCAGGGCGCGCTGCAATTGTTCGGCACCCTGGTGCAGGAGGACCCGGAGAATGCCGAGGCCTTCGCCGGCGCCGCCCGCGCCCTGATGGCGCTGGGGGAGGAGGAGCAGGCCCTGCAGGTGCTGGACAGCGTGCCGCCCAAGCTGAAGGACCATGCCGAGATTGTCTCCGTCCGCAGCGCGCTGGAGCTGGCGGCGGAAGGCCGCAAGGCGCGCGCCAAGCTGTCGGAGTTCGAGACGCGCCTGGCCGCCGACCCGGACGACCACCAGGCGCGGATCGACCTGGCGGTGGCGCTGAACGCCTCGGGCGAGCGGGAGGGCGCCGTGGACGCGCTGCTGGAGGCCATCCGGCGCGACCGCGCCTGGAACGACGAGGCGGCGCGCAAGCAGCTGCTGAAATTCTTCGAGGCCTGGGGCTTCGACGACGCGGCGTCGAAGGCGGGACGGCGGAAGCTGTCCTCGCTGCTGTTCCGGTAAGCCCGCCGCTTTGACGGCCTTCCACCCCCGCCTCGACGAGCTGCCGGAGGAGATCGCGGTCTTCCCGCTGCCGGGCGCCCTGCTGCTGCCCGGCGGCCGGTTGCCGCTCAATATCTTCGAGCCGCGCTACCTGGCGATGACGCAGGACAGCCTGGGCGCGGGGCGGATGTTCGGCATGATCCAGCCGGAGCCCGGGGCCAGGCGCGGCGAGACCGGGCCGGGCCTCTATCGCATCGGCTGCCTCGGCCGCCTGTCCTCCTTCGCCGAGACCGAGGACGGAAGGCTGCTGATCACCCTGACCGGGGTGATCCGCTTCCGGGTGGCCGAGGAGCTGGCGCTGCGCCGCGGCTATCGGCGGGTGCGGGCCGACTATGCCGGCTTCGAGCCCGACCTCGACCTGATCGACCAGCCCGCGCATATCGACCGCGGCGCGCTGCTCGGCGCCCTCCGGCCCTTCTTCAAGGCGCGCGGGATCGAGGCGAACTGGGAGGCGATCGAGCAGACCTCCGACGCGCTGCTGGTCCTGACTCTGGCCATGGTCTGCCCCTTCGAGGTGCCGGAGAAGCAGGCCCTGCTGGAGGCGACGACGCCGGAGGAGCGGGCGGCGATGCTGGTCGCCCTGCTGCAGATGGGCGCGCATGGCGACCCGGGCGGCGACACGCCGTCCGACCGCCGGCCAAGCTGACCCGGGCGGGGCTGCGCGCGGCGCGGCAAACCGGCTACAACACCGGGCATGAGCGATACCCCTGCAACGCCCCTTGGCACCGCCGGCCCGGCCCCGGGCGGCGAGGTCGATCCTGCCCTGCTGGAGATCCTGGTCTGCCCGGTGACCAAGGGCCCGCTGCGCTATGACCGCGCCCGCGGCGAGCTGATCAGCGACAGCGCCCGCTTGGCCTACCCGATCCGCGACGGCATCCCGATCATGCTGCCGGATGAGGCACGCCCGCTGGAGGGCTGATGCCGGCCGCCACCGAGATCCGCCTCCGCCGCGCCGAGCGCGTGCTGGAGGTCGCCTTCGACGACGGCACGCGCGTCAGCCTGCCGGCGGAATACCTGCGGGTGGAAAGCCCCTCGGCCGAGGTGCAGGGGCATGGCCCGGGCCAGAAGGTGATCGTCGCCGGCCGGCGGGAGGTGGGGATCCTGCGGGTGGAGCCGGTGGGCCACTACGCCATCCGCATCGCCTTCGACGACCTGCATGACAGCGGGATCTATTCCTGGGACTACCTGCACCGGCTGGGGACGGAGCGGGAGGAGCGCTGGACGGCCTATGAGCAGGCCCTGGCGGCCAAGGGCCTGACCCGCGACCCGCCGAAGCGCAAGGGCTGATGCCGGACGCGGTGCTGGGCGCGCTGGAGTCGCTCGGCCTCGCCTCCCGCCTCGCCCGCTCGGCGCCGCTCTATGCCCTGGCCTCGGGCGCGCATGTGCTGGGCATCGGCCTGCTGCTGGGGCCGATCCTGCTGGTGGATCTGTGCCTGCTGGGCGTGCTGCGGGGACTGGACCCGCCGGCCCTGCACCTGCTGCGGCGGGCGGCGGCGCTGGGCGCGGCGCTGGCGGTCGGCACCGGCCTGCTGCTGTTCGCCGTGCGCCCCTTCGAATACGCCGCCAACCCGGCGATGCAGTGGAAGCTGCTGCTGGTGGCGCTGGCGGTGGTGCATGCGCTGGCGGCGGAATGGCGCTGGCGGCGGCGGCCGGCGGAACCCGGGCAGGCCGCGGCCCGGGTGGCCGGCGCCCTGTCCCTGCTGTCCTGGCTTGGCGCGCTGGCGCTCGGCCGCTGGGTGGCCTTCGTCTGAGCTCCCGAACCGCCGGGCCGCGGCGAGGGCTGGCCGGGGTCCCGCGCGCCGGCCCCCGTGCCCGGGGGGCCAGCAGGTCACCCGGAGGCGCCCGGGCCGACGGGTCGCGCTGCGGGACCGGGCGGGCCGGGTCGCGAGGCTTAGGAGCAACGATGCTGGCCCCGGTGCCGGTAGGGCGGCCGGCGCCTGTCGCCGCTGGACCGGCAGGGGCGCCCCGCCCGCCGCGACCGGCGGCGATGGCCACGGCCCGGCGATAAACGCTGCGCGAGGATCGCCGCGCCCGTCCTTCGTGCCACGGCGGTCCGCGCTAGACCTGGGTCCTGCCGCTGGCCCGGTGCCCTTCGGCATCGCTGCCTGCCAGCGCCGCCAAGGGGGATCGCCGATGAGTTTCCTGAAGAGGATCGCCGCGCGCGCCTTCGCCCGCCCCGCCGCCGGCCTGCTGACCGAGGCGCAGAAGCAGGCCTGGGCGCGCGACGGCATGCTGGTGCTGGAAGGCTTCCTGGAGCCCGCCCGGATCGACGCGGTGAACCGGCTGATCGAGGCGCTGAGCCAGGGCGGCGAGGCGGTGGCGGCGCATCCGCGCATCGCGGTCGATGTCCTGCATGGCGAGCGCATCGGGAAGCGCCTGCCGCTGCCGGAGGTGCCGGCTGAGGATTTCCGCGGCCCGGTGAAGATCAACGACCTCTTCCTCGAGGCGGAGGCGGTGCGGGCCTGCAACCTGCACCCGCGGCTGCTGGCGGCGATGGGGGAGCTGATGGGCGGAACACCGATCGCCTGCAACTCCCTGAACTTCGTGTTCGGCAGCCAGCAGCCGCCGCATTTCGACAGCTGGTACATGCCGCCGCCGGTGGAGAACCGGATGATCGTCTCCTCCATCTGCCTCGAGGATGTGCAGCCGGAGGCCGGGCCGGTGACCTATTACCGCGGCAGCCACAAGCTGCCGCCCTACCGTTTCTCGCACGGCGGCATCCATGCGGTGAACGAGGAGATGCCGGCCTGCCAGGCGCATGTCGACCGCGTGGTGGGGGAGGCAGGGCTGCGGCCGGAGACCTTCTGCGGCCGCAAGGGCGACGTGCTGCTCTGGCACGGCCAGCTCTACCACGGCGGCTCGCCCATCGCCGATCCGCAGCGGTCGCGGAAGAGCCTGGTGACGCATTACTGGATGGCGGAGGACCTGGCGCCGGACCTGGTCGCCCGCTCGCCGGAAGGCGGCGGCTATCTCCGCCGCGACCACCAGCAGGCCGGCTGAGGGCGGCGCCCCTGGCGTGACGAGGCCGGCGCCGGCGCGGCGGGAGGCCCGCGGCGCCGCGCCGGCGTCATGCGCATGGCCGTTGATCGTGACCGACCGACGGCCCCTGGGTCGCCGGGCGGTGCGCGCCGCAGGGCCTGGCGAGGCGGCATGCGCCGTGGCGCCCGTCCGGGCGCTGGCATCGGGCCGCGTCGCCGCCCGCGCCGGCGCCTCAGCGCAGTTCCACCCGACGGCCCTCGATTTCGATCCATTCGGCGCGGAAGAGCCGCGGGTTGTTCGTCGCCTCATAGGCATGGACGCGCACGACCCGGCCCGGGGCGATGTCCGCGGCCGACAGGCCGCGCGCCTCCATGCGGGAAGTGGGGGCGAGCTCGATCGTCAGCTCCGCGCCGTCCCGCGCCAGCGCCAGGATGCCGTGCGGGTTGGCGTAGGTGGAGCGCAGCACCGGCGCCTCCAGCTCCAGCACCTTGGCGCGGTCGAAGGAACTCCAGCCATGATGGGCGAAGGCCGGCCCGGCGAGCAGCAGGGCGGCGAGCGTCAGGCGGCGGGTCATCGGTTGGTCCTCCCGGTCGGACCAGGCAGAGATGGGATGCGCGCCGCCGCGTCCAACTCGGGCCGGGGTCCGGGGCCCTGCCCGTGGTGCCGGCGGGCGGGCGCGGGGCGGGGGCAGCCCGGCGTGCCCGCCCCGCGGGGACGCTGCCGCGCCTTCGCCCGACGGAGCGGATCCCGCTCAGGTGGAAGCACCTGATCGGGATCCGCTCTGGTGTCCCGCCCGCGGAGTTCGCAGCCGCCGGCTGCGAATTTCGGGTTCGGGACACTAGGCCCGCAGCAATGGCTGCCCCGCGAGCAGCCCGGTCACGCCCGGCCCCATGCCCATGGCCTGCCGGGCGAAGGCCCGCTTCAGCGCCGGCACCCGGTCCACCGCGGCGATGCCGAGCCGCCGGGCCCAGCGCACCGGCGCGATGTCGTTGCCGAACAGCCGTTCCAGCGCATGCATGCCCGACAGCATCAGCAGCGTGTCCGGCCGCCGCCGGGCCTGGTAGCGCGCCAGCACCGACGGCGCGCCCGGATCGGCGCCGGCATGGAAGGCGGCGATCACCTCCTCGGCCAGGGCGGCGACGTCGCGGAAGCCGAGGTTGAGCCCCTGTCCGGCGATCGGGTGCACGCCATGCGCCGCATCGCCGATCAGGGCCAGCCGCGTATCGGTCCAGCGTTCCACGTGCAGGGCGCTGAGCGGGTAGGACCAGCGCCGCCCGATCGGCCGGATCTCGCCCAGATGGTCGCCGAGGCGGCGCCGCAATTCCCGCCCGAAGGCGGCGTCGTCCAGCGCCAGCACGCGGCGGGCGATCGCCGTCCGGTCGGCCCAGACGAAGGCCGAGGCATGCGGCCAGGCGGCGCTGCCGAAATTCCCCGGCCCCGCCAGCGGCAGCTGCGCGAAGGGCCCGTTCGGCAGGAACTGCTCCAGCGCGATGTTGCGATGCGGCTTCTCATGCGCGAAGGCGCCGACCATGCCGATCTGCCGGTAGTCGAGCGTGGCGGTGCGGATGCCGGCCTGCTGCCGCAGCGGGCTGTTGCGCCCCTCGGCCGCCACGACCAGCCGGGCCCGCAGCACCTCCCCGGTCGAGAGGCGTATGGTGGCGCCCGCGGCGCTGCGCTCCACCGCCGCGGTCGCCGGGGCGAAGACGCGCAGGTCCGGCATGGCCGGCAGCCTGGCGTTCAGCGCGACGCGGAGGTTCCGCGCCTCCACCATCCAGCCGAAGGGCTCGTCGGAGACATCCGAGGCCTGGAACTGCAGGGAGAGCGGGGAGGCCGGCTCGCCCGGCCGGCCATCGGCGACGCGGATGCCCTGGATGGGGCAGGGGGCTTCCGGCAGGTGGTCCCAGATGCCGGCGGCGGCCAGCAGCCGCTTGGAGGTGAGGGCGATGGCATAGGCCCGCCCGTCGAAATTCTGCAGCTCCATCGGCGGCAGGGGCTGGGTGTCGACCACGGCGGCCGGCAGGCCGGCGGCGGCGAGGGTGGCGGCCAATGTCGCACCCACCGGGCCGGCGCCCAGGATGCAGACGGCGACCTCTTGGGTGTCGGTCATCGCTCAGTCCTTCCAGCCGGGCCGGTCGGGGTCAAGCCGCCGCGCCGGCCCGGGGCATCGGATGCACAGAAATGCAGCAAGTGTCGTCCAAACAGTCGCTCGGCCCCGAAGCTGCAACGAAACCGGGCGGGCCTTCGGCCCGGGTGCCGGGCGGGCGCGGGGCGGGGCGGGGCGGGCGGTGGCGTGCCGCGGCGGCCGGTCCGG
>NZ_SMOA01000220.1 GCF_004353985.1 Paracraurococcus ruber | reverse complement strand
CCTGGCCCGCCGCCGCGAGGGCGGCGGCGCGGCGCCGGCGGGCCGCCTCAGTCCTGGGCGTCGCCCGCCGCCGCCTGCTCGGCGACCTCCTCCGGGGCTTCCTCGCCCTCGAACCAGTGCTGCCGCGCCGCCATGATGATGGCGTTCGCCGTCTCCTCGTCCATCGAGTCCTCGCCGAGCATCTCGATCAGCTCGTCGGAGGCGAGGTCGGCCAGGTCGTCCAGCGTCTTCACCCCCTTCTCGCCAAGCGCCACCAGCTGCGCCGGGGTGAAGCCGCCCACCTCGGCGACCACGTCCTCGACGCCCATGCCGCGGCGCTGCTCGTCCAGCTCGGCGTCGCGGCGCTCCAGCCAGGCCTCGGCCCGGCGCTTCAGCTCGGCCGCCACCGTCTCGTCGAAGCCCTCGATCTCCGCCAGCTCCTCGTCCTCGACCGAGACGATGTCCTCGATGGAGGTGAAGCCCTCGGTCACCAGCAGGCCGGCGATGACGTCGTCCACGTCCAGCGCCTCGACGAACAGGCCGGTGCGCTTGCGGAATTCCTCCTGCCGGCGCTCGCTCTCCTCGGCCTCGGTCAGGATGTCGATGTCCCAGCGGGTGAGCTGGGAGCCGAGGCGGACATTCTGGCCGCGGCGGCCGATGGCCAGGGAGAGCTGGTCGTCCGGCACCACCACCTCGCAACGCCGCGCGTCGTCGTCAAGCACGACCTTCGTCACCTCGGCGGGCGCCAGGGCGTTGACGATGAAAGTGGCATTGTCGCCCGACCAGGGGATGATGTCGATCTTCTCGCCCTGCAGCTCCTGCACCACCGCCTGCACGCGCGACCCGCGCATGCCGACGCAGGCGCCGACCGGGTCGATGCTGGAATCGCGGCTGATGACGGCCATCTTGGCGCGGCTGCCGGGGTCGCGCGCCACCGCCTTGATCTCGATGATGCCGTCATAGATCTCCGGCACTTCCTGCGCGAAGAGCTTCGCCAGGAAGCCGGGATGGGTGCGGCTGAGGAAGATCTGCGGGCCGCGCGGTTCCTCCCGCACGTCGTAGATGTAGGCGCGGACGCGGTCGCCGTTGCGGAAGGCCTCGCGCGGGATGGTCTCGTCGCGGCGCAGCAGCGCCTCGGCCCGGCCCAGGTCCACCATCAGGTTGCCGTACTCGGTCCGCTTGACGATCCCGTTGACGATCTCGCCGACGCGGTCCTTGTACTCGTCGAACTGCTTCTTGCGCTCGACCTCGCGCACCCGCTGGACGATCACCTGCTTCGCCGTCTGGGCGGCGATGCGGCCGAAATCGATCGGCGGCAGCGGGTCCACGATGAACTCGCCGGCCTGGATGCCGGGGCGGAATTTCTGGGCGATGCGCAGCGGGATCTGCGTCGCCTCGTTCTCCACCGGCTCCTGCTCCACCACCTCGGTCCAGCGCGACAGGCGCACTTCCCCGTTGCGGCGGTCGATGATGGCGCGGATGTCCTTCTCATGCCCGTACTTGGCGCGGCCGGCCTTCTGGATGGCCTGCTCCATCGCCTCCAGCACCTCGTCGCGCTCGATCATCTTCTCGCGCGCGACGGCGTCGGCGACCTGCAGCAATTCGGGGCGCGCGATGGCGACATCCACGGCCATGGCTTCAGTTCTCCTGCTTGGGATTCGCCGTCGCGGCGATCAGTTCGTCGGTCAGCACCAGCTTGGCGCGGCGGATGTTGCCGCGCGGGAAACTCGCCTCCGTCCCGTCCTCCAGCCGCAGCCGCGCCGTCTCGGCATCGGCGCCCAGCGCGATGCCCCGGAACCGCTTGCGCCCGTCGAACGGCACCATCAGCTCCAGCTGCGCCACATGCCCGGCATAGCGGTTCCAGTCCTTGGCCCGGGTCAGCGGCCGGTCGATCCCGGCCGAGGACACTTCCAGCGTCCACTCGCCCTTGATCGGGTCCTCCACGTCCAGCACGGCGCCGATGGCGTGGCTGATCGCCTCGCAATCCTCGACGCGGAAGGGCGCGTCGTCGGCGCGGTCGGCCATGATCTGGACCACCGGGCGTTCCTTCCCGGAGACCTGCACGCGCACGAGCTCGTAGCCCATGTGCTCGATGGTGGGGGCGATGGCGTCGGCAATGCGCGCCTCCAGGCCCTCATGCTGCGGACGTTCGACTGGATCTGCCAAAAACAAAAAAGGCGGCCCTTTCAGGCCACCCCCCGAAGAACCGGATGGTGTTGGATGCACTGACTATAGGCATGGCTCCCGGGCGGGGCAAGACGCATCCGCTGCCAGGCAACGGAAACGCGGCACCGCATGATTCAACTCATGGTTGCCGATCTGCGGTGCGGTGGCCATCCGCGATGGCGTGCCGCCCCTTGCCGCCGCCGGCGCGACCGCCGTCCGCAGCCTCCGGCCCGCCCCACGGCTGGCCGGGCTGGTGCGGCAGCATCTGACCGGCGGGGCGATGCTGCCGGCCGGCCTTGGCTGCACAGCGGCTTCACGCGTCCGGGCGTTCACGCCCTCCCGCGATCCGCCCTGGCCACCGCCTGCCTGCTGAAGCGGCGCCTCGGCCGCGCCGTCGTGCCTGGCGTGGACGGGCTGCCCGGCGAGCGGACCGAGGCGGCGATCCGCGCCCTTGCCGGACTGGCCGGGCTTGTCCTGTAGCGCCAGCGTCGATCGCTGCGGGCAGGCCCGAGCGCGCGGCCCTGCCCTGCCATCGATGCCCCGGAGCGGCTCAGCGCCGCGTCACCCGCCAGTAGAGCGGCCGGCGGCCCTCCCGCAGGGCCTTCGCCTCGTAGCGGGTGGGCGGCCAGCCCCCCGGCCGTGCCTCGGCCGGCGGCGGCGCGTCGAACAGGTCCTGCCCAGCCAGAACCTCGGCGGTCCAGGCCTGGTAGGTCGGGTCGTCCGTGGCGATGCGCCATTCCCCGCCCGGCCGCAGCGCCCGCGCCACCGCCGGCAGCATCCCGGGATGCACGAAGCGCCGCTTGGCATGCCGCGCCTTCGGCCAGGGATCGGGGAACATCAGGAACAGCCGGTCGAGCGAGCCGTCCGGCAACAGCCCCAGCAGGTGCCGCGCATCCTGCGGCCAGAGGCGGAGATTGGCCGGCAGCGGGCCGGTCGCCTCCTCCCCTTCCGCGACCAAGCGGGAGAGCAGGGAGCAGAGCCCGTTCTCGAACACCTCGGAGGCGATGTAGCCGATGCGCGGGTTGGCCGCGGCATGCGCCAGGGCGTGTTCCCCGCCGCCGAAGCCCACCTCCAGCCACAGCGCCTCCACCGGGATGCCGAAGGCGGCGCGCGGGTCGGCGGCCTGCCCGGGGGCGAGGCGCAGGCGCGGCAGGGTCTCGTCCAGCAGCACTTGCTGGCGCGGGCGCAGCGGATGGCTGCGGCGGCGGCCATAGAGGCGGTCGGGGACGCCCTCGGCGAGGGGCGGTCGGTCGGCGGTCATGCGGCGATGTACGCCAAGTGGGAGGGGAGGGAACTCCCCTCCCGCACCCACCCCTTCTTTTTCCGTGGGTCTGCCGGCTGAACCTGTGGGCCCAGGGAAAAAGGCGGGGTCCGGGGGGAAGGGAGTCCCCTCCCTTCCCCCCGGGATGTCAGCGGCCGAAGGCCCGCTTCAGCTCGGGCGCCAGGATATCCGTGCGCTCCCAGGTGAAGGTGTCGGCCTTCAGGTCAGGCGCCTGGCCGAAATGGCCATAGGCGCTGGTCACGGCGTAGATCGGCCGGTTCATGCGCAGCATCTCGCGGATCCCGCGCGGGGAGAGGTTGACGATCTCCTGCACCACCGAGGCCAGCTTCACCTCGTCGATGTCCTTGCCCGTGCCGTGCAGGTCGAAATAGACCGACAGCGGCTTGGAGACGCCGATGGCGTAGGAGACCTGGATGGTGCAGCGATCCGCCAGGCCGGCGGCCACGACGTTCTTCGCCACGTAGCGCGCGGCATAGGCGGCGCTGCGGTCCACCTTGGTCGGGTCCTTGCCCGAGAAGGCGCCGCCGCCATGCGGGGCCGCGCCGCCATAGGTGTCGACGATGATCTTGCGGCCGGTCAGGCCGGTGTCGCCATCCGGGCCGCCGATGACGAATTTGCCGGTCGGGTTCACGTAGAACTCGGCCTCCGGCACCTCCCACCCCGCGGGCAGCACGTCCTTCACGATCGGCCGGATCAGCTCCTTGATCTCGGCCTGCTCCATGCCCTCGGCATGCTGGGTGGAGACGACGACGCAGGTGACGCCCACCGGCTTGCCGTCGACATAGCGCAGCGTGACCTGCGACTTGGCGTCGGGCTCCAGGCCCTTGGCGCGCTTGTCGCCGGCCTTCCGGTACTCCGCCATCTTCAGCAGGATCTGGTGCGCGTAGAGCAGCGGCGCCGGCATCAGCTCCGGCGTCTCGTTCGTCGCATAGCCGAACATGATGCCCTGGTCGCCGGCGCCCTCATCCTTGTTGCCGGCGGCGTCCACGCCCACCGCGATGTCGGCGGACTGGCCATGCAGGTAGTTCTGGAACTCGGCATTCCGCCAGGAGAAGCCGTCCTGGTCGTAGCCGATATCCTTCACCGCGGCGCGCACCTTGTCCTCGAGGCTCTCGAGGATGCCGTCGGGGCCACGCACCTCGCCGGCCAGGACGATGCGGTTGGTGGTGACCAGCGTCTCGCAGGCCACGCGCGCATAGGGGTCGGCGGCGAGGAAAGCGTCCAGCACCGTGTCGGAGATTCGGTCGGCCACCTTGTCCGGATGGCCCTCGGACACGGATTCGGAAGTGAACAGGTACTCGCCCTTGTCGCGCATGGCGTGGTTCGTCCTCTTGTCGCGCGGGGGAACCGGCGGGGCCCCGGCTGGCCTCACCGGCTGCCGGCCGGTCGGCGGCTGTTTCGCAGCAAGGGGGGCGAAGGGTCAAGGCCGAAGATATAAAGATATGCTTATGCCCCGGATCATCCGGTCCGGATGGTCCGCGACGGATGCGGGCCTGGGCACCCCGGCGGCGGCGGGTCCCGGCCGCGTGGCCCAGGGGACGTGGCCGAGGGAGCGTGCCTCAGGGGAGGTGGCTCCCGAGCGGTCCGTGTTCGGGACCGAGGGCCGCACCGTTGCGGCGCCCGGATCGCCGCGGAGCCCTGCCGCCCTGCGACCGCCCCCGCCGATCGCGGTCCGTTGCCCGACCGCGGATCGCCGCCTGCCACGATCGCGGCGGCCGAGACTTGCCGAACGACAGCAGGCCGTTGCAGCGGCGTGGCGGTCAGCCTGCGGCGCCGTCCGCCCTGGCCGACCCCCGCCCGGTGGCGCCCGCCTCGGCAGCCGGGACCCAGTGCCGATGCCCCCTTGGCTCCGGCCAGGCCCCGTCAGCCCATGCCGAGGACATGCGTCATGCCATACAGCCCGGCCGGCCGCCCCTGCAGCCACAGCGCCGCCCGCACCGCGCCCGTGGCATAGACCCGGCGGTCGAAGCTGCGATGCGTCAGCGCGATCTGCTCCGACCCGGCGGCGAAAAGCAGCGTGTGCTCCCCCACCACCTGGCCGCCGCGCAGCGCGGCGAAGCCGATGGCGCCGGTCTTCCGCGCGCCCGTATGGCCGTCCCGCCCGCTTTCCACCCCCGCCGCCTCCAGCGTGGTCCCCCGCCCGCGCGCCACCGCCCGGCCCAGCGCCACCGCGGTGCCGGAGGGCGCATCGACCTTCTGCCGGTGATGCATCTCGACGATCTCGGCATCGTAGTGCTCGGCCGGCAGGGCGGCCGCCATGCGCTCGGCGATGGCGAGGAACAGGTTCACGCCCGGGGCGAAATTGGCGGCATAGACGATGGGCACGCGCGCCGCGGCCTCGGCCACCGCCGCCTCGTCGGCCGCCGACAGGCCGGAGGTGCCGAGCACGAAGGGCTTGCCCGCCGCGGCGGCGGTGCGGGCATGCGCGGCGGCGGCCGAGGCATGGGTGAAGTCGATCACCACGTCGCTGGCGGCGCAGAGCGCGGCCATGTCCGGCAGGATGGGCGCCGGGGCCTCGCCCGCCCCCGGCTGCCGGCGGGTCCCGCCCGCCACCACGGCGCCGGCCGCCGCCGCCTCCTCCGCCAGCAGGCGGCCCATGCGGCCGGCGATGCCGGCGATGCCGATCCGGACGGGCATGCGCATTCCTCCTCGCAACGAGAGCGGATCGCGCCGCGCGACTCAACGCCGCGATCCATGGCCTGGGGCGGGAGGCTGACGGGTCGCGCGGCTTTGTCCAGGGGGTGCCATACAAGGGGCGCCGCCCAGGACGGCGCCGCGGCGGGGGCCGGGCTGGCCCCCCCCGGCCGCAGCGGGGTCAGCGCCCCGTCGCGGCCGTGCGGGCCGAGGCCCCCGTCACCCGCCACACCGTGTCGCCGGTGTCGTCGGCGATCAGCAGCGCGCCGGTGCGGTCCAGCGCCACGCCGACCGGCCGGCCGCGCGCCTCGCCCCGGTCGTTCAGGAAGCCGGTCACCACGTCCTGTGCCAGGCCGCTGGGGCGGCCATTCTCGAAGGGCACGAACACCACCTTGTAGCCGGCGAGGTCCGGCCGGTTCCAGCTGCCGTGCTCGCCGATGAAGGCGCCGGCGCCGAAGCGCGCGGGCAGCCCGCCGCCGCCCTGGTGGAAGGCGAGGCCGAGCGGCGCGACATGCGAGCCCAGCGCGTAGTCCGGCCGGATGGCGCGCGCGACGAGGTCCGGCCGCTGCGGCATCACCCGCGGGTCCAGGTGCTGGCCCCAGTAGCTGTAGGGCCAGCCATAGAAGCCGCCCTCCTGCAGGGAGGTCAGGTAGTCCGGCACCAGCTTCGGGCCGATCTCGTCGCGCTCATTGGCGATGGCCCAGAGCCGGCCCGACTGCGGCTCGAAGGCCAGGCCCGTGGGGTTGCGCACGCCCTCGGCGAACAGGCGGTGCGCGCCGGTGGCCCGGTCGACCTCCCACACCGCGGCACGCTCGCGCTCGGCATCCATCCCGTGCTCGGTGATGTTGCTGTTGGACCCGACGCCGACATAGAGCTTCGTCCCGTCCGGGCTGGCCGTCAGCGCCTTGGTCCAGTGGTGGTTGATCGGCCCGCCGGGCAGGTTCGTCACCAGCGTCGGCGGCGCTTCCATCCGGGTCTGGCCCGGGGTGTAGGGGTAGCGGACCAGCGCAGCGGTGTTGGCGACATAGAGGTCGCTGCCCACCAGCACCACGCCGAAGGGCGAGTCGAGCGTCTCGAGGAAGGTGCCGCGGACCTCCGGCACGCCGTCGCCATCGGCGTCGCGCAGCAGGGTGATGCGGTTGCTGCGGCCGCCCCCGGCCTGGCCCGGCCCCTGGCTGGTGGTGGCGAAGGACTTGATCCAGCCCTGGACGATGTCCTTCGGCCGCCGGGTCGGCTCGGTCCCCGGCGCCTTGGATTCCACCACCAGCACGTCGCCATTCGGCAGGGTGGCGACCTGCCGCGGATGCGCCAGGCCCTGGGCGAAAGCGGCGATGCGCAGGTCCGGCGGCACGCTCGGCGCCTCGCCCGGCTTCCAGCCGATGGCGCGGGCGATGTTCATCGGCGGCAGCAGGTAGTTCTGCGGCGCCGGCAGCACCGGGTCGGGGCCGATCTGCGCTTCCCGGTCGCCGATCCGCGCCGTGTCCTGCGCCAGCGCGACGGGGCCGGCCAGCACGACGCTGGCGGCGATGGCCGCCAGGGCCAGGTGTCCGCGGCGCCTCACGCCGCCACCCCCACGCGGTGCCGGTAGACCAGGGAAGCGCCGAGCCAGCCGGTCACCAGCATCACCGCCACGGTCAGCGCCGAGAGGATCAGCCCGGTCGGCACCACCGAGGTCCAGGCATCGCGGCTGTGGACCAGGTTGTTGAGCAGCGCCAGCGCCAGCACGACGACATTGCCGAGGAAATGCGGCCAGGCCGGCCGCTGCGCCCGGATGCGCCGGCTGCCGAGGAAGTCCCAGAGCCCGGCCAGCGCCGCCAGCCCGCCCATGGCGGCGCCGGCCGCCAGCAGCCAGGCGGAGGCATTCGCCCACATCATGTCGGCGGACCGCCAATAGGCGATGTCGGTGAGCAGCGCGCCGGTCAGGCAGGCGATCGGGAAGGGCACGAGCATCGGGTGGATCGGGTGGCCCGCGATCCTGGCCCGCGAGCGAAGGGCGGTGTCATCGGTCATGCGGCGGCGGCCTCGCCGGGCGGCAGGGGGCCGCCCTCGGGGAGTCTACGGCGGCATGGTGCGGGAGTTCCGCCGGCCCGCGATGCCGCAAGCGCATGCAAGGCCCGCCGCTCCCGCCGGGGATGGCGCCCCCAAATGGTGATCATTCCCGCCGCTGATTTTTCCGCCGCCGGCCCAGGCGCGACAAGCGGCGGGACGGCGCGGCGAGGCCGCGCCGGCGACAGGAGAACCCCCGATGAGCAAGCTCGCGATCGTCTTCCATTCCGGCTACGGCCACACCAGGCGCATGGCCGAAAGCGTCCTTGCCGGCGCGGCCTCGGTGCCGGGCATCGAGGCCGAGGCCATCGCCATCGATGCGGAGGGCAACCTGCCGGACGGCGGGTGGGAGGCGCTGGCCGCCGCCGACACCATCGTCTTCGGCGCGCCGACCTACATGGGCGCGCCGTCCTGGCAGTTCAAAAAATTCGCCGACGCCAGTTCCAAGCCGTGGTTCACCCAGGCCTGGAAGGACAAGCTGGCCGCCGGCTTCACCAACTCGGCCTCGGTGAACGGCGACAAGTTCTCGACCATCCAGTACTTCATCACCCTGGCCATGCAGCATTCGATGCTGTGGGTCGGCACCGGGATGATGCCGGCGAACCGCAAGGGCACCGACCGCAACGAGCCGAACTGGATCGCCGGCTTCGGCGGCGCCCTGGCGGCCACGCCCTCGGATGCCTCGGTGGAGGAGATGCTGCCCGGCGACCTGGAGACCGCCCGCCTGTTCGGCGCGCGCGTAGCCGGGCAGGCCAAGCGGCTGTTCGGCTGACGACGGTCGAATCCGGGAAGGGGGGGCGGGCGGCGGTGCGGGTGGGACCGAGTCCGCACCGCCGCCTGCCAAGACCGCCGCTGGGGGGATGCGGCGGTCGGCAGCATGAACGTACCCTCCGGGACGCGGTTCCCGCCGCCGCGTCGACAGCTTCGCGATCGCCGCGGTTACGTCGCCGCTGCCGCTTCGGCTGCGGCCCGGGCGTGGCGTGCGAAGGTCCCTGGACGGCCGGGCGCCGCCATCCGTCCCGCCCGCGACGCCGGGAGGCGGATCGCCCGGGGCCGTGCCCCGCCGCGGCCTGAGGCCGCCCCGCAGGCCAGGTCGCGGGGCGCATCCGGGGGGCGGCGCGGGGC
>NZ_SMOA01000021.1 GCF_004353985.1 Paracraurococcus ruber | reverse complement strand
CCGCGCCGCGCGGCGCCGCGCGCCACCGCCGGGACGGCCTGCGCGCCGCTGCTGGCCCGCCTGCAACTCGATGAAAGACCCAGCGATGGCGATCGTGCCCGGATCCGTGCCGCCTGTGCGCCGGCCCCCTGACCGCCGGCGCCGCGGTGTCCTGGCCCTGGCCGTGGCGCTGCTCGCCGCGCTCGGTGCCTGCGCCGCGCCGCCGGCCCGCCTGGCCGATGCCCCGCCGCCGCCCAAGGCGGCGCTGCCCTTCGATGACGCGGTGCTCGCGCTGGCGGAGGCGACCCTCGCCGGCGCCCGCACCCTGCCGGAGATCGCCGCCGGCGGCCGCCGCATGCTGGTCATCGACCCGCTGATCGACCGCGCCAGCGGCGCCGAGACGGCGGCGACCCGGGGCATGGAGGCGCGCATCGCCGCGCTGGTGCGCGAGCGGCATCCGGAATTCGACCTGCAGCCCTTCTCGCTCGCGGCGCTGGAGGCGCAGCCGCTGATCCTGCTGGGCGCCATGACGCCGGTGGAGGCGCCCGGCAGCCTGGCCAATGCCACGGCGCCGACCGACACCTTCCGCATCTGGGCGGTGCTGGGCGACCTGCGCAGCGGCACCATCCTGGCCCACCCCACCGCCTGGGTGCAGGGCGGGACGGTGGATGCGACGCCCACCGCCTTCTTCGCCGACAGCCCGGCCTGGACCGAGGACGCGATGGTCGCCGCCTATCTCCGCACCTGCGCCGGCGCGCCGGGCACGCCGATGGACCCCGCTTATCTGCGCGGGCTGCGCGCCCAGGCCCTGGTCGCCGAAGGCGTGGCGGCGCAGGAGGCCGGCCGGCCGGAACGCGCCCTGGCGCTGTTCCGCCAGGCCGGGACCACCGCGGGCGGGCGGCAATTGCGGGCGCTGAACGGCATCTACCTGGCCAACCAGGCGCTGGGCCGCGAGACGGAGGCCGAGCAGGCCTTCGCCGACCTGGTCGAGGTCGGGCTGGAGCAGGAGCGGCTGGCGGTGAAGCTGCTGTTCCGCCCCGCCACCACCGAATTCGTGCGCGACCCACGGGTGAGCGGCCCCTATCCGATGTGGCTGCGGCAGATCGCCGAACGGGCCGAGGCGCGGCGCGCCTGCCTGCAGGTCGTCGGGCATGCCAGCGTCACCGGCGGCGCGGCGGCGAATGACCGGCTCTCCCTGGCGCGGGCGGGCCGGGTGCGGGCGCGGCTGGTCGCCGCCGAGCCGCCGCTGCGGCCCCGCACCGCGGCGCTGGGCCGCGGCGCGCGGGACCCGATCATCGGCCTCGGCACCGACGACATGCGCGATGCGCTGGACCGGCGGGTGGAGTTCCGGCCGCAGCGCTGCGACCAGCTGGTCGCGGCGCGCTGATCCGGGCGGCGGACGGGCTCAGCCCTCGCCCGCGACGAAGGCGCGGAAGGCCTCGGCGTGGTCGGGGTGCCAGCGGGACAGGGCCGGGCGGTTCTCCACGATGTCGCCGGCGGCCCAGAGGATGCGCTTCTCGTCCAGCGCCCGCGGCACGTCGTTGTCCGGGCAGAGGATGTAGAAATCGCCGGCCGCCAGCCGGTCCAGCATGAAATCCACGGTCTGCTCCGGCGTCCAGGCGGCCGCCGGCTTCTCGGCGCGGCCCTTCGCCGTCAGCGGGGTGAAGACGAAGCCCGGGATCAGCAGGTGCGCGCCGATCCTGGCGCCTTCCGTGCTGCGCAGCTCATGCGCCAGGGCCTCGGTGAAGGCCTTCACCCCGGCCTTGGCGACGTTGTAGGCGGGGTCGCCCGGCGGCGTGGTGATGCCCTGCTTCGACCCGGTGTTGACGATCCGCCCCGGCCGGCCGCGCGCCAGCATGCCGGGCAGGAAGGCGCGGCAGCCATGGATGATGCCCCAGAGGTTCACCTCCAGGACGCGCCGCCAGGTCTCGAGGTCGCCGGGGATGGCGCTGCCCGGCTGGATGCCGGCGTTGTTCATCAGGATGTCGGTGCCGCCGAAGCGGTCGCGCACCGCCGCCTCCAGCCGCTCCACCTCCTCCGGCCGGCTGACATCGGTGGCCCGGGTCATCACCCCGGCGCCCGGCACGGCGGCGGCGACGGCGGCGGCGGCGCGCGCCAGCCGGTCCTCCCCCAGGTCGGCGAGGCAGACCCGGCAGCCCAGCCCGGCCAAGCGGATGGCGGCGGCGAGGCCGATGCCGGAGGCGGCGCCGGTGACGGTGGCGACGGGATCGGGCGGCAGGTCGAGCGCGGGCATGGTCGGGTTCCCTTCGGGCATGGTCGGGCGTGGCAACGCGCGAGCGGCGCCGGGGATGGCGGCGGCGGTCAGCCGGCCGGCCGCGGCCGGCCGCGCGCCAGCAGCACCACGCCGATCGCCGCCGCCGAGGCCGCCATGTAGAGGCCGAAGGCATTGGCATAGCCGATCATCGCGGCCTGCCGGTCGATCTCCCGCGACAGGCGGGCGAGGCCCTGCAGCGTCTCCAGGGTCCAGCCGCCCATCACCTGCGGCGCCGACAGCGCCTCGTTGTAGGGCGACAGCAGCTCGGTCATCCGGCCGTAATTCATCGCCTGGGAGCGGATGATCTCGGTCACGCTGACGGCGATGAACAGGCTCGACCCGAGGTTGCGCAGCAGGTGGAAGACCGACATCGCCTCGGCCGTCGCGCCCGGCGGCAGGGTGCGGAAGGTCAGCACCGTCAGCGGCACCCAGATGATGCCGACGGCGACGCCCTGCAGCACCGAATTCGCCAGCAGCACCCCGGTGCCGACATTGAGGTCGAGGCTCATCAGCCAGAGGCCGGAGACGACCAGCAGGCCGAAGCCGAGGCTCATCCCGATGCGCGGGTCGAAGCGGCCGATCAGCAGCGTGCTGCCGAAGCCGACGACGCCGCCCAGGCCGCGATAGCCGACGATCTCGCCGATGATGCTGTCTGGGTAGCCGGCATGCGACTGCAGCAGGCCGGGCAGCAGCACGATGGGGGTGAAATTCACCATGCCGTAGATGGTGACGAGGACGAGGCCGAGCGCGTAGTTGCGGTCCAGCAGCAGCCGCAGGTTCAGGAAGGGCCGCGGCGCCGTCAGCGAATGCGCCAGGAAGATCCAGAAGGCGAGGAGGGCGAGCAGCACCTCGATGACGATCTCCGCGCTCTCGAACCAGTCGAGCCGCTGGCCGCGGGAGAAGACGAGCTGCAGGCAGGCGATGCAGGTGGCCAGCGCCAGGAAGCCGGTCCAGTCCAGCGGGACCCGGCCGCCCGGGCGGTCCCGCGGCAGCACCAGCCATTGCGCGAAGGCGGCGACCGCGCCGGCCGGGACGATCATGTAGAAGGCCCAGCGCCAGCCATAGGCCTCGGCCAGCATGCCGCCGAAGACCGGGCCGATGACCGGACCCAGCACCACCGTCATGCCGAAGATGGAACTGACCAGCCCGGCCTGCCGGCGCGGGAAGCTGTCCAGCACGATGGCATTGGCCAGCGGCACCATGGGCGCGCCGAGGCCGCCCTGCAGCACGCGCCAGAGCACCATGGCCTCCAGCGTCTCCGCCTGGCCGCACATCCAGGTGGCGAGGGTGGAGCCGATGGTGCTGGCCAGCATCACCCGCCTGCGGCCGAATCGGGCGGCGAGGAAGCCGCTCATCGGCGTGGCGATGGCGGTGGCCAGGATGTTGAAGGTGGTGGTCCAGGCGATCTCGTCCGGCGTCGCCGCCAAGCTGCCCTGCATCTGCGGCAGCAGGGTGGAGGCGACCAGCAGGGTGGTGGCGTAGAGGGTCGAGCCCAGCACCGCCGCGGCCAGGATCAGCACCCGGCGCAGCACCGGCAATTCCAGGGCGTCGGGCGGGTCGGCCATGATCGCTGCCACGTAACCTTGACGAAAGTCTGCCGGGCGATGATGAGTTAGGCAACAATCCAGGCGAGCCCGCCATGCCCCGCCCAGGACCAGCCCGCCAGCCTCCCCCAGTTCCGGCCCCGGCCCCGGTCGCCGAGGATCGCCGCCAGATCGGCTTCCTCATCGCCGACGTGGCCCGGCTGATGCGCAGCGCCTTCGACCGGCGGGTGCGGCGGATCGGGCTGACCCGGTCGCAATGGCTGGTGCTCAGCCGCCTGCACCGCAATCCCGGGCTGAGCCAGTCGGAACTGGCGGAGATGCTGGAGGTGGAGCGGGCGACCGCCGGGCGGATGATCGACCGGCTGGAGCCGCGCGGCTGGCTGGTCCGCCGGGCGGACCCGGCCGACCGCCGCATCAACCGCCTCTACCTGACCGAGGAGGCGGAGCGGGTGCAGGCCGAGATGGGCCGCATCGCCGAGGAATTCCTGGACGACGCCATGGCCAGCCTGGACGAGGCCGAGCGCGAGGTGCTGAGCGACATGCTGGAGCGGATGAAGGCGACCCTGCTGGAAGGCGGCGCCCGCCGCCCCGCCGCCGCCGCGGCCGAGGCCCGCGCGGCCGCCCCATGAGACGCAAGCTGCTGCGGCCCCTGCTGCTGCTCGGCGTGCCCCTGCTGGTCCTGGCGGCGGCCGCCATCGCCTGGCAGCGCGGCGGGCGCTACGTCACCACCGAGAATGCCTATGTGAAGGCCGACATCGTGCAGGTGGCGCCCGAGGTCGCCGGCCGGGTGCTGGAGGTGGCGGTGCGCGACCATACCCGCGTGCAGGCCGGCGACCTGCTGCTGCGGATCGACCCGGAGCCCTACCGCCTGGTGCTGGCGCGCGCCGAGGCGGAGCTGGATGCCGCCCGCACCCTGGTGGAGACCGCCCGCGCCACCTACCGCGAGACCGAGAGCGAGCTGGGCGAGCTGCTGAGCCGCGCCGAATTCCTGCAGCGCCAGGCGCGCCGGCAGCAGGACCTGGCGCGCGGCGGCGTGTCGGCCGCGGCGAAGCTGGAGGAGGCGCTGAGCGATGCCGAGGTGGCGCGGGAACGCGTCAAGGTGGTGCGGCAGCGCCTGGCCCGGCTGCTGACCACGCTGCAGGGCAACCCGGACCTGCCGGTGGACGAGCACCCGACGGTGCGGCAGCGGATCTCCGACCGCGACCAGGCGCGGCTGGACCTGCGCCGCACCGAGATCGCCGCGCCGGTCGGCGGCACCATCGTCAACATGCGGCTGCAGCGCGGCGAGCAGGTGAAGGCGGCGACGCCGGTCTTCGCCCTGGTGTCGGAACGCCGGCCCTGGGTGGAGGCCAACCTGAAGGAGACGACGCTGACCCATGTGACCGTGGGCCAGCAGGTGCAGGTGATGCTGGACATCTACCCGGACGTGACCTGGGTGGGGGAGGTCGAGAGCATCAGCCCCGCCACCGGCGCCGAGTTCGCCATCCTGCCGCCGCAGAATGCCTCGGGCAACTGGGTGAAGGTGGTGCAGCGGCTGCCGGTGCGCATCCGGCTTCAGCCCTTCCCGGGGGAGCCGCCGCTGCGCGCCGGCATCACCGCGACGGTGGCGATCGACACCGGTCGCCAGCGGAGGTTCGAGGATGTGGCGGCGATGGTCGGCGGGTGGTTCCGCGGCAGCGCCAGCGCCGCCGGCGGCCCGGCGGAGATCGCCACGCGGTAGTGGGCGAAGCCGGCCGGCCCCGGTGCCCTCGCCTGATCGCGGGCCGTTGAAACCGCCTGCCGGACCGCGCATATCGCCGCCCGTCCGAGGCGGGGGCCGGACATGACCTGCCCCCGCCGATCCGTAGCCGGAGCGGCAGCGCGCCGCCGGGGCCTGCCCGGCCCGCCGCCAGCCGCTCCCGACCGAAGGGGGAACACGGTGAGCGAGAGCCTGGAGCGGCATGAATTTGGCGCCGAGGTGGGGCGCCTGCTGGATCTGGTCGTCCACGCCCTCTATTCCGAGCGCGAGATCTTCCTGCGCGAGCTGGTCGCCAACGCGGCCGACGCCGTCGACCGGCGGCGGTTCGAGGCGCTGACCCAGCCCGATCTCGGCCTGCCGGCCGAGCCCAAGCTGCGCATCGTGCCGGACAAGGCGGCGCGCACCCTGCTGATCAGCGATTGCGGCATCGGCATGGGCAAGGCCGAGCTGGCCGAGCACCTGGGCACCATCGCCCGGTCCGGCACGCTGGCCTTCGCCAAATCGCTGGCCGAGGCGCCGGCCGAGCAGAAGCCCAGCCTGATCGGCCAGTTCGGCGTCGGCTTCTATTCCGCCTTCATGGTGGCCGACCGGGTGGAGGTGACGTCCCGCCGCGCCGGCACCGGGGAGGCCTGGGTCTGGGCCAGCGAGGGCAAGGGCGACTACACCCTGGCCCCCGGCGCGCGCGACGATGCCGGCACCGACATCCTGCTGCACATGAAGCCGGATGCGGAGGAGTTCCTGGAGCCCTTCCGGCTGCAGGCCATCATCCGCAAATGGGCCGACCACATCACCATCCCGATCACCGTGACGCGGGACGGGCAGGAGGAGGCGGCGAACGAGGGCACCGCGCTGTGGCGCAAGCCCAAGGCGGAGGTGAGCGAGGAGAGCTACACCGAGTTCTACCGCCACCTTGGCCATGTCTTCGACAGCCCCTGGGCGACGCTGCACTGGCGGGCGGAGGGCATGCTGGAATTCAGCGCGCTGCTCTTCGTCCCCGGCATGAAGCCCTTCCAGGCGGTGGAGGGGGAGCGGGAGAGCCGCGTCCGCCTGCATGTCCGCCGCATGTTCATCACCGACGAGGCCGGGCTGCTGCCGCCCTGGCTGCGCTTCGTCCATGGCGTGGTGGACACCGAGGACCTGCCGCTGAACGTCTCGCGGGAGATGCTGCAGGCGACCCCGGTGCTGGCCCGCATCCGCAAGTCGGTCACCGGCCGCGTGCTGTCCGAGCTGAAGGCCCGCGCCAAGGATGCCGAGGACTATGCGAAGTTCTGGGAGAATTTCGGCGCCACGCTGAAGGAAGGCGTCTGGGAGGATGCCGAGCACCGCAAGGATGTCGCGGCGCTGCTGCGCTTCCGCTCCTCGGCGGTGGAGGGCTGGACCTCGCTGGCCGACTACGTCTCCCGCATGAAGGACGGGCAGGAGGCGATCTACACCCTGGCCGGCGACGATGCCGCGGCGCTGGCCGGGTCGCCGCAGCTGGAAGGCTTCCGCGCCCGTGGCGTGGAGGTGCTGCTGCTGACCGATCAGATCGACACGTTCTGGCCGGAACGCCTGGGCGAGTTCGAGGGCAAGCCGATCCGCAGCATCACCCAGGGCAGCGTGGACCTGTCGAAGCTGGGCGAGGCGACGCCGGCGGGCGAGGCGGCCGATGTCGCCGACCTGCTGCCGAAGCTGACGGCGGCGCTGAAGGACGCGGTGTCCGAGGTGCGGGCGACCGACCGGCTGGTGGACAGCGCCGTGGTGCTGGCCGCGCCGCAATACGGCCCGGACCTGCAGCTGCAGCGCCTGCTGCGCCGCGCCGGCCGCGAGACCGGCGGCGCCCTGCCGGTGCTGGAGATCAACCCGCGGCACCCGCTGATCCGCAAGCTGGCAGCGGCCGGGGAGGCGCAGGTGACCGAGGCCGCGGGCCTGCTGCTGGATCTGGCGCGCATCCAGGACGGCGACGCGCCGCGCGACCCGGCGGGTTTCGTGCGGCGCGTGGCGCAGTCGCTGTAGCCGCGCGTCCCTGGGAGGGGCTCTGCCCCTCCCGGACCCTCCCCGCCGGGCGATGACTCAAGGGTTCCAAGGGCCCTTCGGCCCTTGGCGGGAGGAGCTTGAGGAGGGCGGCGCCCGCCTCAATCGCCGTCACCGGAAGGGCGGCTCGTCGAAGCTGCGCAGCTTGCGCGAGTGCAGCGACGCGAGCTGCCCGCGCAGGATGTCCAGCGTCGCCAGCCCGATCATCAGGTGCTGGCCCACCGCGCGTTCGTAGAAGGCGCTGGCCGTGCCTGGCAGCTTGATCTCGCCGTGCAAGGGCCGGTCGGAGACGCAGAGCAGCGTCCCGTAGGGCACCCGGAAGCGGTAGCCCTGCGCCGCCAGCGTGCCGCTTTCCATGTCGACGGCGATGGCGCGGGAAAGGTTGATGCGCCGCCGCTCCCGCGACCAGCGCAGCTCCCAGTTCCGGTCGTCATAGGTGACGACGGTGCCGGTGCGCAGGCGCCGCTTCAGCGCGTCGCCCTCCTCGCCGGTCACCCGCGCCGCCGCCTGCTGCAGCGCCACCTGCACCTCGGCCAGGGCCGGGATCGGCACCTCCGGCGGCACCAGCTCGTCCAGGATGCGGTCGCGGCGCAGATAGCCATGTGCCAGGACGTAGTCGCCGATGGCCTGGGAATGCCTGAGGCCGGCGCAGTGCCCGACCATCAGCCAGCAATGCGGCCGCAGCACTGCCAAGTGGTCGGTGATGGTCTTCGCGTTGGAGGGGCCGACACCGATGTTGACCAGCGTCACGCCGCCCGTGCCGTCGGCGCGCAGCAGGTGGTAGGCCGGCATCTGGAAGCGGTGCCAGGCGGTGGCGGCGACCAGCGCCTCGGCATCCGGCGCCTCCCCCCGCGCCACCGCGACCCCGCCCGGCAGCACCAGGCGCTGCCAGGGCGATCCCTCCCGCGCCAGCTCCGCCAGGCCCCAGCGGATGAACTGGTCGACGTAGCGGTGGTAGTTGGTCAGCAGGATCCAGGGCTGCACCTGCCGCCAGTCCGTGCCGGTGTAGTGCACCAGCCGGCGCAGCGAGTAGTCGACCCGCACGGCATCGAACAGCGCCAGCGGGAAGGGCGCCTCCGGCAGCTGCCGCCACAGGCTGTCCGGCACCTCGTCGCCCACCTCGGCCAGCGAGGGCGCCGGGAAATGCCGCGCCAGCAGCGCGCCCGACACCGCATCGCCGTCGAAGGCGTCGCCGCGTTCGAAGACATAGGGATAGGGGATTTCTTGCGTGCTGGGGCGCACCGCGATGTCGGGGGCGAAATCCGCCGCCAGATGCTGCAGCTGCTCCAGCAGGTAGGGGCGGAAATGCCCGGGCTGGGTGACGGTGACGGCGTAGCAGCCCGGCTGCTGGAACCGCGCCCAGGCCCGGCGCGTCGCCGGCGGCGCGCCGGCCGGCGGGCTGCCGGGGGTCTCGCCCGGGGCCCAGGTCAGCCGCAATTCCGGATAGGTGAAGCGGGCGCGCTCGGCCGCGTCGGGCGGCGGGCCGCCGGCCAGCAGGCGCTCGAGTGCCGCGCGCTGCGCCGCCACGGCCTCGGCGTGCAGCGCCTCCAGCCGCGCCACCGCCGCTTCGGGCGTCAGGGAAGGGATCGGATGGTCCATGGCGTGCTCCGAACGCGCCATCCTGCCGCGGGATCGCCCGGCGTTGCTACCGGCCCAGTGCCTTCTTGAGCGCGGCCTTGTCCATCCGCGACCGGCCCTGGATGCCGCGGCGCCTGGCCTCCTCCAACAAATCCGCCTTGCTCGGCTCCGCGCCGTCCTGGCGGTGCCGCGCCGTCTTGCGCGCCACATCCTTGGGCTGGTCGGAAAATTGCCGCCCCGCCTGCATGTCGCGCCGCTTCTTCGCCGAGGTGCGGCGGTATTCGGCGGGGGAGAGGTGCTCGCGCGCCTCCTTCGGCAGGTAGCGCTCGCCGCTGTCGCGGCTGCGCCGGCCCGAGCCGGTGCCCCATTCCTCCTTGGTCCAGTGCTGCAGGCTGTTGTCGGCGCGCTTGCGGCCTTCGTAGCCGCCGCCCTGCCGCTTGTAGTCCTGCACCGCGATCTGCGCCTTGCGGGCCGACCATTGGCCCGGCTCGCCGCCCTTGTCGCCTGCCGTCACCGCCCGCTTCACCCGGTCCCACAGGGCCGGGTCGCTGCGCTTCGCCGTGCTGCCCATCGCCATTCCATCCGCTGCTTCGCCGCAGGTGGGCGGGTGCGGCCGGCTGTCAGCGGGGCCGCCCCCGCGCCGCCACGCGGTCGTGATGCGGCGGCCCATGGCAACGGCAATGGATGGTCCCGTCATGCCGAGCGCCCGGACGGGCGCCGCGGCCCATGCCGCGTCGCCAGGGTCTGCGGCGCAAGCCGCCCGGCGATCGGGGGGGGGCCGTTGACCGGTCACGGTCAACGGCCGTCGGCATCAGCCGATCAGCCAGTAGCTGCCCGGGTTGGGCAGCGCCGCCGAGGCGACGGGGCTGCCGCCGCTCATGATCCAGGCCACCGTCTCGCCGGCCTGGCCGTGCCAGACTAGGTCCGCCTGCCGGTCGCCGTTGATGTCGCCGACGCCCTGCAGGGTCCAGTAGGTGCCGGGATTGGGCAGTACCCGCGCATCGATCACCGTCCCGCCATCCAGCTGCCAGGTCGCCACCTCGCCATTGGCGCCGCGCCAGATCAGGTCGTTCCGCCCGTCGCCGTTCAGGTCGGCGGTCGCCGCCAGGGTCCAGCCATTGCCGGGATTGGGCAGCGTGGCGCTGCCGAGGATGTTGGCGCCGTCCAGCGCCCAGATCCCCACCTCGCCATTCGTGCCGCGCCAGATCAGGTCGGCCTTGCCGTCGCCGGTCACGTCGGCCAGGCCGGCGACGCGCCAGTTGGGGCCGGGATCCGGCAGCGCCGGCGTGGCGAGGACGTTGAGCCCGTCCATGGTCCAGATCGACAGCCCGCCCGCCTGGTTGCGCCAGAGGATGTCGGCGCGGCCATCGCCATTGGTGTCGCCGGTCGCCGCCACCGCCCAGGCGGTGCCGGGGGTGGCCAGGGATGCGCCGGCCAGCGGCGTGGTGCCGTTCAGCAGCCACACCGCCGCCTCGCCCGCCTGGCCGCGCCAGAGCAGGTCGGCGCGGCCATCGCCGTTGAAGTCGCCGGTATCGGCCACGGACCAGTAGCTGCCCGGGTTGGGCAGCAGGCCGCCGGCGACCGCGCCGCCGTTGAGCTGCCACACCGCGACATCGCCGCCCTGGCCGCGCCAGAGCAGGTCGGCCAGCCCGTCGCCGTTGAAATCCGCCGGGTGCACGGCCTGGGTGTGCAGGTAGAGCCCGGCGGCCGGCCCGCTGGCCGGCATGCCCTGGTCGTCATACACGGCATGGCCCTGGGCATTGCCGCCGAACGCCGTCTGCGCATTGCCGAAGCCGTAGTAGAGCCGGCCGCCGGTCGGCAGGTCCTGCCCGAAGCCCAGCACCAGCGTGTTGGCGCCGGTAATGGTCGCGCTGGTCGCCGCCGCCACCGCATCGCCGTTGCGCACCGACCAGTTCAGCCCGCTGGCGGCGCCGGCATCCAGCGCCGCCAGCGTCGCCGCCGCATCATGCTGGAAGGTGACGGTCAGCTGGCGGTAGCCGGACGGCAGCGCCTGCACCGCCTGCGGCCCCGTGTCGTCGATGTTGCCGCCGCCGGCCGCGACCGGCGAGCCCGGCTTGGCATAGGCGGCGAATTCCTCGGCGATGCTGCGCGCCGCCCGGGCGGCGACGATCCGCGCATCGGCATCCGACATGTGCCCGCCGGCGCCGAAGACATCCGTGTTCATGTCGAGGTCGAAGGTCGAGGCCGTCATGTCGGCGTTGAAGGCCGGGTCGGCCGCCAGTTCCGTCATGCCCAGCCGGATCGCCTGCGCCCCGGCATCGGTGCCCGAGACATAGGGGATCGGCTTGACGAAGATGTAGGGCACGTCCTGGCCGAAGGCGGCGCGCACCTGCGCCGCGTCGAACCGCACCGCGCTTTCCCAGGCGGCGGCGGTCAGCCCGGCATTGCCGCTGTCGTATTCGTTGTGCAGCCACAGCACCACCGTCGGCTCGGCCTTGGTCGATGGCGGCAGGGCGTTGACGTAGTTCAGCAGGCCCTGTTCCAGGGTGTTCACCTGCCAGCCATTGCCCACCGGCCGCAGCCAGTCGCCGATCAGGGCCGTGCCGCCGACCGAGGTGTTGGCGCCGGTCGGCGACAGCCATTCGAATTCCACGCGGACCGTGTCGGTGCTGCCGTTGAATCCCAGCAGCCGCTGCACCTCGCCGGAGATGGCCCCGGCATTCTGCTCGGCCCAGCCGAGGATGATGGAATTGGACTGGCCGCGCAGAAGGATGTTGAGGTTCAAAGCGCTTCTCCGAATTCGCGCCTTGGTTGCGGCGCAGCATGCATCGAAGGGAGCGCAGAATGGCGCGGCCGTCGCCCAAAGAGAGCGCCACCGCCCGACACAAGCCCGTCAGACACCGCAATGCGTGTTGCACGCGGGTAACTCGCCTCAGGCGGCGGGGCCGTTCCAGCGGACCGCGAGCAGGGTGATGTCGTCCGCCTGCTCGGCCGCGCCGGCATGGCGCGCCACCGCGGCCGAGACGGCGCGCAGCCCCGTCGCCGGGTCTGCCGGCCGCGCCTCCCGCAGCGCCGCCAGGAGCCCGGCCTCGGCGAACTGCGTCATGCCGGGATCCACCGCTTCCGTCACGCCGTCCGAATAGAGCAGCAGCGTGTCGCCGGGTTGCAATTGCAGCCGCCCCGTCGCGCCCTGCGCGCCGGCCATGATGCCGGCGACCGCGTTGGCCGGCAGGGGATGGAAGGCGGCGCCGCCTTCGGGGCCCAGCAGCACCGGCGGCAGGTGGCCGTAATTGGCGAAGGACACCTCCCCGCTGCGCAGGTCCAGCACCGCCAGCAGCAGCGTGACGAACATGGAAGCCGGGTTGTCCGCCGCCAGCGCGCGATTCACCCCGGCGGCGATGCCCGCGGCGTCCGCCGTCTCCGCCGCCTCGGCGCGCATCAGGGTCAGCGCCCGCACCATGAACAGCGCCGCGCTGATGCCCTTGCCGGCGACGTCGCCGATCGTCAGCAGCAGCCGGTCCGGGCCCAGCATCTGCGCATCGTAGAAATCGCCGCCGACCAGCCGCGCCGGCTCGATCAGCGCCGCCATGTCGCAGCGCCGCTCGGCCGGGAACCAGTCATCGGGCTGGCGCAGCATGCCCATCTGGATCTCCCGCGCCAGGGTCAGCTCGCGCGCCAGCGCCTCATGCTTCAGCCGCTCGCGCAGCGCCTCCGTCAGCCGCAGCGCGTCGGCGCGCAGCAGGCCGCTGAGCTGGCGCATGATGTCGCGCGCGGCGCCCGGGGCGGTCACCACCTCCTCCCAGAACACCGGCGCCGGCACCAGCAGCACCCGGCACGCCGTCCCCGCCAGCACATGCGCGGAGACCGGCAGCCCGTCGATCACCGACATCTCGCCGAACATCCGCCCGGCCGGGATGGGGATGGGCCGGGACCGCTCGGCCAGGTCGAAATGGATCTCCGCCTGGCCGGCGAGCAGGAAATGCAGCGATTCGTTCTGCTGGTCGCGGACCAGGATGGCCTCGCCCGGGGCGAAGCGGGCGATGCGGCAGCGCGCCAGGATGCGCGCCAGGAGGGGCGGCGGCAGCCCGCCCAGCAGGGCCAGCCCGGCGCAGTCGGCCGGCGAGGGCCGGTCTGGCGCGCCCTCTCGAGGTTCGGTCATCACGGCAGCGTGGCGCATTTCCGCGGCCGCCGTCGAGATGCCGCTGCGGCTGGCGCCGGCGCCTTGCCGTCAGTCGTCCGGTGCGCCGGGCAGGGTTTCCGCGACGCCCGGCGGGTCGGGATAGAGGTCGGACGGCACCTTGGCATCGGGGTTCCGGGTGGTGTTGCCGCGCTGGACCTCGGCCGCGGTGGTCTTGGAATCGGGGTCGCTGGTGCTCATGCGCTCGCGGCTGCCCTCGGGCCGGCCTTCGGTGGGGTTGGTCATGGCGATCTCCCTCGCACCCGCAGGCAACGCGCCAGAGCGGATCGCGGAGCGGCGGGACCGGCGCATAGCGTGAATCCGCTCGTCAAATGCGCGGTGCGGATCGCGGAGCGGCGGGACCGGCGCATAGCGTGAATCCGCTCGTCAAATGCGCGGTGCGGATCGCGGAGCGAAGTGGACGGCGCGCAGCGTCGATCCGTCCCGCGACCAGGGCGCCGCGGCGGTGAAGCGTCCATGCCGGACCGCGAGCCGCCATGGGCGCGGCAGCGTCAGCCGCCGGCCACCAGCCGCGCCGCCGTCAAATCCGCCAGCGCGGTGCCGACCGACTTGAAGACCGTGATCTCCGCCGGCCCGGTGCGGCCCGGCGCCTCCCCCCGGCAGAGGGCGCCGAGCGGCGCCACGGCATCCGCCCGCAGCACGCCTTCGGCCAGGGGGGCGATCAAGTCGCCGGATTCGGCCAGCGCCGCCGGGTTGTCCACCGCCACATGGGCGGCGCGGGCGAAGGCGGCGCTGTCCGCTTCCCGCATGCCGGGCGCGAAGCCGCCGATGAGGTCGAGATGCGCGCCCGGCCGCAGCCAGGCGCCTGCCAGGATCGGCGCCGTGGCCAGGGTGGCGCAGCTGACGATGTCGGCCTCGGCCGCCGCCGCCCGCGCATCCGCCACCGCTTCGGCGGCGAAGCCGGCATCGCCCAGCCTGGCCGCCAGCGCCTCGGCCCGGGCGGGGCGGGGGTTCCAGACCAGCACGCGGCGGATCGGCCGCACCGCGCGCATCGCCGCCGGGACCATGCCGGCGATATGCCCGGCGCCGAGCAGCAGCAGCACCTCCGCCCCCGGCGGCGCCAGCAGGTCCGCCGCCAGCGCCGAGACGGCGGCGGTGCGGCGCCCGGTGATCTCGTTGCCGTCCAGCAGCGCCTGCGGCCGCCCCGTGACCGCATCCGACAGCAGGTAGGTGGAGTGCAGCGCCGGCTCGCCGCGCGCGGCATTGCCGGGGAAGACGGTGACGAGCTTCACGCCCAGCGGCCCGCCCGGCTCCCAGGCCGGCATGACCAGCAGGGTGCCATCCGGCGCGCCGGGGACGGGAATGCGGTGGTTGGCGCGCGGCGGCGCCTGCACCGTGGCGGCGGCGAAGGCGGCGCGCAGCGCGGCGATCAGCCGCGGATAGGGCAGGGCGGCGGCGACCGCGGCGGCATCGAGGACCGGGAGGGTGGTGGCGGCCGCCATGGCATCGGTCTCCGGGCAGGGGATGGCCGCGGGCGGCGCGGCGGGCCATGCCCGCATAGCGCGTCCGCCGCGCCGCCGGCCAGCCGTGCCGCGCGCTGCCCGCGAAACTCGCAGCCCCTGGCCGCGCCGGCAGCGGATCGGCGCCGGATCGACGAGGGCGGCCCGGGATGCGCGCCGCCGGGGGCATGGCATGGATCGTGCTTTCTCCGACCATTGTGCGATCATCGTGCGATGCTGGCGTGGCGAGGGGGGAGACCCACCCATGGCGAAGCGGCGGATCCGGCTGGGCGTGTCCATGATCGGGCTGGGCTACCATCTGGCGGCTTGGCGCCATCCCGATGCGCCGGCCGGCGGCAACATGGAGCTGCCGCATTTCGTCCGCGTCACCCAGGCGGCCGAGCGCGGGCTGTTCGACATGGCCTTCCTGGCCGACGGCGTCGGCATCCGCTTCCATGACGAGCCGAAGGGCGCGCTGTGCCGCACCAGCAAGAACGTGCAGTTCGAGCCGCTGACCCTGCTGTCCGCGCTGGCGATGGTGACGCGGCGCGTCGGCCTGGTCGCCACCGCCAGCACCACCTACAACGAGCCCTACCACGTCGCGCGGAAATTCGCCTCGCTCGACCATATCAGCGGCGGCCGCGCCGGCTGGAACGTGGTGACCAGCGTCACCGACATGGAGGCGCGGAATTTCAACCGCGACAAGGCGCCCGGCTACGATGTCCGCTACGACCGCGCCGCCGAATTCGTCGAGGTGGTGCGCGGCCTGTGGGAAAGCTGGGAGGACGATGTCTTCGTCCGGGACAAGGAGAGCGGGATCAATTATCGCCCCGAAGGCCTGCATGTGCTGGACCATCAGGGCCCGCATTTCCAGGTCAAGGGCCCGTTGAACGTCGCCCGCACGCCGCAGGGCGCGCCCGTCATCGTCCAGGCCGGCGCCAGCGACCAGGGGCGCGAATTGGCCGCCGCCACCGCCGATGTCGTCTATGCCGCGGCGCAGACGCTGGCGGATGCGCAGGCCTACTACCGCGACGTGAAGGGGCGCATGGCACGGTATGGCCGCGACCCGGACCACCTGAAGATCATGCCGGGGCTGATGGCGGTGCCCGGCCGCACCCGGCAGGAGGCGCAGGACCGCTACGAGGCGCTGCAGCAGCGCGTCGATCCGCTGGTCGGGCTGGCGGCGCTGGCGAACTACCTCGGCGACCTCAGCGGCTACGACCTGGACGGGCCGGTGCCGGAACCGCCCAACCGCCGCATGCACAGCCGCGCGCAGATCTTCCTCGACATCGCCCGGCGCGGCAACCTGACGATCCGCCAGCTCTACCTCTCCATCGCCGGCGGCAACGGGCATCGCCTGGTCATCGGCACGCCGGCCGATATCGCCGACGCCATGGAAGAGTGGTTCCACCAGGACGCCGCGGATGGCTTCAACATCCTGCCGCCCTGGCTGCCGGGCGGCCTCGAGGATGTGGTGGACATGGTGGTGCCGGAACTGCAGCGCCGCGGCCTGTTCCGCACGGCATACGAGGGGATGACCTTGCGGGAAAACCTGGGCGTGGCGCCGGCGACGCATCGGCGGGCCGAGGCGCGCAAGCGCGCCGCCATGGCCGCCGCGCTGGGGAGCGCCGCGCAGTGAAGCGCCTGTTGCTGCTTTGCCTGCTGCTGGCGCTGCCGGCCGAGGCGCAGACGCTCCGCATCGCCTTCAAGGCGGCGGTGGATGCGGCCGACCCGCATCTGACCTTCACCCCCAACCGCAATGTCCAGCTGCATGTCTGGGAGACGCTGGTCACCCAGGATGCCACGCTGCGGCCGCTGCCGGGGCTGGCGGAATCCTGGCGCGCCCTCGACCCGCTGACCTGGGAGTTCCGGCTGCGGGAGGGCGTGGCCTTCAGCGACGGCACGCCGCTGACCGCCGCCGATGCCGCCTTCTCCATCCGCCGGGCGCAGCAGGCGCAGGGGCCGCGGACCTATGCCGCCTCCGTCAGGCACATCACCGCGGTGGAGGTACCGGACGAGCGCACCCTGATCGTCCGGACTGGCCAGCCGACGCCGCTGCAGCCCGACCTGCTGGCCGCCATCGCCATCCTCAGCGCGCGCGCCGCGGTGGATGCTTCCGACGCGGATTTCAACGGCGGCCGCGCCGCCATCGGCACCGGCCCCTATCGCTGGATCCGCTGGACCCCGGCGCAGGATGTTGTCCTGGAACGCAACCCGGCCTTCCGCGGCCCGGCCGAGCCCTGGCAACGCGTGGTCTTCCGCTTCGTCCCGAATGACAGCGCCCGCGTCGCCGCGCTGCTGGCCGGCGATGTGGACGCCGTGGATTACGTCCCCGCCGGCCTCTACGCCCGGGTGCGGGAGAATGCCGAGACGCGGCTGGTCACCGGCGATTCCATCTTCACCCACTATCTCTACCTGGATGCGATGAGCGCCCGCATCGGCAATGCGACCGGCGCCGATGGCCAGCCCCTGCCGGAGAACCCGCTCCGCGACCCGCGGGTGCGCCATGCGCTCTCCCACGCCATCAACCGCGCGGGCCTGGCGGAGCGGGTGATGGAGGGCAGCGCCACCGCCGCCGGCCAGGTCGCCGCACCCGGCTTCATCGGCCACGACCCCGGCATCCCCGTCCCGCGCTTCGATCCCGCCCTGGCGCGGCGCCTGCTGGCGGAGGCCGGCTACCCGCAGGGCTTCGGCCTGACCCTGCACTGCACGCTGGACCGCTTCGCCGGCGATGCCCGCACCTGCCAGGCAATCGGCCAGATGTTCAGCGCCATCGGCATCCGCACCCAGGTGGAGGCGCTGCCGATGCCGGTCTATCTGCGCCGCAGCGCCACGCTGGGCGGTGACGGCGCGCCGGAACTCTCCGCGCATCTCTCCATGTTCGGCTCCTCCACCGGCATCGCTTCGGAGGGGCTGACGGCGCTGGTGCGCACGCCGAACCTCGCGCAGGCCCAGGGCACCTGGAACCGCACGCGCTACTCCAACGCGGCGATGGACGCGGCGCTGGCGCGGGTGGACGCGATCTTCGACCCGGCGCAGAGGGAGCAGGCGATGCGCGAGGCCGTGCGGCTGGCGGTGGAACAGCCGGCGCTGCTGCCGGTCTTCCACGTCAAGGCCTCCTGGGGCCTGCGCCGTCCCCTCTCGCTCACGCCGCGCGGCGATGCCTACACCATGGCGACCGAGATCCGACCCGCACCATGACCCAACCCCGCCTGAAGCTCGCCGCCTTCTTCTTCACCCCCGGCAGCCATTCCGCGGGCTGGCGCCATCCGGAAGCGGTGCCGGAGACGGACATGTCCTTCGCGCACTACGTCTCCATGGCGCAGACGGCCGAGCGCGGGCTGATGGACTGCATCTTCTTCCAGGACACCGCGGCGCTGAACGGCAGCGCGGCGCTGGATGGCGGCAGCCCCTGGCGGACGGCGGCGGGCCGGCAGGTCTTTCCCGAACCGGCGACGCTGATCGCCGCGCTGGCGCCGGTGACGACGAATCTCGGCCTGGTCGCCACTGCCACCACCACCTATGGCGATCCGTACACCATCGCGCGTCGCTTCGGTTCGGTCGACCATATCAGCGGCGGCCGTGCCGGCTGGAACCTGGTGACCAGCCAGATCGAGGACGAAGCGGGCAATTTCGGCTTCGACCGCCACCCCGACCACGGCCACCGCTACGAGCGCGCGGAGGAATTCTTCGACGTCGTCGCCGGGTTGTGGGACAGCTTCGAGGACGGGGCCTTTCCGCGGAACAAGGAGACGGGTCAGTTCCTCGATCCGTCCAAGGGCCATATCCTGAATCACCAGGGCGAGTTCTTCCGCGTGCGCGGCCCGCTGAACCTGCCGCGCAGCCCGCAGGGCCGGCCGGTGGTGGCGCAGGCGGGATCCTCGGAGCCCGGGCGCCGCCTCGCCTCCCGCGTCGCCGACATGATCTTCACGGCGCAAAGCGTGTTGAGCGAGGGGCAAGCCTTCTACCGCGACATCAAGGCACGCGCCGTCGCGCATGGCCGCCGGCCCGACGACGTCAAGGTGATGCCGGGCTTCATGGCTATCACCGGGCCGGACGAGGCGGCGGCGCAGGCGCGCTACGAGAGCCTGCAATCCCTGATCGACGACACCACCGCAATGCGCCTCCTGGCGCGGCTTTGCGGCGACCTGGACATCCACCGCTTCCCGCTGGACGGCCCGCTGCCCGACCTGCCGCCCAGCAACGCGGCGCGCGCGCGGCAGGAGCACCTGGTGGCGAAGGCGCGGCGGGAGAACCTGACCATCCGCCAGGTCGCGCGCTATCTCGGCACCTCGCTCGGGCACCAGATGGTGGTCGGCGCGCCGGCGCGGATCGCCGATGTCATGCAGGAATGGCTCGAGGCCGGGGCGGCCGACGGCTTCACCCTGCTTTTCCCCTACTACCCCAAGCCGCTCGAGGATTTCGTCGAATTCGTGGTGCCGGAATTGCAGCGCCGGGGGATCTACCGCACGCAATACGAGGGGAAGACCTTGCGGGAGAACCTCGGCGTGGCGGTGCCGGCGAACCGCCATGCGCGGTAGCGCCCTGCTGCTCGCCGCGCTGCTGCTGGCGGCGCCGGCCGCGGCGCAGGAACTCCGCATCGGCATGAAGGCGGCGGTGGACGGCTCCGACCCCCACCAGAGCTACAGCCCCAACCGCAACGTGCAACTGCATGTCTATGAACCGCTGGTCTTCCAGGACCCGCAGCTACGGCCCGTCCCCGGCCTCGCCACCGCCTGGCGGCCGGTGGACGAGACGACCTGGGAATTCACCCTGCGCGAGGGCGTGCGCTTCCATGACGGCACGAAGCTGACGCCGGCCGACGTGGTCTTCTCCATCCGCCGCGCGAAGGATGCGGTGGGGCTGCGCACCTATGCGCCCTTGCTGCGCGCCGTCACGGTGGCGGAGGTGGTGGACGGCCGCACGGTGCGGCTGCGCACCCGTGGTCCGGCGCCCATGCTGCCCTCCGGCCTCGCCTCGGTCGGCATCGTCTCCGCCGCCGCCGCGGTGGATGCGGGGGAGACCGAGTTCAACGGCGGCCGCGCCGCCATCGGCACCGGCCCCTATCGCTGGGTGCGCTTCTCCCCCGGCGCCAGCGTGGTGCTGGACCGCATGCCGTCCCATTGGGGGACGGAGCGCGAGCCCTGGGAGCGCGTGACCTACCGCTTCATCCCGAACGACAGCGCCCGCGTCGCCGCGCTGCTGGCCGGCGATGTCGAGGTGATTGACGCCGTGCCCGCCACGCTGCAGGCGCGGGTGCAGGAGGATGCGCGGACGCGCCTCGTTGCCGACACCTCCGCCTTCAATTTCTACCTCTTCCTCGACACCCATCGCGAGCGCCCGCTGCACGCGACGCGGATCGACGGCCAGCCGCTGGACCGCAACCCGCTGCGCGACATTCGGGTGCGCCGCGCCATCTCCCATGCGCTGAACCGGCCCGCGCTGGCGGAACGCGCCATGCAGGGCGGCGCCGTCGCCTCGAACCAGATCGCGCCGCCCGGCTTCATCGGCCACGACCCGGAGATCCCGCCCGTCGCCTACGACCCCGCGCTGTCACGCCGCCTGCTGGCGGAGGCGGGCTGGCCGCAGGGCTTCGCCATGACCATCCATTGCACCGGCGACCGCTTCCCGGGCGATGCGCGGTCCTGCCAGGCGATGGGGCAGATGCTGACGGCGGTGGGCATCAAGACGGCGGTGGAAACGCTGCCGGCGGCGATCTTCTTCCGCCGCGCCACCAATGGCGCGAATGGTGAGCCGGAATTCACGGCATCCGCCAACATGTTCGCCTCCACCACCGGCGTGGCGGCGGAGGGGATGACCTCCATCCTGCGCACGCCCGATCTGGTCCAGGGCCATGGCGCCTCCAACCGCGGCCGCTGGTCGGACCCGGCGCTGGACGCGCTGCTGGCGCGCATCGAGGCCACCTTCGACGATGCGGCGCGGGAAGCGCTGATGCGCGAGGCGGCGCGGCGGGTGATGGCGGAGGCGGGCGTGCTGCCGGTCTTCTACGTCAAGGCCGCCTGGGGATTGCAGCGCGGCCTGACCCTGGTGCCGCGCGGCGACCAGTACACCATGGCGACGCTGATCCGCGCCGCCCCCTGACGAAAGGCAGCGCATCATGGCCGGCCGCAAGCCCCAACTGAAGCTCGGCGCCTTCCTGTCCGTACCGGGCAACCACCTGGCCGGCTGGCGGCACCCGGATGCGGTGCCGGACTGCGACATGGACTTCGCCTGGTACATGCGGCTGGCGCAGATGGCGGAGCGCCACCTCTACGACACAATCTTCTTCCAGGACACGGTGGCGGTGGCGGGCAGCGATGCGCTGAAGGCTGGCGACAGGACGCGCACGCGCCTGTCGCGCATCGTGAAGCTGGAGCCGACCGCGACCCTGGCGGCGCTGGCGGTCGGCACCAGCCGCATCGGCCTGGTCGCCACGGCGACCACCACCTTCAACGAGCCCTACAACATCGCCCGCCGCTTCGCGACCATCGACCATATCAGCAAGGGCCGCTGCGGCTGGAATCTGGTGACCAGCCAGATCGAGGACGAGGCGGGCAATTTCGGGCTCGACACCCATGTGGACCACGCCCTGCGCTACGAACGCGCCATCGAGTTCTACGAGGTGGTCAGCGGGTTGTGGGACAGTTGGGCGGAGGACGCCTTCCTGCGCGACAAGGAGAGCGGCGTCTGGTTCGACCCCGACCGCATGCGCTTCCTCGACCACAAGGGGAAGCATTTCGCCTGCCGCGGCCCCCTCAATGTTCCCCGCACGCCGCAGGGCCGCCCGATCGTAGCGCAGGCAGGATCCTCGGAGCCGGGGAAGGAATTGGCGGCGCGCACCGCCGACGTGGTCTTCACCGCGCAGACCGAGCTTCAGGCGGCACAGGAATTCTATGCCGATGTGAAGGGGCGGACATATCGCTACGGCCGCACGCCGGACGACATCAAGATCATGCCCGGCATCACGCCGGTGCTTGGCCGGACGATGGCGGAGGCGCAGGAGAAGTACGACCAGCTGCAGTCGCTGCTGCCGGACGAGGTCGCCCTGGCCGCGCTGGCCCGCTTCACCCGCGGCGTGGACATCTTCAGCTACCCGCTGCACGGGCCGATGCCGGAGCTGCCGGAGGCGAATTCGGCGAAGAGCCGGCAGAAGCTGATCATGGACATGGCGCGCAAGGGCAACCTGTCGCTCATCCAGACCGCCCGCGCCGTCTCCGCCGCCCAGGGCCACCGCGTGCTGGTTGGCACGCCGGACTACATCGCGGACGAGCTGGAGGAATGGCTGCGGAAGGGCGGCGCCGACGGCTTCAACGTGATCTGCAACTACTACCCCGGCCCCTTCCAGGACTTCTCCGAGATGGTGATCCCGGAATTGCAGCGCCGCGGCATCTTCCGCACGGAGTATGAGGGGACGACGCTGCGGGAGAATCTCGGCCTGCGCGCGCCGCCCTCGGTCTGGACCTGAGCCGGCTCAGCCGCCGCCATCCACGCTCAGCACCTGGCCGGTGACCCAGCCGGCGAAGGGGCTCGCCAGGAACAGCACGGCGTTGGCGATGTCCTGCGGCGTGCCGAGGCGGCGGAGGAAGATGCCCTCGACCAGCCGCTGCTTGCCCGCTTCGCCATAGGCCTCGTACTGCGCGAGGGTGGCGGGGTTGGAGAGGACGAAGCCCGGCGCCACGCTGTTCACCGTGACGCCATGCGGGCCGAGTTCGTGAGCGAGTTGCTTCGTCAGCCCGACCAGCCCGTGCTTGGCCGCGCAATAGGCCTGGATGCCGGTCTTGCTCGGCTTCAGGCCGGCGCCGCTGCTGATGGTGACGATGCGGCCCGCCTTTGCGCGCTTCATGCCCGGCGCCACGGCGCCGGCGAGGGCGAAGGCGGCATGCAGGTTCACGTCGAAGATGGCGTGCCAGTCCTCCTCCGGCACCTCATCGACCGGCCGCATCACCTGGCCTCGCACGCCGCCGGCATTGCTCACCAGAACGCCGATGGGGCCGCCGGTCGCGTCCTCGATGCCGCGGATCCACCCGGCGGCAGCGCCCTTGGCCGTCAGGTCGAAGGCGCTGGTCGTGATTTGGCCCTCGGCGCCCGCTGTCCCGGCCAGCTCGGCCTCCGACAGGTCGCAGGCGAAGACGCGGGCACCGAGCGCCGCGAAGCCGCGGGCGATGGCCTGGCCGAAGCCATGCCCGGCGCCCGTGACCGCGACGGTCACGCCATCGAACCGGATCTGCATGCGGGGTTTCCTCCTGAGCATTTTGGCGCGCAGCCGCCATGCCAACCCTGCGCGCGACGCCGCCATGCAGACGGAAGGACGTCTGCTCGGCGGCGTCAGGCATGGTGGCACGCCACCAGCGTGCCGTCCGCGCGCGGCGACAGCGCCGGCCGCTGCGCGCGGCATACATCCGTCGCGGCCGGGCAGCGCGGGTGGAAGGCGCAGCCGGCCGGCGGCGAGAGCGGCGAGGGCAGTTCGCCGCGGATCGGCTGGAATTCCACCGCCGCGCCGTCCAGCGACAGCTTCGGCACGCTGGCCAGCAGCCCGCGCGTATAAGGGTGCCGCGGCGCGGCATAGACCGTCGCCGCCTCGCCGATCTCGACGATGCGGCCGAGATACATGACCGCGACGCGGTCCGACACATGCCGCACCACCGCCAGATCGTGCGAGATGAACAGGCAGGTGAGGCCGAGCGCGCGGTGCAACTCCAGGAACAGGTTCAGCACCTGCGCCTGGATGGAGACGTCGAGCGAGGCGACCGGCTCGTCGCAGACCAGCACCTCCGGCTGCATTGCCAGGGCCCGGGCGATGGCGACGCGCTGGCGCTGCCCGCCGCTGAACTGGTGCGGGAAGCGCTGGGCATAGGCGGGGTCCAGCCCGACCCTCGCCAGCCAGTCCGCCGCCAGCTTCGGCGCCGCGGCGCGGGTGACGAGGCCATGCGACACGGGGCCCTCGGCGATCGCCTCCCCGATGCGCTGGCGGGGGTTGAGCGAGGCGAAGGGATCCTGGAACACGGTCTGGATGCGCGTGGTGGTCTTGTGCCCGGCGCGCATGGGCGGCGCGCCGTCCAGCAGCACCCTTCCCTCGCTCGGCGGCAGGATGCCGGCCAGCATGCGGCCGAGCGTGGACTTGCCGCAACCACTCTCGCCGACCAGGCCCAGCGTCTCGCCGCGCGTCACCGCCAGCGAGACATCGGTCACCGCCTGCACCGCGCGCCGGTCCACCCGGGCGCCGAGCGCGGCGGCGATGCGGTCCCCCAGCGTGACGCGCGGGGCGAAGCGGCGCGTCACGCCCTCGGCGGCGAGGATCGCGGTCATGTCAGAGGATGATGGCACAGCGCCATCCTCCCTTCAGTGCCCACCACGGGCGGGTCCTGCGCGCAGGCGGCGTCGGCGCGCGGGCAGCGCGGCGCGAAGGGGCAGCCCGGCGGCAGGCTGAGCAGCGAGGGCGTGCTGCCGGGGATCTGCGCCAGCATCTCGCCCGGCCGGCCCATGGCCGGCAGGCTGTCCAGCAGCCCGCGGGTGTAGGGATGCAGCGGCGCGCGCAGCACCTGCGCCACCGGCCCGCTCTCCACGATGCGGCCGGCATACATGACCAGCACGCGGTCGGCGAGCGAGGAGACGGTGGCGAGGTCGTGCGAGATCCAGACCAGCGCCGTGCCGTTCTCCCGCGCCAGCGCCTTCATCTCCGCCAGGATCTGCGCCTGGATGGAGACGTCGAGCGCGGTGGTCGGCTCGTCCGCCACGATCAGGTCCGGCTGGTGCAGCAGCGCGATGGCGATGGCAACGCGCTGGCGCATGCCGCCGGAGAATTCATGCGGGTAGGCGTCCAGCCGCGTGACGGCATCGGGGATGCCGACTCGCGCCAGGCTGCGTGCCGCCAGGTCCCGCGCCGCGCGGTCGCCGCCGCCACCATGCGCCTGCACCGCCAGCGCCATCTGCGCGCCCACGGTTAGCACCGGGTTCAGCGTGGCGGCCGGGTCCTGGAAGATCATCGCAATCCGCTTGCCGCGCAGTTCGCGCAGCCGCGCCGGCGGCAGGCCGACGAGTTCCTGCCCCTCGAAACTTATGGAGCCGCCGGCGATGCGTCCCGGCGGGTCCACCAGGCCCAGCAGGGAGAAGCCGGTGACCGACTTGCCGGAGCCGCTCTCGCCGACCAGGCCGAGGATCTCGCCGCGCGCGAGGGTGAAGGAGACGCCGTTGACGGCGCGCAGCACGCCCGCGCGCGTGTGGAATTCGGTGCGCAGGTCGCGCACGTCGAGGAGGGGCGCTGTCATGAGGGGGGCGTTGCCCCCCTCACACTCCCCCCACCAGGGGTCAAGCGACCCCTGGACCGGCCTGAGTCATCGCTGGAGGAGGGGCCCCTCGATGGGGGCCCCTCCTCCAGCGATAAACTCGCACGGGGGCCCGGGGGTCGGTTCGATCCCCGGCGGGGGAGGGTGCGGGAGGGGGCAGAGCCTCCTCCCGTGACGGCGATCCCTCCGATCACCGCCGCAGCCTCGGGTTGAACTGGTCCCGCAGCTGGTCGCCGACGATGTTGATCGCCGTGATCATGATGATCAGCGCGACGCCGGGATAGACGGAGATCCAGGTCCGCCCGCTCATCATGTACTGGAAGCCGTTGGAGATCAGCATGCCGAGCGAGGGCTCGGTCGGCGGCAGGCCGAGGCCGAGGAAGGACAGGGTCGCCTCCAGCGCGATGGCATTGGCCACCTGCACGGTGCCGACGACGATCAGCGGCGGCAGGCAGTTCGGCAGCAGATGGCGCAGCACCACGCGCCAGCCGGGCAGGGGGGTGGCGCGGGCGGCCTCGACATAGTCCTTCTGCCGCTCGGCAGTGGCGGCGCCATAGGCGGTGCGGGCGAAATAGGCGTATTGCGCCGCCACCAGCGCGATGACGAGCTGCGCCTTGCCCTGCCCCAGCACCGCCACCAGCACCAGCGCCAACAGGATGGCGGGGAAGGAGAGCTGCAGGTCCACCACCCGCATGATGGCGCCCTCCACCCAGCCGCCGGCATGCGCAGCGAGGATGCCGAGCAGCGCGCCGACCGCCATGGCGCTGGCGCCGGCGACGAGGCCCATCTGCAGGGAGATGCGCAGCCCGTAGAGGATGGCGGAGAACAGGTCGCGCCCCTGCGCATCCGTCCCCAGCCAGTGCGCGTAGCCGGAGGACCCGACGAAGCCCGGCGGCCGCCGCGCATCCATCAGGTCCAGGTTCGCCAGGTCGTAGGGGTCCTGCGGCGCGATCCAGGGCGCCGCCAGCGCCGCGGCCACCACCAGCAGGACGACGGCGAGCGCGACGAGCGCCACGCGATTCTCGGCGTATTCCTTCCAGAACGCGGTCATGCTTGGCGAAGCCGGGCCCGGCCCCCGGTGCCCGCCGCCGGATGGCGGCCGCGCCCATCGGGCGTGGTCATGCCCTGGCCCTGCGCCGCAGCCGCGGGTCCAGCGCGGCATAGGCCAGGTCCACCACCAGATTGATGGTGACGAACAGGAAGGCGACCAGCACCAGGTATCCGACCATCACCGGGCGATCCAGCGCGGTGATGCTCTCGATGATCAGCTTGCCGACGCCGGGCCAGGAGAAGATCGTCTCCGTCACCACCGCGAAGGCAAGCGTCGATCCGAATTCCAGCCCGAACACGGTGACCAGCGGGATGGCGATCAGCCGCAGCACGTGCCGGCGCAGGATGGTCCATTCGGACAGACCCGCAGCGCGGGCGAATTTCACCGTGTCGCTCAGCATGACCTCCCGCGTGCCGGCGCGGGCCAGGCGGATCATCATCGCCAGCTTGAACAGGGACAGGTTCAGCGCCGGCAGCGCCAGGTGCTGCAGCCCGTCCCAGGTGAGGAAGGACCAGCCGGCGCCCAGCACCCGCACAGTCTCCCCGCGGTTGCCGGCGGGCAGCCAGCCCAGGTTGACCGCGAAGGTCAGGATCAGGATCAGCCCCACCCAGAAGGTCGGGACGGAGAAGCCGAGGACGGAGGCCGCCATGATCCCGCGCGACAGCGCGCCATCGGGCCGGTAGCCGGCATAGATGCCCAGCGGCACGCCGACGAAGGCGCCGATGAGGACCGAGGCCAGCGCCAGTTCCAGCGTCGCCGGCAGCCGGTCCAGCACCAGCTCCAGCACCGGGATGTTGAAGACGAAGGACCGGCCGAGGTCGCCTCGCAGCAGCCGGCCGAGGAAGACGCCGTACTGCTCCCACAGCGGCCGGTCGAGGCCATAGGCGCGGATGGTCGCCGCCCTGATGTCCTGGGTGGCGTCCGGGGAGATCAGCACGTCGATCGGGTTGCCGATCGCATACACGCCCAGGAAGACCAGCGCCGACATCGCCAGCATCACCAGGGCGGCCTGCAGCAGGCGCTGGATCAGGAAACCGAGCATCCGTCGCAGTATCCGGCCATGGACAGCCCGCGCAAGCCGTTCTCAGATGCCCGGCAATGAAATCGGGGGAGTGCATCGCGATGCGCCGAGAGACGAGCCGACCGACCCTGGCCGCCGCGGCGGCCCTGCTGCTGGCGGGGCCCGCCGCCGCCCAGACCCTGACGATCGGCGTCCGCGCCGGCCCGGAATCCATCGACCCGCATTTCACCGCGACGGGCACCCATGCCGAGACGCTGACCCATGTCTTCGACACGCTGACGCGCTCCGGCCCCGAGCTCGAGATCCTGCCGGGCATCGCCGAATCCTGGCGGGTGCTGGACCCTACCACCTGGGAATTCAGGCTGCGCCAGGGCGTCACCTTCCATGACGGCGCGGCGATGACGGCGGAGGATGTCGCCGCCTCCATCCGGCGGATGCAGGTGCTGTCCGGCCCCAACCCGACGCGGATCTATGTCCGGCGCGTGCAGGAGGTGCGGATCATCGACCCGCACACCATCCACATCGTCACCGACGGCCCGGCGCCCACCCTGCCCAACGACTTCATCCGGGTCTTCGTCACCAAGGCCAGCATCACCGCCGGGCTGACGCCGGAGACGAGCAACGAGGCCTTCAACACCGGCCGCGCCGCCATCGGCACCGGGCCCTACCGCTTCGTCTCCTGGACCCCGCGGGAGCAATTCGTGGCCGAGCGCTACGACAATTACTGGGGCGGCCGCCAGCCCTGGGCGCGGCATGTGCGGCGGGAGATCCCGAACGAGGCGGCACGCGTCGCCCAGCTGCGCACTGGCCAGGTGGACATGATCGTCCGTGCCCCGGCGGCCGACGTGCCGACCCTGGAACGCGACCCGGCGATCCGCGTGGTGAAGGCCGACACGGTCTATGTCTTCAATTTCGGCTTCGACTTCCGCGAGACCACGCCGCAGGTGACGGCGAAGGATGGCTCCCGCCTTGCCAGCAACCCCTATCGCGATCCGCGGGTGCGGGAGGCGATCGACCTCGCCATCGATCGCCGCGCGCTGGCGGAGGTGGCGATGGAAGGCCTCGGCACGCCGCAGGGCCAGATGGTCACGCCGACCATCTTCGGCTTCATCCCCAACCAGCCGATCCCCACGCCCAACATCCAGCGCGCCCGGGCGCTGCTGGCCGAAGCGGGCTTCCCCAACGGCTTCCGCATGGCGCTGAACTTCACCAATGACCGGCTGCCGGGCGACCGCGGCGTCGGCACCGCCATGGCGCAGATGCTGGCCCGCATCGGGCTGGAGGTGCAGGCGGCCGGCCAGCCCGCCGCGGTCATCTTCCCGCAGCGCACGCGCGGGGAGCTGTCGAATATCATGGCCGGCTGGGGCACCCTGACGGGGGAGGCGAACTACACCTATTCCTCGAACGCCCATACCAACAACCCGCAGCTTCGCCTCGGCGCCTTCAACTGGCACGGCTACTCGAACCCGGAGATGGACCGGCTGATCCAGGCCGCGTCGGTCGAATTGGACGACGCCAAGCGCCGCGCGCTGCTGCAGCAGGTGGGGGCGCTGTTCAACCGGGAACGGATCGCACTGCCGCTCGCCTCCATCACCAGCGCCTGGGCGCTGCGGAAGGACCGCGTGGACATGGCGCGCGGCCGCGCGGACGAGGAGACCTATGCCATGGACATCAAGCCGGCCGGTCGCTGAACCGCGTCATGCCTGGGTGTACACCCGCCGGTTCGGCCCGGCGGGTGTACCCGGACCGCCCGATATCGCCCGTGAGTTGCTTGACACATCGAGTTTATTAACTGTTCGATAGGGTCTGGTGGAGGCCAGGACCCGCAGCGATCGCGGCCCCGACCTTGATTTGCGCCAATACGGCATTGCAGACCGACGCCCGGGGAGATTTTGCTTGACCGCAACGATTGGCGACTTCCGCACGCAGCTCGACTCGGTCTTCGCCACCCTGGCCGGGACGGCGATCGGCACGCTCACCGGCATCGACCTGCCGCTGCTGAACGGCGCGCCGGTCCTGCAGGGGCTGGTCGCCGGCAAGGTCTTCGACGAGCTGCAGGGCGCGATCTCCACCGCCCTCGCGCCCCTCGCGGCCGGGGATGCGGCGGATGCCGCGCTGGTCACCGCCCTCGACGACATCGTCGACAGTGCCGATCTCGGCGTCGCCGCCACGCTGGCCGGCGACGGCAGCGTCACCGTGACGCTGAAGGCCAGGGACAGCATCCCGCTGGCGCAGCAGGCGCTGCCCTCGCTCGACCTCGGCGGCCTGCTGTCCTTCGATGCCTCGGGCAAGGTGGACACCGCGGTCGTCGCCGGCCTCGACCTCGTCCTGCGCTACGACCCGGCGACGGACGAGGTCACCGTCGTCAAGGCGGATGCGCCGCAGCTTTCCGTCGACCTCGCGGCCGATATCACCCTTGCGGCGGAGGCGAAGCTCGCGGTCCTCAGCGTCTCGGTCGCCACGCCGCCCGGGCCGGCAGCGCCGGAGATCACTGCGGGCGCCGACATCACCTTCGCCACCGGCGCGCTGGACGCCGCCACTTCGACCACCGTGCTGGACGACAAGGTGGCGCTGGATGTCGGCCTGACCACCAAGCTGGCCGCCGACATCCTGCCGACCATCAGCACCGACCTGGTGGTCGATTACGACTTCCTCGGCCCGGACAAGGCCGCGCCGACGGTCGAACTGCAGGACATCACGCTCGACCTCGGCGGGCTGTTCAAGTTCCTCGGCGGCGTGCTCGACCCCATCGCCGATGTGCTGGACACCTTCCCGATCGGCCCGCTGATCGATGCGGTGACGGCGAAGCTGCCGATCGTCGATGACGGCTTCGGCCTGCTCGGCCTGCGGCCGGTCTTCGACAATATCGGCGGCAAGGGCGGCGAGGGCGATGGCACCATCACCCTGCTGGACCTGGTGGCGACGCGCTTCCCCGACCTGAAGGACCCGCTGAACGCCTTCGCCACCGCGCTCGGCTACATCGACGGCTTCAAGCAGGCCGGCGGCGGCGACGGGACGAAGATCGACCTCGGCGACATCGTCCTGACCGGCGGTGCCGGGGCCAGGGGGGCGCCGGGCCTCGCGCCGGCCGGGGCGCCGCCGGCGCCGGCCTATACCCCGCCGGCGACGGACCCGCTGAGCGCGGTGCGGGATGCCGCGAAGGACCAGCTGACCGGCGTGCCGGGCACCCGCCCGGGCCTCGGCGCCACCCAGCCGCTGGTGGATTTCCTGTCGGATGCGGGCGTCACCATCCCGCTGCTGTCGAAGCCGGAGACGATCGTCGACCTGCTGACCGGCAATCGCACGGTCGACCTCATTACCTATGACGTGCCGTCGCTGCCGGTGCGCGGCGATTTCAGCTTCTTCTTCCCCATCGTCGGTCCCATCGGCCTGAAGCTCGGCGGCAATTTCTCCGGGCTGGTGGATTTCGACATCGGCTATGACAGCAGCGGGCTGGCGACCGGCGACCTCGCCAAGGGCTTCTACTTCACCACCAAGGCGAAGCCCGAGGGCGGGTTCGAGCCGGCGGCGACCATCACCGTCGGCATCGACGCCTCGGCCGCCATCAGCATCGGCATCGCCTCGGTCGAGGTGGGCGGCGGCCTGAAATCCGGGCTGGAGGCCTTCTTCGACGGCGCCGACAACAAGCTGTATCTCGAGCAGCTGCTGGGCGACTGCGTCTTCGACCCGATCAAGGGGAAATTCTCCGCCGAGATCTTCGCTGCCTTCACCATCGACCTCGGCTTCTTCTCGACCACCGCGCGCTTCACCCTGGCCGAGGTGACGCTGGCCACCTTCGAATTCGGCTGCCCGCCGCCCACCACCCAGCCGGACACCGACCTGGCCACGCTGGGCCCGGATGCCAGCGGCGTGCCGGCCGGCACCCTGGCGCTGAATGCCGGCGAGCGCGCCGGCTTCCGGCAGATCAACGACGTCGCCGGCACCGATGGCGACGAGAGCTTCCGGGTCGGCTATGCGGTGGATGCCGATGGCAACCGCATCCCCGGCGCGCTGGCGGTGGAGGCCTATACCCTCACCAAGGCCTTCGGCGCCGCGCTCGGCGGCAAGCCCGACCCGACGCTGATCCTCGCCCGCATGGGGGCGGGGCGGGACTATGTGGTGGTCTCGGCCGATGTGACGGTGAATGCCGACCTGGCCGGCGGCGCCGATGGCGACCTGGTGGTGGGCGGCGCGGGGAACGACACCCTGCATGGCGACCTGGGCGCCGGCCCGGCCGGCGACGACCGGCTCTACGGCAATGCCGGCAATGACGAGATCTTCGGCGACGAGGGCAACGACCTGCTCGAGGGCGGCGCCGGCGCCGACCTGCTGGATGCCGGCGACGGCTTCGACCAGGTCAGCTACGAGAACAGCCCGACCGGCGTGCGCCTGCTGGCCCAGCCGGGGCCGAACAACACCTTCATCGGCCAGCTCGGCGACGCGCAGGGCGACGTCATCCGCAATGCCGAGGAGTTCATCCTCACCAATTTCGACGACACGGTGTTCGGCGCCGCCAATGCGGTGAACCGGCTGAATGGCCGCGACGGCAACGACCTGCTCTATGGCGGCGGGCTGGACGACCAGCTGCAGGGCGGCGCGGGGGCTGACAACCTGCAGGGCGATGGCGGCACCGATTCCACCGCCTATTTCGAGAGCAACTATCGCGTCCGCGTCGACCTGGCGCAGGGCCGCGGCTGGGACGGCCATGCCCAGGGCGACCGTTACCTCAGCATCGAGAATGTCGCCGGCACCGCCTGGGACGACGAGCTGACGGGCAACGGCGCCGACAACATCCTGGATGGCTGGTTCGGCAATGATGTCCTGACCGGCGGCGGCGGGGCAGACAGGCTGCGCGGCGGGGAGGGGGCGGACACCATCTACGCCTTCGGCGGCGCCGTAGAGATCAATGGCGGCGGGCTGCTGGGCAGCGCCGAGCGCGACCTGCTGAGCTATATCCGCAAGGCGGATGGCGGCGTCGTGGCGCGGCTGGACGGGCTGCCGGGCGGCGCCGACCCGGTGACCCGGGCGCAGGTGCCGGGGATCGACACGCTCGGCCGGCCGGTCCTGGTCGACCGGCCCGAGTACAGCAGCATCGAGGACCTGGAAGGCACCAATTCCGGCGACCAGCTGGCGGGCGATGCCGGCTACAACCGCATCTGGGGCCGCGGCGGCAGCGACCTGATCGCGGGCGGCGGCGGCAACGACACGCTGGCCGGCAATGCCGGGGCGGATGCCCTGTCGGGCGGCGCCGGCTTCGACGCCGCCGACTACCGCGAATCGCCCGGCGCGGTCTCGGTCAACCTGGCGGCGAATACCGGCGCCTTCGCCGATGCGCAGGGCGACACCTTCCTCTCGGTCGAGGATCTCTACGGCTCCGGCTTCAGCGATGTCCTGGTCGGCGACGACGGCAGCAACTGGATCTATCCGGGGCTGAGCCGCACCGCGGTGTTCGGCGACGTGGTCGACGGCCTCGGCGGCAACGACCGGATGTTCATCGACTACTCGGTCGAGGATACCGGCGGCGGGCTGTTCGGCGGCTATTCCACCAGCTTCCTTGCCCCCGGCTTCATCGTCCGGGGTCGCGGCGACGGGCTGTTCGACGCCGTCGTGTTCTCCAACATCGAATCCCTGAGCGTCGTCGGCACTCGCGTCGCCGACCAGGTCTTCGCCGGCAGCGGCGACGATGTGGTGGTGACGCAGGACGGCGACGACTTCGTCCTGGCCGGCACCGGGTCCGACCAGGTGCTGGCCGGCGCGGGCAATGACACCGTCGGGTCCGGCACCACGCTCAGCCGCACCCTGACCGATTTCGCGCCGGAGGTGGTGCGTTTCCTCGATGGCGGCCGCGGCATCGACCTGCTGCATTTCTCCGCCGGCCAGTCCTTCCAGGACATCATCCTGGTGGGCACCGACGGCACGGCCGAGTTCAACGGCGTGAACCTGCTGCTGGCCAACGGCACAGTGGTGCGGAATTTCGAGGTCCTCGGCGCCATCGCCATCGCCACCGGCTTCGGCGACGACCTGGTCGAGCAGCAGGGCCGGGTGGACAACATCATCTCCACCGGCGCCGGCGTCGACGAGATCCGCCCCGGGCTGGGGACGGATTTCGTCGATGGCGGGCTGGAATTCGGCCCCGAGGCGCTGCCGGAAGGCGACAGCAATTTCCTCGGCTTCCTCGACGGCGAGGATGGTGCGTTCATCCTGCGCAACCCGGGCGACCTGCTGGTGCTGGACTACAGCGGCGCGGAGCAGGCCGCCATCGGCCGCACCGGCATCAGCACGACGCCCTACTTCTTCCTCACCGGGAACCCGGATTCCGAGGCCGGCCAGGTCGAGGTGCCGCTCGAGACCAATTCGGGCACCTATGTGGTCGGCCCGGATGGCGTCACCTTCACCAATATCGAGCGGCTGTCGGTCATTGGCACCGGCTTCGGCGATATCCTGGCCGGCACCGAATTGCTGCTCGGCCGCGACCGCGGGTTCGAGGAAGGGACGGCCAGCCGCCGCGGCGCCGACATCCTGGAAGGGCGCGACGGCGACGACCTGCTCTGGGGCAAGACCGGCAGCGATACGCTGCTGGGCGGCGCCGGCAGCGACATCCTGATCGGCGGCGCGGTCACCTCCATCCGCAGCTTCGCCAACAACACCATCACCGATGTCAGGGAGGTGGACCGGCTGACCGGCGGCGCGGATGCGGATACCTTCGTCCTCGGCTTCGACCGGTTCTTCTCGGCCAGCCCGGTGGTGCTCTACACCGACAGCGACGGGTCGATCTTCAGCAGCTTCTTCTCCACCGACAACCGCGCCGTCGTCACCGATTTCGACGTGGCGGAGGGCGACCGGCTGCAGCTGGGGGGCACTGCCGCCAACTACCGGCTGGTCGAGCAGGGCGGTTCCACCTTCCTCTATCTGCGGGACGGCCTCGGCTTCGGCAGCGGGTTCGAGATCGGGGTGAATTCGGCGGCCGATGAGCTCATCGCCGAGATCCAGGGCGTCACCGGGCTCAGCCTGACCGCGCCCTATATCCGCTACGGCACGCTCGACTCCCTGCTGACCACGGCGCAGCGCGGCGCGCTGAACACCGATGGCGTCGCCGTCTCGGCGGAGCTGGCGATCGCCGATGCGCGCTTCGACACGCCGCTGGAGCCCGGCGCGGCGCCGATCGCGCCCGCCCCGTCCCCGGCGGGCCGCGCCGCCCTGGCGGCCAGCGCCGCCCCCGCCGCCTGGGTGACGCAGACCGGCGACACGACGGTGCTGCGCGATGCGCTCTTCGCCGGCGGCGCGGCCGGCATCGGCGGTGGCCAGCTTCTCCTCGAAGGCAGCTCCATTGCCTTCGGCACCTTCGACGGCGATCCCTTCGGCCTCGGCTCCGGCATCGTGCTCTCCACCGGCCGGGTCGCCGACCTGGCCGGGCCGAACGAGGAGGATGGCGGCACCAGCGCCATCCAGAGCGTGAACCGCCCCTTCACCCTGGTCGGCGACATCACCACCGCGAATGCGCAGGCCGCGCGGCTGTTCAAGGCGGACCTGTCGAGCCTCGGCTTCGACCTCAACTCGCTGATCCTGAAGGACCAGAGCGCCGGCAGCGGCGGCGCCAACGGCATCGCCAGCGGCTTCGACCTCGACGCGGTCTTCCTCAGCCGCGTCAACCTCGCCTCGGTGGCGGATCTCGGCAGCCTGCCGCGGCTCGACGCCTTCGCCTTCGACGCCGCGAATGTGCGATTCATCCCCGGCACCCAGCGGCCCACCAGCGGCCCGGGCGACTTCATCAATGCACGCGACCTGCTCGGCGCGCTCAACGGCCTGCCGGTCTTCGCCCAGGCGACGCTCGATGCCATCGATGGCCGCAACCCGCTGGCGGTCGACGGGTCCGGCGGGTTCGGCGCCCTCACCCTCGGCGATGGCGGGTCGATCGGCTTCGACCTGAAGGCGGCGCTGCCCGGCGACGGGCCGCTCTACCTCTACGCCGTGGAATTCGGCGGCGCCGGCGAACAGCTCTCGGCCGGCATCACCGCGTCCTCCAACCGGCTCGCGCCGAAGGCCGATCTCAGCACCGATCTCGGCCTGCCGGGCCTCGATGGCGACAGCACCGCGCTGGTCTACCGCTTCACCCCGGATGCCTCGGTCAACGCCATCGCCTTCGAATTCGCGCTGGCGACGGAGGAGCTGACGGAATGGGCGCAGTCCGGCTTCAACGACAGCTTCCGCATCAAGGTGAACGGCGCCAACCTGGCGAGGCTCAGCGACGGGTCCTTCGCCACCATCGACAACCTCTATGCCCCGCCCGGTGGGCAGGGCATCGCGCTCAGCTACCTCAACCTGTTCGGCAGCAGCCCGCAGCGCGGCAGCGACCTGGTGCTGAACCCGGTCGGCACCGGCCCGGCCGCGGCGGAGACCCGCGCCGATGCCTACAGCAAGGTGCTGCGCTTCGTCGCCCCGGTGAAGGCCGGGGAGGTGAACGAGCTGCGGATCGAGGTGGAGGATGTGCGCGACGCGCTGCTGGACAGCGCCATCCTGGTGCGCGGCGGCAGCCTGAAGGGCTTTTGGAAGCCGGATGTGATCATCCGCAGCCCGGAAGGCCCGCTGAAGGAAGGCGGCACCGGCACGCTGCATGTGGAGGTGACGGTGCCGCCCGGCGGCCGGCTGGACGCGCCGGTCACGGTCACGCTGGACCCGACCGACGGCATCGACCTGGGCAACGGCCCCGGCAGGCCGGTGACCATCGTGTTCGACCCGGACGGGCCGACGAAGCGCAACATCGACGTCAAGGCGCCGCAGGACTTCAAGGATGACGGCGACCGGGTCGAGAAGGTGGATGTGACGGTCGATGGCGGCACCCTGCCGGAAGACCAGCCGACCATCGTTCTGCCGGTGCAGGAAGTGCCCTTCGCGGTCGAGCAGCTCTGGTTCGGCATCCGCGCCGTCGGCTTCGAGAATGGCGGCAGCACCGGCCCGCAATTCGAGGCGGTGACGGACGCGGCGCAACTCGCCACCCGCAGCCTGCCGGCCAAGACCGTGCCCGGCTATGAGGGCGGCGGGCCGGCGGTGCTGGACTTCACCGGCAGCGAATGGCAGCAGCTGCTGGCCTTCCGCGGCAAGGCCCCGGCCGTCACCGCGCTGGGCATCGACCTGTCGGACGGCATCGACGGCGCGCAGACCGGCCGGGCGGACAGCACCGGCGACCTGCGCGTCGGCCCCGGCGTGGTGGCGGCGAACCTGGCGGACATGGCGGGCGGCGGCCGCATCAGCGACGTGACCCGCACGCTGGATGCGGCGGACGACCCGGTCGTCATCACCGGCCTCGGCCCGGCCAACCCGAACATCCTGGCACCGGCGGTGACCGAAGGCGACGGCCCGGCGAATTTCGTCACCTTCTCCGGCCCGCTCGGCTTCGGCTTCCTCGGCGGCACCGGCTGGGACCTGGGCGGCAATGCGCAGCGGCTGAACGGCGGGGAGAGCATCGGCTTCGCCCTGCAGCAGGGCCGCACGCTGGATGCCGCCAGCTTCGTCGTCCGCACCACCGGCGGCGCGGTCGGCGTAGTGCTGGACAGCGACGGCGTGACGATGCGCGACACCAACGGCGCGGCGCGCGGCGGCTTCGTGCAGGATGCCTCGGCCGGGGAGCTGGTGCTGGGCGACCTGGCGGACGGGACGGCGGTGAAGGTCGATTTCCGCGCCGGCACGGTGCTGGTGAACGGCGCGGCCGGCGGCTTCGATGCCGGCGGCTTCTTCGCCGCCTTCGCCGCCGCCGGCGCGGACCGGATCACCTTCGGGTCGCTGGTCGGGCAGTCCGGCGGCTGGTCGGTGGACGACCTGGTCCTACTGGCCCGCAACCCGGTCGTGGCGCCCGCCCCGGCGCCCGGCGCCGACTGGATCTTCTGACGGGCCGGCGCCGCGCCGGGCAACGTGCATTGCCCGGCGGCGGCGCCGATCCTATCGCCTGTGCGGCATCGGTCGCAGGCGCATGGACAGCAGCAGCACATCCGGCGGGGCTCCCGCCGTCAGCATCGTCGCCCCCTGCTACAATGAAGCGGAATGCCTCCGCGAATTCCACCAGCGCGCCGCCGCCGCGGCACGCGGGAGCTGCGGCGACAGCTTCGAGATCGTGCTGGTGGATGACGGGTCCCGCGACGGGACCTGGGGGCTGATCGAGGAGATCGCGCGGCAGGACCCGCATGTCGTCGGCGTGCGGCTGATGCGCAACCACGGCCACCAGCTGGCGGCCAGCGCCGGCCTGGCGCTGGCGCGCGGCGGCCGGGTGATGCTGATCGACGCCGACCTGCAGGACCCGCCGGAGCTGCTGGCGCCGATGATGGCCCGGATGGACGAGGGCGCGGACGTGGTCTTCGGCCAGCGCACCGCCCGCCATGCCGAGACCTGGTTCAAGAAGGCCACCGCCTTCGCCTTCTACCGGCTGCTGTCGCGGCTGGCCGCCGTGCCGATCCCGCGCGACACCGGCGATTTCCGGCTGATGCGCCGCCGCGTGGTGGACGTGCTGGTGGCGATGCCGGAACGGCAGCGCTTCCTGCGCGGGCTGGTCAGCTGGGTGGGCGGACGGCAGGTGGCGCTGCAATACGAACGGCAGTCGCGCTTCGCCGGCCACAGCAAGTACCCGCTGCGCAAGATGATCCAGTTCGCGGTGGATGCGATCACCAGCTTCTCGGTCGGGCCGCTGCGCTACGCCACCTATCTCGGGCTGATCGCCGCCGGGCTCGGCCTGCTGCTGCTGCTCTACACGCTGTGGCAATGGGTGCTGGGGGCGACCGTCATCGGCTGGTCCAGCACCATGACCGCCATCGTGGTCTTCGGCGCGGTGCAGCTCATCGTGCTCGGCATCCAGGGCGAATATGTCGGCCGCCTGTTCCAGGAAGCCAAGGCACGGCCGCTCTTCCTCATCGACCGCGTGGTGGCGGGCGGCGCCGACCACCGCCTGCCCATGGAGTTCAGCGGCCTCGCCCCCGGCATGCAGCGGGAGGTCTGGGACGCTGTGCGCGGGCTGGAGGTGGTGGCGGCGAACGACCAGGATGTGCCGCCGGGCCGTCGCGCCGGCGGCTGAGCCTCACTCCCGCGCAGCGGTCGCCGCCGGCGGGCTGCGGTCGATGCGCCAGAGCTGCGCGAAGCCCGCGTCGGCCAGCAGCGCCACGCCCTCCGGCGGCCGGAAGGGGCCGTAATGGTCCGGCATGTCGGCATTCACCACCAGGATGTAGTCGAAGCGCTCGCGCCAGAGCCGGGCATAGGGCGCCTCCCACCCCATGCGGCGCTGCAACTCCGCATCCGCCAGGATGTTCGGCGTCACCAGCCAGCCCTCTGGCACGGCGATGCCGTTCCAGGGCGGCAGCACGCGCAGCGGCTGCTTGCCGCGGGCGGTGAACAGCGTCGGCACGAAGGCCTGGCGGGTGCGGATTGCGATGGTGGGGTAGTGGCCGTAGCTCGGCTCGCCGCCGCTGAAATGCCGGCCGAAAGGACCGTAGTCGCGCGGCGGCGGCACATGGGTGAAGGGCAGGATGGCGGCGCCCGGCGGCACCAGCGCCAGCACGCGCTCCACCGCCGCCACATCCGCCTGCCGCGCCTGCCAGGCCAGGCCGATGAAGCCGGCGCGGCCCAGCCCCAGCGCCAGCAGCAGCGTCGCGGCCGGCCGCAGCAGCGCCGCCGGCACCTCGGGCCGCAGCGCCACCGCCAGCACGAAGGGCGCCATATAGGCGAAGCGGCGGTCCACCCAGAAGGTGCCGGCTAGCCGGAAGGGCGTGACCAGGAACAGCAGCACCAGCGCCAGCGCCACCAGCAGCAGCCCGCCATGCGCATGCAGCCGGCCGCGCCACAGGGCCAGCGCCGGCGGCACGGCCAGCAGCAGCAGCACCGCCGCATCCGTCGGCAGGTGGTAGGTCCAGATCCAGGACAGCGCCGATTTCAGCTTGTGTCGGGCGAACAGCGTCTCCAGCCCGGCGCGGATGTCGCCGAGCACGGAGCCGGCATTCGCCGCCGCATGCGCGCCCGGCAGGGCGGGGGCGGTCAGCAGGAAGGCGCCCAGCACCAGCACCACCAGGCCGACCACCGGCAACAGGCGCAGCGCCGCGGCGCGCAGCCCGGCGCGGTGGCGCAGCGCCCGCAGGTCCGGTCCCAGCGCCAGGCCGCAGAGCAGGGCGGCATAGAACACCAGGCCGAACAGGTGCACCACCACCAGCAGCGCCGCGGCCAGCGCCCGCGCCGGCAGCAGCGCCGCCTGGCCGCGCCGCGCCAGCCAGGGATCGGCGGCGGCGAAGACCAAAGCGAGGCCCATGGCGATCTGGAAATTCAGGAAGCCCGCCAGCACCGCGCCGTTCCAGACCAGCACCGGGAAGGCCAGGGACCACCAGTGCAGCCGGCCATGCAGCGCCCGGTGCAGCAGCGCCGCGCCCAGCGGCACCAGGACGATGCCGAGGCCGAGATAGAGCTTCGCCACCGCCTCGGCCGGGAAGATCCGGGTCAGCGGCACCGCCAGCAGGTCGATGCCGATATTGGTCAGCGCCGACCATTCCACGGCGTAGATGCCGGACAGCGGCGGCGTGGCCGCCCCGCCGCCGATCAGCCAGAGCCGCGAGAGATGGTTGGGGTAGTCGTAGAGCGGCGGCAGATGGGTGATGGCCACCGGCACCAGCAGGGCGGCCAGCACCAGCGCCAGGACCGCGGGAAGGGGGCCGGCACGGCGCATCGGGTCGGGCTCCGCTCGGGCAGGCGCGCCAGGCGGCGCCCTGCATTGCGGTGCAACATAGGCCCTGGGCGGCGGGGGCGGGAGGCATCCATCCCGAACGTGAAGCGGCCTCCCGCGCCCGTCAGCGGCGCGGCTGGATCAGGCCCTGTTCGTGCAGCGCCTCGGCGATCTGCACCGCGTTCAGTGCCGCGCCCTTGCGCAGGTTGTCTGCGACGCACCAGAAGGCCAGGCCATGCGGCACCGTCGGGTCCTGGCGCAGGCGGCTGACATAGACCGCATCCTCGCCGGCCGCATCCACCTGGGTCACGTAGCCGCCGTCCTCCCGCTTGTCGACCAGCTGGACGCCCGGGGCGTCGCGCAGCGCCTCCTCCGCCTGTTCCTCGGTGATGGGGGATTCGAACTCCACATGCACCGCCTCGGCATGGCCGATGAAGACCGGCACGCGGACGCAGGTGGCGATGACGGCGATGTCGGGGTCGAGGATCTTCCGCGTCTCCGCCGCCATCTTCCATTCCTCCTTCGTCGCGCCGTCGTCGAGGAAGCGGTCGATATGCGGGATGCAGTTGAAGGCGATGGGCTTGGGGAATTGCTCCGGCACCGTCGGGTCGTTCACGAAGATGGACCGGGTCTGGTTGAACAGCTCGTCCATCGCCTCCTTCCCCGCGCCGGAGACCGACTGGTAGGTGGCGACCACCACCCGCTTGACGCGGGCGATGTCGTGCAGCGGCTTGAGGGCGACCACCATCTGGATGGTGGAGCAGTTCGGGTTGGCGATGATCCGCCGCTTCTCGAAGCGCTTCAGCGCCTGCGGGTTCACCTCCGGCACCACCAGGGGCACGTCGGGTTCCATGCGGAACTGGCTGGTGTTGTCGATGACGACGCAGCCGGCGGCGGCGGCGCGCGGCGCATGCACGGCGGAGACGCTGGCGCCCGGGGAGAACAGCGCGATGTCGGTGCCCTTGAAGTCGAAGCGCTCCAGCGCCTGGACCTTCAGCACCGATTTCTCGCCGAAGGAGACCTCGATCCCGACGGAGCGGCCGGAGGCGAGCGCCACCACCTCCCGCACCGGGAAGTCCCGCTCCGCCAGGGTTTTCAGGATCTCCCGCCCCACCGCGCCGGTGGCGCCGACGACCGCGACCCGGTAGGCCATGCGTCTCTCCTGTTCGTGTGATCGGCTCTGCGTGTGGTCGGCGGGGGAGCCGCCGGGCCTTCCCGGGCAGGCTGGCCGCCGGGCGCGCCGGGCCGCGCCGGGCCGCGCCGACTGCTTAGGCGCGGCGCCGGCCGGGTTCAAGGATGCGGGGCGGGGCGGCGCCGGCGGCCTGCAGGCTTCGCTTGATCTGGCGGCGGCGGCCCCCCACTATGACAGCAGGCGATCACCGCCGTCACGGAGGACCCCATGGCCTGGAAGAAGCCGCGCGTCACGGAAGTCTCCCTCGCGCTCGAGATCAACAGCTACGCCTGCGCCGACATCGGCTGACGGGCTCGCCGGCCCCCCTTGGGCCGGTGCCGCCGACGGGAAGCCCCGCTGCCGGGATGCCGGCGGCGGGGTTTTTCATGCCCCGGCCGGACCGGACCAAGGGCGGGGTTGGCCGCGGCCGCCGCGCCGCCCTAGTCTCCCCGCCGCAAGGCCCGCAGTGGCCGGAGGAGGAGACACGCATGGCCCGCCGCGCCGCCCGCCCGCGCATCGCCTGAGGGTCCGGGCATGCTGCGCGCCATCGTCCTCGGCGCCGCCGCCGGCGGCGGCTTCCCGCAATGGAACTCGGCCGGGCCGGGCTGCCGCCGGGCCCTGGCCGGCGACCCCGCCGCGCCGATGCGCAGCCAGGCCTCCCTGGCCGTCTCGGCCGATGGCCTGCGCTGGGTGCTGCTGAACGCCGCGCCCGACCTGCGGCAGCAGATCATCGCCACCCCCGCCTTGCATCCGCGGCCGCCGGCGGGCGCCATCCGGCATTCGCCCATCAGCGCCGTGGTGCTGACGGGGGCGGAGGTGGACACCATCGCCGGCCTGCTGACGCTGCGGGAACGGCATGCCTTCGCGCTCTATGGCGCCGACCGGGCGCTGGCGGTGCTGGACGCCAACCCGATCTTCCAGGCGGTGAACCCGGCCATCGTGCCGCGCCGCGCGCTGCCGCTCGACCGGCCGCTGGCGCTGGCGGATGCCGAAGGCGCGCCGCTGGGGCTGGAGGTCGAGGCCTTCGCGGTGCCCGGCAAGGTGCCGCTCTTCCTGGAGGCGCCGACGGGCGAGGACCCGGGCCGGGCCGATGACGGCGACACGATCGGCCTGCGCGTCGCGGCCGGTGGCCGGTCGCTGTACTGGATCCCCGGCTGCGCCGCCCTGCCGCCCGACCTGGCGGCGCGGCTGGAGGGCGCGGACTGCGTCTTCTTCGACGGCACGCTGTGGCGGGACGACGAGATGATCCGCGCCGGCGCCGGGCCGAAGACCGGCGCGCGCATGGGGCATATGAGCATCGACGGGCCGCAGGGCACCATCGCCGCCTTCGCCGGCCTCGGCGTGCGGCGCCGCATCCTGGTCCATATCAACAACACCAACCCGGTCCTGCTGGCGGACAGCCCGGAACGCGCGGCGGCCGAGGCCGCGGGCTGGGAGGTCGCCTGGGACGGCATGGAGGTCAGCCCGTGACGGAGAGCGAGTTGCTGCCGCCCGAGGAGCTGGAGCGCCGCCTGCGCGCCATCGGCGAGGAGCGCTACCATATCCACCACCCGTTCCATCACCTGCTGCATGGCGGCAAGCTGACCCGGCCGCAGGTGCAGGCCTGGGCGCTGAACCGCTACTACTACCAGGCCAGCATCCCGGCGAAGGATGCGGCGGTGCTGGGGCGGCTGCCGACGCCGGAGCTGCGGCGGGAATGGCGGCGGCGGATCGTCGACCATGACGGCGACGGCGAGAAGCCGGGCGGCGTCGAGCGCTGGCTGATCCTGACCGACGGGCTCGGCCTCGACCGCGACTACGTCACCTCGCTGCGCGGGCTGCTGCCGGGGACGCGGCACGCCGTGGATGCATATGTGAATTTCGTGAAATCAAGGTCCGTGCTGGAAGCCGTGGCGTCGTCGCTGACGGAAATGTTCTCGCCGGACATCATCTCGCAGCGCGTCTCCGGCATGCTGCGGAACTACGACTTCGTGTCGGAACGGACGCTGGCCTATTTCACCCCGCGGCTGACCCAGGCGCCGCAGGACGTCGAATTCGCCCTCGGCTACGTCAAGGCGCATGCGCGCACGCGGGCGGAGCAGGAGCAGGTGATGGACGCGTTGCGCTTCAAATGCGACCTGCTCTGGGCGCAGCTGGATGCGCTGCACTTCGCCTATGTCGAGCCGGGCTATGTCCCGCCCGGCGCCTGGCGGCCGGACGGCGCCGCCCTGACCTCCGCCGTCGGGGTGCCGTGAGCCTCGCCGGCGCCAGCGTGCCCCGCCTCGGCCGCGGCATGAAGCTGCGGGAGGACAAGGCGCGCGGCCAATGGATCGTCATGGGGCCGGAGCGGATGTTCGTCCCCGACGAGATCGCGCTGGAGGTGCTGCGCCTGGTGGATGGCGCGCGCAGCGTCGATGCGATGGTGGACGACCTCGCGGCCCGCTTCGCCGCGCCGCGGGAGGAGATCCTGGCGGATGTCGTCGCCATGCTGGACGACCTGGCCGCCAAGGGGGTGGTCGTCGCATGACGCTTCCCGCGCGATGCCGGGGCGGGCTTGCGGCGCCCGCCACCCCATATGGTGCGGCATGAGCACGCCCCCCGCTGCCCCGCTCGCGCTGCTGGCCGAACTCACCCATCGCTGCCCGCTGCGCTGCCCCTACTGCTCCAACCCCGTGAACCTGACCCGGGTGGCGGAGGAGCTGGACACCGCCACCTGGGCGCGGGTGTTCCGCGAGGCGGCGGCGCTGGGCTGCCTGCAGGTGCATCTCTCGGGCGGGGAGCCGACGGCGCGGCGGGACATCGCCGACCTGGTGCGGGCGGCCAGCGAGGCCGGGCTCTACACCAACCTCATCACCTCCGGCGTGCTCACCGGCGACGCGAAGCTGCAGACGCTGGTCGAGGCCGGGCTCGAGCACGTCCAGCTCTCGGTGCAGGATGCCGAGCCGGGCTCGGGCGACCGCATCGGCGGGTATCGCGGCGGGCACGCGAAGAAGCTGGAATTCGCCCGCCTCGTGCATGACAGCGGCCTGCCGCTGACGCTGAACGCGGTGGTGCACCGGCAGAACCTGGACCGGCTGCCCGACATGATCGCGCTGGCGCTGGCGCTGGGTGCCGGGCGGCTGGAGGTGGCGCATGTCCAGTACTATGGCTGGGCGCTGGCCAACCGCGACGCGCTGCTGCCGACGCGCGCGCAGCTTGAGGCCGCGACGGCGACCGTGGAGGCGGCGCGGCGCGACCTGAAGGGCCGCCTCGTCATCGACTATGTCGTGCCGGACTACTACGCCAGGCGGCCGAAGGCCTGCATGGGCGGCTGGGGGCGGCAATTCCTGGCGGTCTCGCCGGCCGGCCGCGTCCTGCCCTGCCATGCCGCGGAAAGCCTGCCGGGCTTCGACTTCCCGAATGTCCGGGACGTCTCGCTGCGCTGGGCCTGGGAGGACTCCGAGGCCTTCAACCGCTTCCGCGGCACCGGCTGGATGCCCGCGCCCTGCCAGGGCTGCGAGCATGCCGAGCGGGACTGGGGCGGCTGCCGCTGCCAGGCCTTCGCGCTGACCGGCGACGCCGCCGCGACCGACCCGGCCTGCGCGCTGTCGCCGCACCATGCGGTGCTGTCGCTGGCGGTGGGGGCGGCTGCCGAGGCGGGGGAGGCGTTCACCTACCGCGAACCCCGACGGGACGTGACCTCGGTATCCGGCTGAGCACGGGGTTGCGGCGCCGCCCCGGCGCGCCACTTTCCAGGGCGTTGCTCAGAGTCCGCGAAGCGATCGCAGTTGCGAGACGATGCCCGCCGGGGAGTCACGGCGTCGCCGCCCGGCCAGGGCGCCGGCGGCCCTCCTCGCGCCCATTCCCAGGGGAAGAGACCGATGTTCCTGCCGCGTTGCACTCCGCCGGGCCTGCCCGGCCCGCTTTCGATGGTCGCGGCGCCGCTGACCATGGCCGGCACCGCCATGGGCGGCATGGCCATGCTGGCCAGCATCGGCCCCTTCCTGGCCGGCCTCGGCGTTGGGGCGGGCCTGGTTGGCGCCTCCCTCGTCGCTCGCAAGGCCATGGAGCGCCGGTCCGGCTGGCGGGATGATCCGGTGGATCCCCTTGCCGATGCCATGCCGGATGAGGGCGACGCCGCGACGGCGCCCAACCCGCTCTGAGGCCGGGGGGCGGCGACGGTCGCCCCCGCGCCGCCTCAGCCGAGGCCCGGGTCGGGTGTCAGGCGCCGACGCGATCCGCCTTCGCGCCGCGCCGGACGGCGAGCGGTGGCGATGGGCGCGCCGCCGGATGACACGGCCCGAACGGCTCGCGGAGCGGGGCGGGGGCCCCCCAGGGCGAAGCCGCCCCGGCCGCGGCAAGGCTACAGGCCTGCGGCGTCGGGTCCATGGAGCGGTTTCCGTTCACCATGGCGCACGGCAACCGCTCTAGTCATTGGAATCTACGAGCATCTCCACCCGATCAGGTGGTTCCACCCGATCGGGATCTGCTCGAGCGCTTGCCGCCGCAGCTTCCGCGCAAGGCTCCGCGGCCAGCCTCAGGGCATCGGGCCGCCGGCCGAATCGCCGCGCTTCTCCCGGCGGTGGATCGCCAGGCCGCTGGCATGGCCGGTCCCCAGCGCCTCCCGCGCCCAGCGTGGCGCGGTGGGCAGCCAGTCGGGCAGGGGCTCCCCGGCCAGACCCAGCCGGACGCCATGCGTGTAGCAGGCGGCGGCGATGCCTTCGTCCAGCGCGCGGCCGCGCCGGTTGGCCAGCGCCGCGCGCAGCGGCGCATCCTTCGTGCGCGGTGCGGCCGGCCGTTCCGGCCGCGGCACTCCGCTCGTCCCATCCATCCCCCGATCTCCGACCCTGGCGGCAGGCATCCCCGGGCCGCGGGGCCACGCGCTGCGTGCCTCCGTCCCGGGATGTTCCACCCCAAGCCTCCGGTCAGCCGTTTCGGAAATCCAATCACGCCGCCGGAAATCAGCCGCATGTGATTCGTCGCGCGGCCGGGGAGGCGGGGAGGCGTGGTTCCGGGCGCGGCGCCCGCTTCGCGGCGCCGGCCGTGCCAGCCTGCGGACCTGCGGAAAAGGGGAGGGGGATGGCGCGGGAGGGGAGTTCGCTCCCCTCCCGCGCGGGTCTCAGCGCAGCGGCTGGCCCGGGGCGGGCGGGCCGCCGCCGGCGCGCTGCACCTCGGCATTGCTGATGCCGCCCATGATGCGGCCGGTGCCGGGCACGATGGGGGCCTGCACGCCGGTGCCGGGCGTGGTCCGCTGCACCTCGGCATTGCTGATGCCGCCCATGATGCGGCCGGTGCCGGGCACGATCGGCGCCTGCGCGCCGGTGCCCTGCGGGATCCGCTGGATGTCGGCATTGCTCGACCCGCCCATGATGCGGGCGGTGCCGGGCACCACCGGCGCGGCGGCGCTGGCGCCGGGCACCGGCGTGGCCGTGGCGGTGGGCGCCGGCGGCGCCTGGCAGGCCGCGAGA